>NZ_JBIWKA010000002.1:177416-440545 GCF_044765445.1 Streptomyces sp. NPDC102467 | reverse complement strand
GGGCGGCGGCCCCCCCCCCGGGGGGGGCGCCCCCCCCGCGGGGGGGGGCCCCGCCCCCCCCGGGGGGGGCGCCCCCCCCGGGGGGGGGGGGGCCCCCCCCCCGGGGGGGGGGGGGGGGGGCCCCCCCCCCCCCCCCGCCCCGAGGGCGCCGCCCCCGACTGTCCCGACCCGTCCACGACGTGGCCCCGGCCATGTGCCGTGGCTCACTCCTCCGGGAACTCCCCGGCGAGAGCGGCCGCCATCCGCAGATGCGGCGACGCCTCGGCGTCCCGGCCCTGGCGCTCCAGCGTCCGCCCGAGCATCAGCCGGGCGTACTGCTCCACCGGGTCGCGCTCGACGATGACGCGCAACTCGGCCTCGGCGCGCCGCAGTTGAGCCGAGTGGTAGTAGGAGCGGGCGAGCAGCAGACGCGGTCCGACCTGCTCAGGGACCTCCTCGACGAGGCCGTCCAGGATCCCTGCGGCGGTCGTGAACTCCTTCGCGTCGAAGAACATCCGCGCCCGCTCCCAGCGCTCCGCGGCCGTCCCGTGCGTGTAGTACTTCTGCTCCACGGTTGCCTCCTTTGCGCCCCTCAACGGAGGCGGCGCCCGGCATATTCCCCGGGCCCTCCCGTGCAGCTCGCCGGAGGCGGACCCGCAGCGCAACCCCTCTCCGTCAGCGCCCGTCAGTATCCGTCGGCGGACCCGGAAGGCGCAGTGATCCGGCCTTGGTCGCGCGGGACGGGGCTTTTCCGTGCGGACGCCCCGTATGTTGCTGTGCGTCTCCTGTCCGCCTCGCGCATCCTCCGGTCCCGCACACCCTCTGCGCCTTGGGAGCCCCATGGACATCACCCCTCTCTCCGGTCCCGCTCTCTCCCGCCGTCGCTTCCTGCAGACCACGACCGTCACGGCCGGTGCCGTCGCCGCTGGCGCCGCTCTCGACCTGAGCGCCGCGGCAGCCGACGCCCACCCCGTCGCGCTGTCGTTCACCGCGGCCACGAACGGCGCCGCCACCCTCGACCCGTCGGGCGGCCGCGTCGTCGCCGAGATCCAGAACGTGCTCTGGTCGATCCCGCGCGAGGGCGGCGCCGCGACCGCGCTCACCACGCCCGAACTGGAACCCAGCAGGCCGCAGTTCAGCCCGGACGGCCGCCGTCTCGTCGTCAGCGCCTACCGGGGTGGCGGCTTTCATCTCTGGCTCGTGGACGCCGACGGGGGCACGCCACGGCAGCTGACGGACGGACCGTGGGACGACCGCGGCCCCGCCTGGTCCCCGGACGGCACCCGCGTCGCGTTCGCCTCCGAGCGCGGCGGCGATCCGGTCACCGGCAGCCCGTACCGCATCTGGGTGATCGACGTACGGGCGGGGAGGCTGGCTCAACTGACCGGCCTGTCAGGGCAGTCGGGCCCCGGACAGGCCGGTTCCTGGGAGGATTTCGACCCCACCTGGTCGCCGGACGGGAGGCGGGTGCTGTTCGTCCGGGGCGTCGTCACGGCGGCCGGAACGCTGCAGGCGTCGACCGTCGCCTCGGTCGCCGCCGACGGCACCGGGCCCGTCGCCGTCGAGCGCACCGACGACTCCGGCGCCCAGGTCATGACCCCGGCCGTCTCGCCGCGCGGCCGCCTCGCCCACCTGCGGACCACCCCCGCACCTGCCGCGAGCTGCACGCTCGTGGTCGACGGCAGGCCCGTCGAGGTGTCCGGCGACCTCGCCCCCGCGCCGCCTCGCTGGACCGGCGACGACGCGCTGCTCCTCACCGTCGACGGCACCTTCCGTATCGTGCGTCCCGACGCCCCCGAGGACGCGGAACGCATCGCCTTCACCGCACGGCACCCCGTCGACCGGCCCCGGTACCGCGTCAAGGCTTACGACTTCGAGGCCGGGGGAGTGCACGCGGTGCGCTCGCCGCATCTGCCCGCCCTTTCCCCCGACGGGCGATCGGTCGCCTTCGCCGCCCTCAACTCCCTGTGGGTCGGCGCCACTTCGGGCGGTCACGCCCCGCGCAGAATCGTCAGGGCCCCGGCGACACGCTATGTCCTCGCCCCGACGTGGACCCCCGACGGCACGGGTCTCGTCTACGCCGACGATCGCGCGGGCCTGTTCTCCGTGCGCCGCCACGACCTGACCACCGGCAAGGAGACCGTCCTCGCCGGGGGCGGCCGGGTCTTCCCCGCGCTCTCCCCGGACGGCACCCGGCTCGCGTGCCTCGACATGTCCGGCAACCTCGTGGTCCGCGACCTCGCGGCAGGAACGGACCAGGTCCTCGCGAAACCGCTGGGCAGCGGCGGTCTGCCCGGCCGGCCCTGCTGGTCGCCCGACGGCCGGTACGTCGCCCTGTGCGACCGCGGCCGCCTCAACCAGCGCTTCCGCGAGGGCTACAACCTGATCCGCGTCGTCGACACCACCACCGGCAGAGCGACGCTGCACGCCGTCGCCCCGCACGTCTCGCTCGCCGACCGGTACGACTCGGGGCCCGCCTGGTCACCCGACGGCCGCACCATGGCCGTCGTCGTCGAGTCCGCGCTGTGGCTGCTGCCGGTCCGCCCCGACGGCACCCCCGACGGCCCGCCCCACCAGGTCACCGAGGAAGCGGCGGACCACCCGAGCTGGGCCGCCGACGGCCGCCGGCTGCTCTACCTCTCCGCCGGAAGACTCCGGCTCCTGGACACCGCATCCGGCACCGCCCGCACCGTGCGTATTCCCCTCGACCAGCGCCGCCCCCGCCCCGCCGACACCGTGGTGCACGCGGGACGGCTCTGGGACGGCACCGGCGACACGGTGCGCGACGACGTCGACATCACCGTCGAACGCGGACGTATCACCGCCGTCGCCCCGCACCGGGCGACCCACCGCCCCGCCGTCCGCCGCGTCGACGCCTCCGACCGGACGGTGCTGCCGGGCCTGTGGGACTCCCACACCCACCCTTGGCAGTCCACCTACGGCGGCCGGCAGACCGCGCTGCAACTCGCGTACGGCATCACGACCGCGGTCTCCCTGGGTGGCTTCGCCTACGAACAGGCCCGCATCCGCGAGGCCGTGAACGCGGGGGCGCTCGCCGGACCACGCCTGCTGGCCACCGGCGAACTCCTGGACGGCTCCCGCGTCGCGTACAGCATGGGCCGCGCCCACCGCACCCGCGCGGGTCTGCGCCGCTCCCTCGACCGGGCGGCCGCCCTCGACTGGGACTTCGTGAAAACCTATGTGCGGGCGCCCGGTTGGGTGATGAAGGAGGCGGCACGCTTCGCGCACGAACGGCTCGGCGTGCGCAGCGGCAGCCACCTGTGCACTCCCGGCATGCAGCTCGGACAGGACCTGACGACCCATCTGCAGGCCACACAGCGCCTCGAGTTCGGACACGCGACGACCGCGAGCGGCCGCTCGTACCAGGACGTGGAGGAGATCTACACCCGGTCCGGGTTCCACCTCGTCGCGACGCCCTTCACCGCCGCGCCCCTGCTCGGCGCGGACCCCGAGCTCGCGGACGACCCACGCGTCACCGCGCTGATGCCGCCCTGGGACACCGCCCTCGTCGGCCAACTGGCCAAGACGCCACCCACCGGCGCCCAACTCGCCACCCTGAAGCGGGAGACCGACATCTACCGGGGCATCCTCGCGGCCGGCGGCCTGATCGCCCTGGGCACCGACCAGCCACTGGTACCGGTCGGCCTGCACCTCCACCTCGCCCTGCGCGCCCTGCACCGCGGCGGCCTCACCCCGGCCCAGGCGCTGCGCACCGCGACCGTGCTGCCGGCGCGGGTCTTCGGTGCGGACGCGGACCTGGGCACCGTGGAGGTGGGCAAGCTCGCCGACCTCACCGTGGTCGACGGCGACCCGTTCACCGACTTCGACGACCTGGTCCGTACGACGTCCGTGCTGCGCGGTGGCCTCGCCTTCCGACAGGCCGACCTGGTCGCCGCGTTCGAGCCGGTGACCACCATGGCCCGCGCGGCCGGGGCACAGGACGACTGGCTGGAGGTCGGCCGCCACATGCGCCGCGAAGGCTGCTGCGACCCCGGCTTCTAGAGACGCGTGCCGCGCGGCGCGAGCCGGTTGCCGACGGCCTCGAAGAGGCCGTGCGTTTCATCATGTGGAACAGAGCGAGAGAGGCGGAGGAGAGCACGGTCATGGACACCACGGGCACGACGGACACCGCGAACACCACGGACGCGACGGACGCTGCGAACACCGGTAACACCACGAACGTCTCCGCGCAGGGCGACGGGCCCGCATTCCGCCTCGTCCCGGGCCATCCGGCCTCGCCGGTCATCCTCCATGTGCCGCACGGCTCCCGCGCCGTCCCCGCGGACGTCCGCGCCGCACTCCTGCTCGACGAGGCCGCACTGGAGCGGGAGCTGGACCTCATCACCGACGCCCGCACCCAGGACATCGCCGAGCACGCAGCCCGTTCCGCGCTCAGGCCGCCGTGGCGCTTCGTCAATGAGCGGTCCCGGCTCGTCGTCGACCCCGAGCGGTTCCCCGATGAGCGGGAGGAGATGCGCAGGGTCGGCATGGGGGCCGTCTACACCCGCACCACACAGCGCGCGGCCCTGCGCCCCGAACCGCCCGCCGACGAGGAGCACCTCCTCACCACGTACTTCCACCCGTACGCGGAGGCGATGACCCGGGCCGTCGACGACCGCCTCGAGGCGACGGGCCGGGCCGTGATCATCGACGTCCACTCGTACCCGAGCCGCGCCCTGCCCTACGAACTGCACGGCACGGACCCCCGCCCGGCCGTCTGCCTCGGCACCGATCCCTTCCACACTCCCGCGTCGCTGCTGGCGGCGGCCCGCGAGGCCTTCGCGCCGCTCGGCGAGATCGGGCTCGACACCCCGTTCGCCGGGACGTACGTACCCCTGCGGCACTATGGCAAGGACGCCCGCGTGAGCGCCCTGATGCTGGAGCTGCGCCGCGACATCTACCTGGACGAACCCGTCACCCCGCACGACGGACTGGCCGAGGCCGCGGGCTGTCTCGCGGAGCTGATCGAGGCCGTGCGCACCAGCGGCTGGTAGGTTCCGCTGCCGCGGGTCATGGGGGAGGGATCGTGCGGTTCATGAGGGACAGGCTGTCGCCGCGAGGGCGGAAGGTGACAGTCGCCGGTCTGGCGTCGGTGCTCGTCGCGGTGGCGGTCACGGTCGTCGTGCAGGGTAACGGTGGGTCGGAAGGCGGGCATCTGGCAGCGAACCGCGCTCAGTTGAAGCGCGCGTGCGGTGGCCTGCTGCCCTACGGGGATCTCACCGGCCGAGTGCCGGATGCCGTTGCCGGGCGCGTCGAGCAGTACGGCACCGAGCTCGAACCGGGGCGCGAGAGCCGCTCGTTGGTGAACTGCGCCGTCACCTGGCCGGGGCACGGATCGGTGCGGGTGGCCGCCGTACCGCTGATCGGACGGATGCCCGCGTCGGTGCGGTCGGAAGACCTCGTGCCGGGGGGACGCGGACCACGGCACGAGATACCCGGACTCACCGGCAGCGAGACCGACAAGGACGACCCCTGGGTCCTCGCCGAGTGCCCCGCGGGCTTGCGGGGCCAGGTGCGCAGGACCGGCGTCATGTATGTCACCGCCCTCGTCGACCTGCCCCGCACGGGAGCCCTCACCGAGTTCCGTACCGCGGTGCACCTGGCCAACGGCATCGCGGCCCGGCAGAAGTGCGGCGGCCCGCCGCTGCGCGAACCGACCGAGGTCGTCGACCCGTACAAGGAGCACGTCACGGAGGATCACACGATCACCTCCGTGGGCGAGCCGGGCCGCAACCAACCCAAGTGCCTTGCCGTGGGCCCACGTTCCGGCTTCCCGGGCAAGTGGACGACGAGCGGTGATCTCCAGGAGTCGCGCCTGCTCGGCATGTGCGCCGCGACTTCCTCGGCCGAGGATCCGAAACAGTGGGACGTGACGGCGATCTCGGCCGCCGGCTGGGCAGGACCGGTGGGCGACAGCGCCTACGCCCAGTACCGCGGAGAGGGGGAGAGCCCCGACTTCCAGGACGGCAGACGGAAGACCACGATCGAGGACACGGACGACGCCGGGCTCGTCCTGTGGGCGCGCTCGCAGTGCGCGGCCGGGCCCACCTACCACCAGGTCGGCGTGGGGTTCCACGCCGAGGCGTACGGAGATTCCATCGAGCTGACCCGGACCCGGCGGGCCCGTCTGAGCGCCGACGTACACAAGGCGATGAACGCCTACCTGGGCGACCCCGAAGCCTGGCCCCGGCAGCAGCACTGCCACGGCACCCGCCTGCTCGGGGAGGTCGAGGGATGGCAGTGACCGTGAGCCGGGGCCTCCGCCTCGCCGTGGGCGCGCCGCTGGCGCTGATCGTGCTCGTCGCCGGATTCCTGTTGTTCCACGGCGACTTCGGGCGCTGGAGCGACAACTCGGCCCTCGACGACGCATGCGCCGGGCTGCTCGACCGGAGCGCCGTGCGCGGTGTCCTGGGCACGGGCGATGCCGACGTCGAGGGCCTTGGCGGCGCCCTCGCGCACTGCCGGGTGACCGTCGAGGGGGGCGGCAGCGCCGAGATCCAGGTCGACGACACCGCTCAGGCGCTCCGCTCGGCCGCGGGCGTGCCCGCAGCGGGCGGCGACGGGTTGGCCGTGCCGGTCGGGCACGGCTGGTCAGGGCTGTTCAACGCGGAGTTCGACACATCGCGGCCCGAGCAGGGCAACGGCGTCGAGGGGACGGTGCTGCTGCTCCTCACGTGCACGGGAACGGGAGGCCCCGACGGCCTCGCCGTCAGCGTCCGCAGCACACTCGACGGCAGCCTCGACGACCCGGCGAACCGCCCGCGGTACGCCCGTATCGCCACGTCCACAGCTGCCGAGGCCGCGAAGGCCCAGCACTGTGCGACTCAACTCGGCAGCTCGGTCAAGTCGTTGGGGCTGCCCGTCACCAAGGACCAGTACCAGCCGATCGGCAGCGCCGACGGCACCTGCGCGGGGCTCTCTGCGGCGCGCGGTCTGCGGGTCGCCACGGAGACGGCACGCGGCGGCGCACCGACGGAGATGTGCCGGCTGGCCGACACCGCCGGGACTCTGGAGGACGACCTGACCGCCTTCTTCGGCCCGTACGCGGAGGAGGAACTGCGCTACCACGAGGAGCGCGGCTATGGCGAAGGACCGACCCACGACCGGCCGGCCCGACAGCGCACGGCTGACGGCCGGGTCGGCTGGACCAGCGCCGAATGCCTGGACGGGCGGGCCCTGTTCACCGTGCGCGTCGGCACGGCCGGCGCGAGCGGCTCCGTGCGAAAGCCCCCTTCCGCCGCGGCGGACCTGGTGGCGGAACGCACCCTCCTCACCGCTTTCGCCGCCCGTTCCGCGAAGGCCCATGGCTGCTCGGCTCCCCGCCCGATCCCCGCGGGGTGACGCCGCTCAGGGACGTGGGACGGTGACAAGCGCCTCTGGCGTCAGGTCCGCGAGTGCCGGATAGCCGTCCACCGCCATGGTCAGATCGGCCTCGGCGAGCAGCGTGCGCAGGACGTGCACCAGGCCGTCCTCGCCACCGACCGCGAGGCTGTACGCGTACGGGCGTCCGACGCCCACCGCCGTCGCGCCCAGGGCCAGGGCCTTGACGATGTCGGCGCCCGAGCGGATTCCGGAGTCGAAGAGGACCGGCATGCCGTCCGCGGCCTCGACGACGCCGGGCAGCGCGTCGAGCGCGGGCAGCCCGCCGTTGGCCTGGCGGCCACCGTGGTTGGAGCAGTAGATGCCGTCGACGCCGCCGTCCCGGGCCCGGCGCACGTCCTCGGGGTGGCAGATGCCCTTGAGGATCAGCGGCAGATCGGTGAGCGAGCGCAGCCAGGGGAGGTCGTCCCAGGTGAGCGGGTTGCCGAAGAGGCCGACCCAGGTGGACACGGTGTCCATCGGGTCGGTGCTCGGGGCGAGGGAGCGGAACCGCGGGTCCGAGGTGTAATTGGCGAGGCAATGCCCGCGCAACTGCGGGAAGTTGGAGGTCGACAGGTCGCGCGGACGCCAGCCGGTGACCCACGTGTCGAGCGTGACGACGATGCCCTTGTACCCCGCCGCCTCGGCGCGCTTGACGAGGCTCTCGGCGAGCTCCCGGTCGGTCGGCGTGTACAGCTGGAAGAAGCCAGGGGTCTCCCCGAACTCGGCGGCCACCTCTTCCATCGGGTCCACGGACAGCGTCGACGCGACCATCGGCACACCCGTGCGCGCGGCCGCCCGGGCCGTCGCCAGATCTCCGTGCCCGTCCTGCGCGCACAGCCCGATCACCCCGACCGGCGCCATGAACAGCGGCGAGGACAGCCGCAGCCCGAACAGGTCCACGGACAGGTCACGTCGGGCCGCGCCGACCATCATGCGCGGCATCAGCCCGTACCGCTCGAACGCCCGCACGTTGGCGCGCTGCGTGTGTTCGTCGCCCGCGCCGCCCGCGACGTACGACCACACGGACGCGGGCATCGCCGCCCGCGCCCGCTCCTGAAGGGCGTCGAACTCCATCGGAAGGGTGGGTACGACACCGCGCAGTCCGTCGAGGTAGATCTCGTACTGGTAGTCGCCGAACTGCGGACTCATCGCACACCTCGTCATCGAAGTCCTGAAGTTGACGCCGGATCCAGGAACCGGTCCGACGTACCCCAATCTGCCAGCTCTTCCGCGCCCGGCAAAGAGACAGAGAGATCAGCAGGCCTCGAAGAGCAGCAGGCTTCGAGAGATCAGCAGGCCTTGAGGGCGAACTCCAGTGAAGTGGTGAAGAGGCCGGCCACCTCTTCCTCGTCGAGGCCGACCCAGCCGTGGTTCGCGCCGGGCACCGTCCGCAGTTCGACCGGCGAGCCGGCCGCCCGCAGCGCCGCCGCCAGCTCCTCGCCGTGCCCGCACGGGACCAGCACGTCGTCCTCGCCGTGCACGATCAGGAAGGGCGGCGCGTCCGCGTGCGCCTGCCGCACCGGACTCGCGGCGGCGGCGAGCTCGGGAACGGTCGCGGGCGCCGCACCGAGCAGCAGAGCCTCAGGGGTGGCCGCGCCGGCGGGGTCGAACGGAGGCCGAGCTGTTTCCAGATCCGCAGGCCCGTACCAGATGACGGCCCCCGCGAGCGGCGGATCCGGGTGGGTGAGGGCGAGGAGCGAGGCCAGGTGGCCGCCCGCGGACTCGCCCCACGCCACGGTGCGCAGGGGGTCGATGCCCAGCTCGTCCGCGCGTACGCCCAGCCAGCGCAGCGCGGCGCGCAGGTCGTCCAGCGGCGCCGGGAAGGTGGCCTCCCCGCTGAGCCGGTAGTCGACGCAGGCGACGGCGAAACCGGCCGCGGCGAGCCGCTCGAACGGTCCTGGCTCCCAGGGCCGGGTGTGGACGCCCATGTCGTCACGGCGCCCGCGCCGCCACGCCCCGCCGTGCGCGAACAGCACCAGTGGGGCGGGCAGTTGAGCCTCCGGGCCGGGAAGCCACAGGTCGAGCTCGAGCGGCCGGCCGCCCTCCACGACGCCGTAGGGGACACCCCGCAGCACGCGGACCCCGGCCGCGCGCTCGGCAGCCGGTGGCAGTGGTGCGACGTCGGGGTGCGGGGCGGCGATCAGGCCCAGCAACTCGCCCGGTGTCATGAGGTCCTCCACTTCTGGTCGGGCAGGAAGCGGACATCGTACTTCTGCGGCACCGTGCCGAACTTGTGCGGCTCGGGGACGAACGGCCGGTGCGGCAGTCCGTGCTCGTCGGCCGGAGTGCCCAGGTTCTCGAAGAACCGCTCGAAGGTGCCGCCGGGCCCGGCCGCGACCCCGACGACCTGCGTGTGGTGGCGTTCCATGCGGTAGGCGTGCGGACAGTTCTTCGGTACGAAGCCGAAGTCGCCCGGCGTGAGCAGCCGTTCGGTCTGCTCGCCCTCGGTGTCCTCGACGAACAGGCGGACCGCGCCCTGCGTCACGTAGAAGACCTCATAGGTGTCGGCGTGCATGTGCGCCGGGATGATGTCGCCCTTGGGTCCCTCGCAGGTGAAGAAGTTGAAGGTGTTCTCCGTCTGCTCGCCGCCCGCGTAGACGGTGATCAGGTCGCCGAACAGATGGGCCCTGTCGCCCTCGCCCTTCTCGATGAAGTACGGCTTTCCCGGCTCGGGCGGGATGCGGGACGCGCCCCGGTAGCGTGTCGCGAACTCGATGGTCATGACGTGCTCACCTCTGCTCTGTCAGGATGCCTGACGATTGATGTCAGGTAGCCTGACATGAAGCGCGGGTGGCGGGCAAGTGTCCTGACCGCGGCCGTGCGAGAGCCAGAGCGAGCGCGAGGAAGCGATGACCGGGACCCGACGAGATCTGCCGCAGCTGCTGGCCGAGGCCAGGCGCTGGTTCGAGGAAGGGATGCTCGCGGCGCTGGAGAGCGAGGGCGTTCCTGCGGTGACGCCACCGCAGGTACAGCTCTTCGCCGCGCTCGACGAGGACGGCACCACCGTGGCCGAGCTGGCCCGGCGCATGGGCGTGACACGGCAGACCGTGCACCAGGCCGTGCACTCCCTGGTCGCCGACGGGCTCCTGGAGCAGGTGCCGGACCCCTCATCGGCGCGACAGCGCCTGATCCGCCGCACCGCCGAGGGGCGGCATGCCCATGAGCGGGCCCGCCGCGCCCTCGACCGCCTGGAGGAACGGCTCGCCGACCGCATTGGCGCGGCGGGCGTCGCGGCGATGCGGTCCGCTCTGGAGGAGCCGTGGGGCGAGCCGCCGGCCGCTCCGGTCAGTCGTCGACCGCGTCCGTGACCTCGCGCAGGTCCACGAACTTGAAGTTCGTGGAGGCGCGCCCGGGGTCACCGGGCGCGTCGTGCCCGTCCTGGACGACCAGGAGGCCGTGCGGGTAGCGGCGGCCCAGCGGCGCGTTCAGCGCGGCCGCGCCGTCGCACTCCTCGGAGCCGTCGAGTGTCGCGGAGGCCGGGGTGACGCGGAAGCCGCCCGCGTACTCATGACCGCTCTTATTGCCGTTCTCACTACGCTCGGACGCGTCGCGGTGGTACGCCGCGAAGGTGTTGTCGCCCTGGCTCGAGGCGAGCAGCAGCCCGTCGCCGCCCTTCTGGGCGACCAGGGTCAGCCCCTCGACGTCCGCGGTGAGGTGCGTGCCGCCGAAACCGGGGTCGGCGCCCGCGACGCACTCCTCGGTGGCCTCGTCATAGGTGCCGGGAACCCCGTACTCGCGCACGGTGTCGACCAGCTTCGGCGTGCCCGTGAGGTCGGCGCGCAGCCGCCAGATGCCGACGTCCTCCTGGCCCGCGTACAGCGTGCCGCTCGCCGGATCCACCACCATCCCCTCGACCTGCGGGAGTTCGCCGGGTTCGGCACACGGCGACCACGAAGTCCCGTTCGGCATACGGAAGGTCGAGGGCAGGTCCAGGGTGCGCAGTGGGCGGTAACCGACGGAGCCGTTCCGCTGGGCGGTCAGTTCCAGCAGGGCGAGGCGGGTGCGCTCCCGTTGGCTGACGAGTGCGAATGAGCGGCCCGTCCTCCGGTCGGTCCAGGTCGCCAGGCCGTAGGCGGTGCGCTGCTCGTTGATCTCCGCCTGGGACGTGGAGAAGACCGCGGGCGCCTTCGGGTCGGTGACGTCCTTCAGCGGGCCGCCGGGGCGGTCACGGTCGATGCGGTAGACGCGCAGCCGGTCGCTGCCGCGGTCCGTGGTGACGGCGAGGTCGGACAGGCGGGCGCTGTGCACCAGATCGACGTTGTTGAACCGGCCGGGTGCGTCGTCCGGGCCCGGTGCGGCGGGCGCGGCCACCGACTGCACCGCGCGCGCGTCCAGGTCGTACACGCGCAGTCCGCCCTGCTTGGCGGTGGCGATGACGAGGCTGCGGTCCGGGTCCGCGCCGTTGCGCCAGATCGCCGGATCGTCCGCGTCGGCGTCACCGCCCGCCGCGTCGTCGTGCAGGGCGGCCGTCTCGGCGCGCGGTGTCACGGCAGGGGGCGGAGCGGCGGCCTGTACGGGGGCCGGGGCTGTCACGGCGAGCGCGGCGACGGCGGTGGCGAGGACCGCCAGGGGCGTCCGGGCGATGACCACGAAAGGCCTCCTTCATGTCGGGAACATGGCGGCAGCATCCTGTGATCTTGGCGTGAGGACGAAGGGGGCGGTATGCGGCGGGGGCCCGTACGGCGGGTGAATTCGCGGTGCCGGGGCGGTAGTTGCAGGTTTCGAGGGTGGAAGGGGGCGGCGCTGCGGCGGGGCCGCAGGCAGCCGGAGTGGTGGTCCCGCGGGCTGTCGGGCGGCGGGAGGGGGCCAGGGTCGAGATCGCAGATTGTGCAAACAAAATCGTTGACAATCTTGTTGGCCTAGATTTAGCGTCGACACGCACTCACTCAGGGAGGGCAGATGCCGAAGGAAGCCCGTCCAGGCTCCGGAGAGCAGGCCAAGCAGTACGCGCTGGAGCGGTTGCGGCAGGCGATTCTGCGCGGCGAGATGTCACCGGCCCAGCGGCTGGTGGAGAACGAACTCGCCGAGCAGTACGACGTCACCCGCGCGAGTATCCGGGCAGCGCTGCTCGACCTCGCCGCCGAGGGACTGGTCGAGCGGATCCGTAACCGCGGATCGCGAGTGCGCGTGGTCACGGTCGAGGAGGCCGTGGAGATCACGGAGTGCCGGATGGTGCTCGAAGGGCTGTGTGCGGCCAGGGCGGCGGTGGACGCCACCGACGCGCAGCTCGACGAGCTGACCGCCGTGGGCAAGGCCATGTCCAAGGCGGTCGCCGACGGCGACCCCCTCTCCTACTCCGAGCTCAACCACGACCTGCACGCCCGCATCCGGGACATCTCCGGCCAGCAGACGGCCGTCGGCCTCCTGGAGCGGCTCAACGCTCAACTGGTGCGCCATCGCTTCCAGTTGGCGCTGCGCCCGGGACGCCCGCAGCAGTCCCTGAGTGAGCACCTGGCGGTGATCGAGGCGATCCGCGCCAGGGACCCGCAGGCGGCCGAAGAGGCCGTCCGCGCCCACCTCAGCAGCGTGATCGACGCCTTGCGCGTCGGCTGACGCCGCCCGGGCGGGCGCACACCTGTAGCCAAGGAGACGCAGCATGACCAACGGCAACGCGCCCGCCGCCCCGGCCCCACCACGCTCGACCCTGGTGATCACCGCACACGCGGGAGACTTCGTGTGGCGGGCCGGTGGCGCCATTGCCCTGGCCGCCTCCCGGGGCGAGAAGGTCACCCTCGCGTGCCTCACGTTCGGCGAGCGCGGCGAATCCGCGAAGGCCTGGCGCGAGGGCAGGAAGCTCGACGAGATCAAGGCGCTGCGCCGCGACGAGGCCGAGCGCGCGGCCGCCGAACTCGGCGCCGACGTCCGCTTCTTCGACGCCGGCGACTACCCACTCGTCGCCACGGCCGAGCTGACCGACCGGCTCGTCACCGTCTACCGCGAGACGCAGCCCGACATCGTCCTCACGCATCCCGTCGAGGACCCGTACAACGGCGACCACCCCGCCGCCAACCGCATGGCCCTGGAGGCCCGCGTCCTCGCGCAGGCCATCGGCTATCCCGGCGAGGGCGAGATCATCGGCGCCCCGCCCGTCTTCTACTTCGAGCCGCACCAGCCGGAGATGAGCGGCTTCAAGCCCGAGGTCCTGCTCGACATCACCGAGGTCTGGGACACCAAGCGCAAGGCCATGGAGTGCCTGGCCGCGCAGCGGCACCTGTGGGACTACTACACCGATCTCGCCGTGCGCCGCGGCGTCCAGCTCAAGCGCAACGCAGGACCGAACCTCGGGCTCGCCCACACCACCATGGCCGAGGCGTACATGCGCCCGTACCCGCAGATCGCGAAGGAGCTCGCCTGATGCCCGGCGTCATCGTCACCCACCCGCCCAAGGCCGAGCCCAAGGACGTCGAAGCGCTCGCCGGCTACGGCGTCGCCACCGTGCACGAGGCGATGGGCCGCACCGGACTGCTCGGCAGCCATCTGCGCGCCAATCAGCAGGACACCCGCGTCGCCGGCACCGCCGTCACGGTGCTGTCCTGGCCCGGCGACAACCTCATGATCCACGCGGCGGTCGAGCAGTGCGGCGAGGGCGACATCCTCGTCGTCACCACCACCTCACCCTCCACCGACGGCATGTTCGGCGAACTCTTCGCCACCGCTCTCCAGCGGCGCGGCGTGCGCGGCGTCGTCACCAACGCCGGTATCCGCGACACCGCCGAACTGCGCGCCATGGGCTTCCCCGCCTGGTCGGCCGCCGTGTCCGCCCAGGGCACCGTGAAGGCGACCGGCGGCAGCGTGAACGTCCCCGTCGTCATCGGCGGCGAGATCGTCCGGCCCGGCGATGTGATCGTCGCCGACGACGACGGCGTCGTGGTCGTGCCCCGCGGGACGGCCCGCGAGGTCACCGAGAAGTCCCGGGCCCGCGAGGAGAAGGAGGCCGCCACCCGCGCCGCCTTCCAGGAAGGCCAACTCGGCCTGGACCGCTACGACTTGCGTCCCACACTGAAACGGCTCGGAGTCGAGTACCGCACGTACGAGGAGCACACCGGTTCCTCCGATTCTTCTGAAGGAGCCGGCTCGTGACCGGGCCCGCGGAAGAGGTGCGCTGCATGCTCATGCGCGGCGGCACCTCCAAGGGCGCCTACTTCCTCGCCGGGGACCTGCCTGCCGAACCGGCCGCCCGCGACGAGCTGTTGCTGCGCGTCATGGGTAGCCCCGATCCGCGCCAGATCGACGGCCTGGGCGGCGCGCACCCCCTCACGAGCAAGGTCGCGGTCGTCGCGCCCTCCGCGGATCCCGCGGCCGACGTCGACTACTTGTTCCTCCAAGTCGGCGTCGAGAAACCAGAAGTGTCGGATCGTCAGAACTGCGGCAACCTCCTCGCCGGGGTCGGCCCGTTCGCCGTGGAACGACGCCTTGTCGCACCCGGCCCGGACGCGACCGCCGTCCGTATCCGCATGGTCAACACCGGGGACCTCGCCACGGCGACGTTCCCGACCCCGGGCGGGCGCGTCGACTACGCCGGCGACGCGGAGATATCCGGCGTTCCCGGCGCCGCCGCGGCGGTCGTCATCGAATTCCCGCCCGGCAGCGGCCCGCTGCTGCCCACCGGCCACATCCGTGACACCGTCGCGGGCACCGAGGTGACCTGCGTGGACAACGGGATGCCGACGGTCCTCGTCCCCGCGGAGTCCCTGAACGTCACCGGATACGAGGACCCGAAGGAGCTGGAGGAGAACCCGGAGCTCGCCGCACGGGTTCAGGAACTCCGCCTTGCGGCAGGGGAGTTGATGGGCCTCGGTGACGTCTCGGCGACCACCGTGCCCAAGGTGAGCCTCCTCGCTCCGCCCCGGCACGGCGGCGCGGTGACCACCCGCACCTTCATCCCCGTACGCTGCCACACCTCGATCGGGGTGCTGGGCGCCGCGAGTGTGGCCGCGGGGCTGCGGATCGAGGGCGGCGTGGGCGCACCCCTCGCGCCCCTTCCCGTGAAATCCGGCGGCAAGGGCTGGGACGGGGGCGGTGACGGCGACAGGGACAGCGACCGGCTGCGCATAGAGCACCCCACAGGCTTCACCGACATCGAGAGCACGCTCGCCACCGGCTCCGACGGGCTGCCCCGCGCCCGCCGCACCGCCGTGGTCCGCACGGCCCGCAAGATCTTCGACGGCACCGTCTTCCCCCGGCCCGCCGTGACACCCCCGCAAGCACCCCAGCTCCCTTGAGGAGGGCCCCGATGACTCCGCCCCTCGGCGACATCGCCCACGTCGGCCACGCCCAGCTGTTCACCCCGGACCTGGACGCCAGCGTCGCCTTCTTCACCGACTTCCTGGGCCTCACCGTCAACGGCCAGGACGGCGACACCGTGTACCTGCGCACTTTCGACGACTACGAGCACCACAGCCTCGTCCTCACCGCCCGCGAGCAGCCCGGTCTCGGCCGGCTCGCGCTGCGCACCTCCAGCGAGGAAGCGCTCCAGCGCCGGGTGAAGGCGGTCGAGGAGGCGGGCGGCAGCGGTATGTGGGTCGAGGACGAGCCCGGCATCGGCAAGCTGTACGTCACCACCGACCCGGACGGCCACGAGCACGCCCTGTACTGGGAGAGCGAGCACTACCAGGCCCCCGACGAGCTCAGGCCGGCCCTGAAGAACCAGCCGCAGGCCAAGCCCAACCGGGGCGTCGGCGTCCGCCGCCTGGACCACATCAACTTCCTGGCCGCCGACGTCCTCGCCAACGCCGAGTTCCAGCAGAACGTGCTCGGCGCCCGCCCCACGGAACAGATCCGGCTCGACACCGGCAGGGTCGCGGCCCGCTGGCTGACCTTCACGAACAAGTCGTACGACGTCGTCTACACCGAGGACTGGACCGGCAGCGAAGGCCGCCTGCACCACATCGCCTTCGCCACCGACACCCGCGAGGACATCCTGCGCGCCGCCGACCTCGCCATCGACTCCGGCGTCTTCATCGAGACGGGCCCGCACAAGCACGCCATCCAGCAGACCTTCTTCCTCTACGTCTACGAACCCGGCGGCAACCGCATCGAGTTGTGCAACCCGCTCACCCGCCTCGTGCTCGCCCCCGACTGGCCGCTGATCACCTGGACCGAGGCCGAACGCGCCAAGGGGCAGGCCTGGGGCCTGAAGACGATCCAGTCGTTCCACACCCACGGCACCCCGCCCGTGGAGCCGTCTCCCGTCGAGGCCTGAAGGGTCCGACCGGCCCCGGGGGAGCGCCACGCGTCCCCCGGGGCCGAATCGTTTCTTAGATTGTCAACAAAAGTGTTGACGACAGGGTCCCCGACTTTTAGCGTGCCGCTCACACCCCCCGCTCCGGCCACCCGCACGGCCGTCTCCACCCGACCCCGCCCACCGCTCCAGGGACCCTCCTGCCGAGATTCCCGGACGAGAGGAAACAACGATGTCCTCCTCTGCCACCCCGCCGGCCGCGCGCCGCGGCGCCAGAATGGCCAAGCTGGTCTTCGCCCTGTGCTGGCTCGCCGTCCTCTTCGACGGCCTCGACATGTTCATCTACGGCTCCGTGCTGCCGCACATGCTCGAGACGAAGGCGCTCGGCCTCGACCCGGACCAGGCCGGCGACCTCGGCAGCTACGCCACCTTCGGCATGCTGATAGGCGCCCTCACCGCGGGCACCGTCTGCGACCGCATCGGCCGCAAGAGGATGATGGTCGGCTGCGTCACCGTCTTCTCGCTGGCCTCGGCCCTGTGCGCGCTCGCCCCGAACGTGGCGACCTTCGGCCTCGGCCGCACGCTCGCGGGCCTCGGCCTCGGCGGACTGCTGCCCACCGCGATCACGATGGTCTCCGACTACGCCCCGCGCGGGCGCGGCGCGCTCATCGTCGGCGCGCTGATGACCGCCCACCACGCGGGCGGCATCCTCTCCGCGTACGTGGCCACGTGGGTGGTCGAACCCCTCGGCTGGCGGGCGGCGTTCTGGTTCTGCGTCATCCCGCTGCTGTTCGTGCCGGTGATCGCCAAGGTCATGCCGGAGTCCCTGAGCTTCCTCGTCGCCAGGGGCCGCACCGAAGAGGCTCAGCGGCTCTCCACCACGTACGACGTGGAACTGCCCGCCGTGAAGGCGCGGCGCCCGGACGGCACCGGCCGCTGGGACGCGCTGACCGACCTGTTCCGCGCGAACCAGTGGGTCCAGACCCTGCTGTACTGGCTGGCCTCATTCGGCGGCCTGCTCCTCGTCTACGGTGTCGCGACCTGGCTGCCGACCCTGATGCGCGCGGAGGGCTACGACCTCGGCTCCTCGCTGCAGTTCGTCGTCGTCTTCAACCTCGGCGGCATCATCGGCATGCTGCTCGCGGGACGCGCCGCCGACCGCTTCGGCGCACCGCGCATCTCCGCGCTCTGGTTCCTGCTCACGGCGGTCAGCGTCTACCTGCTGAGCATCCACATGGCACTCGCGCTCACCTTCGTGGTCGTCTTCCTCGCGGGTGTCTTCCTCAACAGCGCCCAGGTCATGATCTACGCGACGGTCTCGATCCGCTCCGACCCCGAGAGCCGCGCCACCGCGGTCGGCTGGACCTCCGGCATGGGCCGCTTCGGCGCCGTCTTCGGCCCTTGGCTCGGCGGCCAGCTCCTCGCCTCCGGCAACGGCGACTGGGGCTTCACGGCGTTCGCCCTGACCGGCCTCTTCTCGATGGTGTTCATCGGCATCGCCTCCCTGCGCAAGGCGCAGCAGGCGCCGCGGCGGACGACGGACCTGCCGCTTCCGGCCGCGCACTGACACCATCGGCCGACCACAGTGCCGTGGCCCGGACCCACATGAGGGTCCGGGCCACAATGCTGAGCGCAGGTAGGGCAGTTGGGCTACTTCTTGTGTCCCGTCACCTTCGCGACCCACATGATGAAGTCCGCCGCGTCGGTGTTCGCGCCGTGCCCCTCGTCCCAGTAGTAGAGGTGGTTCACGTCGTCACCGAGGTTCGCCGCGCTCGCCGCGATGTTGGCGGCGACCGTCAGTGACGTGTCGCTGTCCTTGGTGCCGAGGCGGATCCACCAGTGCCTGGAACGGCCCTGGTTCCTCTTCCCGAGGTGGTGCATCGGGTTCATCAGGTCCAGCTTCCCGGCCATGTCGCCGTCCACCCGCCGCGCGGTGAGCCCGGTGGTGTCGTTGCGCTGGCCGTACGCCGTGAAGTGCCGCGCCTGCGTGGTGCCCGTGCCGAATTCGTTGTTCTCGCCGGAGGACAGGTCGAACGGGTCGAAGGCCGGCACCGTCTTCTTGCGCGCGCCCACGTGCGCCAGGAAGCCCTCCCACGTGAAGGTCGCCTTCTCGTTCGCCCAGGTGATGAAGGTGTTGTCCGCGAGGTACGCCGCGCGGTCGCCGTCCGACAGGCCCTTCAGGTACGTCGTGGCCGACGGGCGCAGGTACTGCGTGAGCAGGTATTCGTCGTAGTTGCGCGCGGTCAGCCGGCCGTAGCCGCCCAGGCCGCTCAGCTTCAACGAGGCCTGGTACTCGGCGAATTGGGACCGCAGCTCCTTCGACACGGCCTGGTCCACCTGCTCGCCGGTGGACTGGGCGGCGTTCGTGCCCCAGTTCCACTCGTACGCGCCGTCGGCGTGCTCCAGGTCGGCGATCGGGCACCAGGCGCCGGTCGCGAAGATCGCGTCGGAGGCGTCGGCCGCACCCAACTCCTTCAGGTACGAGGCGTAGCTCGCGCTGTCGCCGGATGCGCCGAGCAGTGACGACAGGGCGCCGCCCGCACTCGTACCGGTCGAGACGATGCGGTCGGTGTCGCCCGGGATGCGCCCCTTGTTGGCACGGACGTAACGCACCGCGGCTTTCAAGTCGACGATGGCGGCGGGCGCGGTGCCGTAGTAGGTGCCGCTGTCATCGGTGAGGGTGCGGCCGCGGGCGCCCGGCTCCACGACGACGTACCCCGCGGCCAGGCCCAGTTCGCCGAGGTTGACCATGCCGCCGTGGCCGCCTCCTCCGCCCGGGCCGCCACTCTGGTCGCCGCCCGGCATGCCCGTCATCCCGCCCCCGCCGACGCCGTCGGCCTCCGCCACCGACGACGGCATGTACCCGCCCACGGTGTTGCAGAAGAGGATCGGGGCGTTCGTCGCGTCGACCGTTTTGCCGTCGATCGTCACGGGGACGCTGACGTTCAGGCTCTGATAGGTCTCGTCCACGGGCTTGCCGACGTAGGTGAGGGCCTTCCAGAAGTGGTACGTCACCTCCTTGTCGCCGTCGTCCGTGGTGATCGTCGCGGTCAGTTCGGTGTAGGCGTCCTGGTCGAAGGCCAGGGCGCCCAGGGCTCCGGCGGATTTCGACGCGGTGGCGGGGGATGCCTGCGCGGGAAGGGCGATGCCGCCGGCCGCGGCGACACCGGCGGTCGCGCCGATCCCGATGACGACGTTCCTGCGCTTGATGGCCCGGTGCTTCACACATGTCTCCAGTGACTCGTGGGGCGCGAGAGGTCGGCCCGAGCCCACCGCACCAAGCGTCAACTGGATTGTCAACAATAATGGCCACATTCTCAGGAGTCGCACAGCTATCTGCTCGGCTTCCAACTCCCTGCCCAACTCGCCGCCCAGGCACGGCCGATAGGCTGCGTCGTCATGATGCGCGCTTGGATTCTGCCGATGCTGTTCGTGTTCTGCGGCGTCGGCGTCGCGACCGGGCCCGCACTCGACGGGAGCCCCGTCGAAGCCGCGGCTCTCCTGCTGGTGTTCGCGCTGCTCGCGGGCGTGCACTCCCCTCTGGTCTTCCCGCGGTCGATCGGCGCTCTGGAGGCCCGGCGCCGCAGTGAGGCGGACGGCCGCCCGGTCGTCTACTGGCGCTCGGGCTGCAAGTACTGTCTGCGCCTGCGCTTCCGATTGGGCCGCGGTGCGCGCCGGGTGCACTGGGTGGACATCTGGCGCGACCCGGCCGCGGCGGCCGAGGTGCGGGCGGCCAACGAGGGCAACGAGACGGTGCCGACGGTCTTCGTCGCGGGCCGGCCGCACACCAACCCCGATCCCCAATGGGTGCGCGAGCAGGCCTCCTCACGCGAATAGACGTGCGTAGACGTGCGTAGACGTGCGGGTCGGTCCCGGCCCCCTGTATCGGGACCGGGACCGACCCGCACGAACGGCGTCGGCTCGTTCGCTCAGTGCCGCGCGCTCTGCCCGCGCAGCACTCCCGCCGAGATCACCGCGCCGAGCGCGCACAGCACGCCGGTCACGAGGACGGCGGTGTGCACCCCGTTCATGAACGCGGCGTGGCTGCCCTCGGTCACCGCCGCCCTGAGCTGGGCGGGCATCGATCCGGATACCGGCGCCGCGCCCATCGCCACGGCATCCTTCGCCTCGGCGAGCCCGCCGGTGACCCGGTCCGGGACGCCGGCCGAGGTGAGCTCGGAGCCGAGGGTCGCGCCGACCCGGCTGCTGATCAGCGACATCAGTACGGACGTGCCGAGCGCGCCGCCCACCTGCAACGCGGTGGCCTGCAGCCCGCCGGCCACCCCGCCGTCCTCGACCGGCGCGTTGCCCACGATCGCCGCGGACGACGCGGACATCACCATGCCGACGCCCAGACCGAGCAGGATGAACGGCGGCCACATCGCCGCGTATCCGGACTCCGCACCCCAGCCGAGCATCAGGAACGAGGCGGCGCCCTGCAGCACCATGCCGAGCGGCATCGTCAGGCGCGGCCCGAACCGGTCGGTGAGCGCCGCCCCGAGCGGCGACGCGACGACGGACGCGAGGCTCAGCGGCAGCGTGCGGACACCGGCCTCGACGGGCGTGAACCCGCGCACGTTCTGCAGGTACAGCATCACGAAGAAGATCCCGCCGAGCAGCACGAAGAAGTTCAGCGCGGTGACGAAGGTGCCGACGGTCAGCGCCGAACTGCGGAACAGCCGCATCGGCAGCAACGGATGCGCGATCCGCGACTCGTACCCGCAGAACAGGACGAGCAGCACCAGGCCCGCGCCGATCGCGCCCAGTGTGCCGGCCGAACTCCAGCCCCACGTCTCGCCCTTGACCACGCCGAACACCACGACCAGCATGCCGAGCGCGAGCAGCACGACACCGAGCACGTCGAACTTCTGGCCGGCCGCCGCCGCGTTCCTGCTCTGCGGCAGGACGAGGACGCTGACGATCAGGGCGACGACGCCGACGGGCGCGTTGATGTAGAAGACGGACTCCCAGTTGACGTGCTCGACGAGCAGCCCGCCCACGATGGGCCCGAGTGCGGTCGATACGGAGGAGACCATGGCCCAGATGCCGACCGCCATGCCGAACTTCCGCGGCGGGAACACCGCGCGCAGCAGCCCGAGCGTGTTCGGCATCAGCAGTGCGCCGAAGAAGCCTTGCGCGGCGCGGAACACGATGACGAGCTCGATGGAACCGGCCAGACCGATGGCGACCGACGCCAGCGTGAATCCGGCGACGCCGATCAGGTAGAAGGTGCGCCGGCCGAACCGGTCGCCGAGCTTGCCGCCGAGGATCAGGGCGGCGGCGAGCGCGAGCAGGTAGGAGTTGGTCACCCACTGCAGGTCCGCGGTGGAGGCGTCGAGGGAGCGGCCGATCTCCGGGTTGGCGAGCGCGACGACGGACCCGTCGAGCCCCACCATGAACAGCCCGAAGGCCACGGCGATCAGCGTCAGCCAGGGGTTGGCGCGCCGCCCCGTGGGCGCCGGGCCCGGTGGGGCCTGCACCCGGGCAGGGGAGGGGGCAACAGAAGAGGAGGGCATACGACTGCCTTGTCTGGTACGAGGTCCGGTGAATGGACCTATGCGGTCCTATGCGGATCTATGCGGATCTATGCGGATCTATATGAGGGAATGTGCCGATGGGGGCACGGAAGCGCCCTGCTCCCGGCGGGCGGGGCAGGGCGGAAGCGCGGCGGACCGGCGGGGCGTCAGCCCGCGGTCGGCCGCAGCTGCGTGTCGAGCGAGTTCAGCGCGCCCAGGGCGGAGCCGAGCGCGTCCAGCTCGCCGCCGGTCAGATGCCGCAGCGCCGCGGCGAGATGGCGCCGGGCGATCCCCTCTGCCTCGGCGATGCGCTCACGGGCCACGGGGGTGGTGTGCAGATGGGCCACGCGCCGGTCCGCGGCGTCACAGCGGCGCTCCAGGAGACCGGAACGGGTGAGCTGTGAGACGAGCGCGCTGACATTGTTCGGCTGCATCAGCAGCTCGTGCGCCGCCTCGCGCACGGTGATGCCGTCCCGGTCCGCCACCAGGCGGAGCAGCGCGATCTGCGCCTCGGGCAGCCGGTCGTGCGGGAAGTCCCCGAGGATCCGGCGGTCGAGGGTCCGGTGCAGCGTCGGCAGGGACGCCGCGAGCGCGGAGGCGACGCGGTCGATGTCCTGGCGGGCGGCAGCGGAGGCGGGCATGACAAGCAGATTAGGTATGACGGCATAGGTATGTCAAAGCAGCTATTGGTCCATCCCCTCCCACCTGCGGTTTTGGAGCAGTTCCCGCTCCGCCGACTGCACCCCGGGGTCTACACGTATCGCACACGGCTCCTCCCCGGGTATGACACGTACCGCCCGCGCCTACCGCAGGCGTGGGTCCGGAGTCCGGCTCAGAGGCTTACCCGGCGGCCCGCGGGAGCGGAGACGATGGAATCCGATCCTGCCGACCACCCTGACGTGCGACGACGCACCGTCGGGTAGTCGCTCCTGCCTCACAACTCCGACGGGAGCCCTTTCGCCGTGGCTACGTTCCTGTACAAACTCGGGCGGCTGTCCTTCAGGCGCCGCCGCTATGTGGCTCTGCTGTGGGTGCTGCTGCTCGGCGGGATCGGCTTCGCGTCGTCGGCCGCGCCGGCCCCGCCCGCCGACTCGTTCTCGATGCCGGGCACCGAGGCGCAGAAGGCCTTCGACCTGCTCGACCAGAAGTTCCCCGCGGCCGGTGCCGAGGGGGCGACCGCCCGGGTCGTCATCCGCGCCCCCCAGGGCGAGAAGCTCACGGACCCGGCGCCCAAGGCCGACGTCCAGAAGCTGGTGACCGCCCTCGGCAAGGGCCCGCAGGTCTCCTCCGTCGCCGACCCGTACAAGGCGAACGCGGTCAGTAAGGACGGCACGACCGCCTACGCCTCCGTGTCGTACAAGGTCGCCTCGACCGAGCTCACCGACAAGGCCCACGACGCTCTCACCAAGGCCACCGACGACGCCCGCGCCGAGGGCTTCACCATCGAGTCCGGCGGTGACGCCGTCGAGGCCGAACAGGAGATGGGCGGCAGCGCCGAGCTGATCGGCATCGCGATCTCCGCGGTGGTCCTGCTCATCACCTTCGGTTCGCTGGTCGCCGCGGGCATGCCGCTGCTCACCGCGATCATCGGCGTCGGCATCGGCGTCTCGGGCATCGCGGCGCTCGGCAGCGTCCTGAACCTCTCCAGCACGACGTCCACGCTGGCGACGATGATCGGTCTCGCGGTCGGCATCGACTACGCCCTGTTCATCGTGAGCCGCTACCGCGCGGAGATAGCCGAGGGCCGCGAGCGCGAAGAGGCGGCCGGCCGCGCGGTGGGCACCGCGGGTTCGGCGGTCGTCTTCGCCGGCCTGACGGTCGTCGTCGCCCTCGCGGGCCTGTCCGTGGTGAACATCCCGATCCTGACGAAGATGGGTATGGCCGCCGCGGCGACCGTCGCCATCTCCGTCCTCATCGCCCTCACGATGATCCCGGCCCTGCTCGGCTTCGCGGGCAAGAAGGTACTGCGCCGCAAGGACCGCAAGGCCGCCGTCCCGGCGCACGGCGCCGACGCGGGCAAGCCGAACCTGGGCACCCGCTGGTCCCGCTTCGTGATGCGCCGCCCGCTCACCGTCCTGCTGGTCGCCGTCCTCGGACTCGGCGCCATCGCCGTCCCGGCCACCAGCCTCGAACTGGGTCTGCCCGACGAGGGCACGTCGGCTCCCGACAGTACGCAGCGCAAGGCGTACGACATGCTCTCCGAGTCCTTCGGCGCCGGCTTCAACGGCCCGCTGATGGTGACCGTCGACGGCAAGGGCGCGGCCGCCGCGGCCAAGTCGGTCGGCGCCTCGCTCGCCAAGGTCGACGGGGTCGCCGCGGTCGCCCCGGCCCAGGTCAACGAGGCCGGCGACACGGCCATCATGTCGGTCGTCCCGACCACGGGCCCGAGCGACCACAAGACCGAGGAACTGGTCAAGACGATCCGCTCCGAGGCCAAGGCGTGGGAGGCGGACACCGACTCGGACGTCCTCGTCACCGGCCAGACGGCCATGACGATCGACTTCTCGCAGACCCTGAACGACGCATTGGTGCCGTACCTGCTCCTCGTCGTCGGTCTGGCGTTCCTGCTCCTGATGCTGGTGTTCCGCTCGATCCTGGTCCCGCTCAAGGCGGCGCTCGGCTTCCTCCTCTCGGTGGCGGCGGCGCTCGGCGCCGTGGTCGCGGTGTTCCAGTGGGGCTGGCTCGCGGACATCGTGGGCGTCGACCAGCCGGGCCCGATCATGTCGATGATGCCGATCTTCATGATCGGCGTGGTCTTCGGACTCGCCATGGACTACGAGGTGTTCCTCGTGACGCGGATGCGTGAGGCCTACGTCCACGGGGCGCGGCCCGGCGAGGCCATCGTGACCGGGTTCCGGCACGGCGGCCGGGTCGTCGCCGCCGCCGCGATCATCATGATCAGTGTCTTCTCCGGCTTCATCATGGAGAACAACGACATGATCAAGATGATGGGCTTCGGCCTTGCCGTGGCCGTCCTGTTCGACGCGTTCGTCGTCCGCATGGCGATCGTGCCCGCGGTCATGGCGCTGCTCGGCAAGGCGGCCTGGTGGCTGCCCCGCTGGCTGGACAAGCTGCTGCCGAACGTCGACGTCGAGGGGGAGAAGCTGCAGAAGAACCTCGCGGCGTCGCCGTCCGCCGAGGACGACCGGGAGCTGGAGCCCGTACGCGGCTGAGTCTCGCTCCACCCATCGCGCGCGGGCCCGCTCCGATCACCGGAGCGGGCCCGCCGCCGTCTGCCCGCCATCCCCACGCGTCGGCGGCGGTCACGTCGAACACACCCGCACAGTGCCGTGACCGCCGCCCGGACGCGCCCGCCCGGCAGGCCGCCGGGGCGCATCCAGAGACCTCAACTGCCGGACCCGTCCCGGGGTGACGGGCAACCGGACCATCCCCTCAAACGGTTGTCCGCTCGACCAGGTGTGCCCGCACGTGGGCCGGTGTCAGTCCGTGTACACCTCGGCCCGGTCCACGCTCACGAACGACGCCCCGGACGAGCCGTTGCGCTCGCCCGTCACCCGGACCCGCAGCGTGTGCTTGCCGTTCGGCAGGCGCGGGCTGCGGTACTGGAGCGTCTCGCCGGTACGGATCGCGTTGTAGTAGTCCACCCGCTGTTCGGGGCCGCCGTCCACGCTGATCGCCGCGATGCCGTTGCCGGTGTCGCGGACGGACAGCAGGGCGATCCGGGTGCCCGTGAAGGTGTACGTCGCGGTGTTGCCGGCCTGGTCGCTCCAGTGGTCATCGCTCCAGAAGCACTGCGTGGCGCAGCCTGTCCCCGAGTTCCAGGTGCCGGTGTACGCGACCGTGCCGGCGCCGCTGGAGCGGCCGTCGTCATTGATCCAGTAGTTGCCCGAGCCCGGGTCGCCCGAGGGCAGGTCCTGGGTCGCGCCCATGGCGAGGGGGACGCCGAGGTTCGGGCTGCCGTCCGCGTTCCAACTGATCTTCTGGGCGCGGGTCGTACGGTTGGTGTAGGTGTTCGTCGAGGTGGTCTTGGCGTGGTAGATCAGCCAGTCCTGGGTGCCGTCGGGGGACGTGAAGAAGGCGTGGTGCCCGGGGCCGAACACGCCGTGGGAGTCGGCGCGGGAGAACACGGGACCGGAGCGCTGCGTCCAGTTGCCGGCCACGAGCGGATCGGCCCCGTCGGCCAGCGACATCATCCAGACCTGGTAGTCGGGCTTGCCGGTGTCGCAGGTCGAGTACGTCATCCACGTACGGCCGTTGCGGTGCAGGAACTCGGGGCCCTCGCGGACCTCGGGGCAGCCCCCGGCGGCGTTGATCGCGGTCGCGTTGCCCGAGACGGTGTACGGGTTCGACATCGGCGCGATGTTCAGGCCGTTGTGCTGGTAGGCGTTGATGCCGCTGTACGCGAGGTAGAGGCGGCCGTTGACCTGGAGGATGCCCGGGTCGATGGCGAAGTCGTCGGCGTGGTTGGGCGGGGCGAGCTTCGCCTTGAAGTGGTACGGGCCCGCCGGGTCGTCGCGCTCCGACTCCAGGACGTAGACGCGGTGGTGGTCGTCCGTGCCGTCGTCGGCGGTGTAGTAGAGGTACCAGCGGTTGCCGGAGCGGTAGAACTCCGGCGCCCAGATGTGCTGGTTGCGCGTGGTGTCGGTGTCCGTCCAGACCGTGATCGGGTCGGCGTCGAGCAGCGTGGCCATGGACGGCGAGCGCCACATCTTGATGCTGTCGCCCTGGGTCGTGGTGAGGTGGTAGGCCCCGTTCGCGTAGGCCATGAACGGGTCGGGTCCCGTGTTGAGCGGATTGCGGAAGGTTCCCGAGGCGGCTGCCGCGGCGGGCGCCTGTCTCGCCGCGCCGGCCTGCGGTGCGCAGACCAGTCCGACGAGCAGGGCCAGGAGAGCGGCGACCAGAGCGGTACGGGGCCGGGTGCGCATGAGCGGCTCCTTACATCGATGTAAGTCTCACGGCTTCAGGACGTTAGGGAAGTGGTGCCGAGCTGTCAACGGGAGGGATGGACGGCCGAGTTGGAGGCCGCCTCACTGGCCGCCGAGGCCGGTGGTCGCCACGGACTTCACGATGTGTCGCTGGAAGAGCACGAACACGACGACGAGCGGCAGCGCGGCGAGCACGGCCGACGCCATCGCCTGCGCGTACTGGAT
This sequence comes from Streptomyces sp. NPDC102467, assembly GCF_044765445.1. NCBI lineage: Bacteria > Bacillati > Actinomycetota > Actinomycetes > Kitasatosporales > Streptomycetaceae > Streptomyces > Streptomyces sp. NPDC102467. The sequence continues at coordinate 413,375 of NZ_JBIWKA010000002.1, read as the reverse complement.
GCCGTACGCGTCCTTCACCGACGTGATGCCGACGGGCAGCGTCATCAGCGAGGGGTCGGAGGTCGAGACGAACGGCCACAGGAAGTTGTTCCACGCGCCGATGAAGACGAAGATCGCCACGGCGGCGAGCATCGGACGCGACAGCGGCAGCAGCACCGACCAGAAGATCCGCCAGTGCCCGGCGCCGTCGATCCTGGCGGCCTCCTCCAGCTCCTTGGGCAGCGAGTCGAAGTGCTTCTTCAGGATGAACACCATCACGGGCGCCACGGTCTGCGGCAGGATCACCGCCGCGTACGTGTCCAGCAGGTGCAGCGTCAGCATCTGCTGGAACCACGGCACGATCAGGATCTGCGGCGGCACGAGGACGGCCGCGATGGTGAGGACGAACAGCCAGCGTCGCCCGGCGAACACGGTGCGGGAGAACGCGTAGCCGGCCATCGCGGAGACCAGCACCGTGATCACGGTGACGGCGGCCGAGATGAGGAGGCTGTTGAGCATCCACAGGGGCAGGTCGCCACGCTCCCACACGGTGCGGAACCCGTCGAGCGTGAAGCCGTGCTTCGGCCACAGCCAGTTGAGCGGATCACTGGCGTCCTGCTCCGACTTCAACGCGGTCAGCAGCGCCCACGCCATCGGCAGCAGCCACACCAGGGCGGCGACCCCGAGGACGGCGAGGGCGAGCACGCGGGCCGTGCGGTTCGCGCCGAGGGTCAGGTTCGTCTGGGACCGCTCGGGACGTCGCGGCCGTCTCGGCGGCGTCACGGGCCTGCGCACTTGAGGCGCGGTCTCGGCGCGGGAGGGTGCTTCGGTGGAGGTCATGGTCACTTCTCCCGGCGGCGGAGTACGGCGAACTGGACGGCGGAGGCGAGGACGACGAGGGCGAAGAAGATGTAGCTGATCGCCGAGGCGTAACCGAGCCGGTAACCGGTGAAGCCGACGTCGTAGATGTACTCGACGACGGGCCGCGTCGAGTTGTTCGGACCGCCCTTGGTGAGCAGATACACCTGGTCGAAGACCTTCAGGGACGCCAGGAGCTGCAGCACCGTGATCACCACCGTGATCCGGCTCAGGCTCGGCAGCGTGATCGAGAACAGGCGCCGCCAGGCCCCGGCGCCGTCGATCGCCGCGGCCTCGTAGAGGTGGTCGGGGATCGACTGCAGCGCGGCCAGATACAGCAGGAAGTTGAAGCCGACCGTCCACCACAGAGTGGTCAGCGCGATCGCCCACATGGCCACCGACTCGTCGCTGAGCCACGCGAGTTGGCCGAGGCCGAGCTTGTCGAGCAGATGGTTGTAGAGGCCGAGGTCGGGCTGGTACAGCCAGATCCACAGCAGGCCCACGACGCCGACGGGCAGCAGATACGGCGCGAAGAACGCCAGCCGCCACACCCACTGCCCCGGCAGCCCGGTGTGCACGAGCAGAGCCATGCCGAGCGCCACCACGACCAGCGGGACGGTCGAGATGAGCGTGAACAGGACGGTGTGCCAGAGCGCCTTCCACATCTCGGCGTCCTGGAACGCCTCGGTGAAGTTGTCGACGCCGATGAACGACGGGGTGTGCGCCGAAAGGGCCCGGTCGGTGAGGCTCATCCACAGCCCCTGGCCCAGCGGCCAGAGCATGAACACCACGAACAGGACGAGGAAGGGCAGCGCGAAGAGCAGGCCGGGGGAGAAGAGCCGCCGCACCGACAGGGCGCCTGGCCGGGGCGAGGCGTGAGGAGAGGACATCGTTGTGTCTCCTAGGGGGCGCGGCCGGTCAGGCCGGGCTGGGCTTGGCGAGGAAGGTGTTCAGGCGCCGCACCATCGCGCGCGCCGCGCGGTCGGGGGCGAGACCGTCGAGCAGGGCCTGCTGCAGCACCTGCGACATGGCGTTCTGGAAATCGGAACCGGCACCGGCGAACCAGGCCGCCGGGTCGAGGACGACGTGGTCCGCGGCCCCCTTGTAGTGCGCCTGCGGCAGCAGAGCGGCGTACTCCTTGGTCCGGGTGACCGGCTCGTAGGCGGGGATGTGGCCCGCGGTCGCCCAGATCTGCCCGGCCTTCAGGAGCGCGGCCACCGCGCGGTGCGTACGGCGGCGGTGCTCCGCGTCGGGGTTCTCACGGCGGGGGAGCACGAACGAGTGCGAGTCGGCGTAGACGGCCGGAGTGCCGAAGACGGTGGGGAACGGGGCCGCGCCCACGTTCTTGTCCGCGGCCCGGTAGGTGCCCAGCTCCCATTCGCCGGACAGGATCATCGCGGTCTGCTTGTTGTTGAAGGAGGCCATGCCCGCGTTGTAGTCGAGCCGCTTGGGGTTCACGCGGCCGTCGACCAGCTTGGCCATGAACGCGATGACGTGGGCCATCCGGTCCACGTCCACCTCGGCCGGGCCGCCCGGGGGCACCTTGAAAGCGCCGCCGGTCTGCTTGTACAGGCCGTAGAACAGCCGCCAGCCCTGCGCGGTGTCGGTGACGTACCCGAACGAGATGCCCTGCTGCCCGGAGGCCTTCGCCAACTCCTTGCCGGCGGCGAGGAACTTGTCGGGCGAGGAGAACGCGTCCGCGTCCAGCGTGCCGTCCTTCGTGAGCAGCCCGGCCTTCTTCACCATGTCCGGGTGGAAGAACACGATGAAGGGGTGGGTGTCGAGCGGGATCGCGAAGGTCTTCCCCTCGTACTGCGTACGCGACCACACCGCGTCGGTGAAGTCCTCGCGGTGGACGCCGTATTCGGCGAGCAGGTCCAGGTCCCACGGGTCGACCAGGCCGGTCGGCGCGTACCCCGCCAGACGCGACATGTGCGAGACCGCGACATCCGGGCCGCGGCCGCCGGCCGAGGCCATGGCGAGTTTCGTGTAGTAGGGGGTGCCCCACTCCAGGACGGTGCGCTCGATGCGGGTGCCCGGCATGTCGGGTCGCGCCTTGCGCACCATGTCGTTGAGCAGGCCGCCGTCGGCCCCGCTGAACAGGTCCCACAGGCGAACGGTCGAGTCGCCGGCCGCCAGCGCGCTGCCGCAGCCGCTGAGTGCCCCGGCGCCGAGGACCGTGGTCCCGGCGGCGAGCGCGGCCGTCAGTGCGCGTCGTCTGGTGAGTGCGGGGCGACCGACGGGTGCGGGTGTGCCGGTCATCTGGCTCCTTCCCCGGGTGACGGCGGCGGGCGGACCCGCCCCTGTCACCCCGGATATACATCGATGTAAATCATGGACAGAGAGGAACTAGCGCGGGCCCTCGAAGGCCGCGGGGCGGAGCTGGGCGGCGCGCAGCAGCGCGGTGTCGACCTTTTCGCTGCGGTCGAAGCCGTAGACGCCGTTGCGCTCCTGGAAGACGTCCGTGAGCTGGGTGTAGCAGTAGCCGAACATGTCGGGGTCGTCGAGGAGCACACCCGTCAGGCCGACGAAGCGGTCCACGAACTCCTGGGCGCTGCGCGGCCGTTCGCCGTACCCCCACGACTCGTCCCGCGCCTCGCCCGAGACCTCGGCGGCGGCCTGCGCGTCCCACCAGATGCCGCCGAACTCGCTGCAGAAGTAGGGCTGTCCGGCGTACGGCACGGACCAGGCGCGACCGTCGGGGCCGGTGTTGAGGTACGGCTTGTCCTCCGAGAGGCCCGCCATCGTCTTCGCGAACGCGGCCGGATCCTGCTCGTAGCAGTGCGAGTCGTAGACGTCGGTCTCCGGGACCCGGTGCGCGTATCCGGAGGCGTCGATGACGGGGCGGGTGCCGTCGGCCTGCTTCGTGGCCAGGAACATCGCGTGGGTCACGTCGTCGAGCTGGGTGATGCGGTCGTGCAGGTGCTGGTACGTCTCGTTGAGCGGGCACCAGCCGATGATCGAGGGGTGCGAGTAGTCCCGCTCCACGGCCTCCAGCCACTGCGTGACGTAACTGGCGTCCGGGCGCTGGTTGTCGTCGCGGGCGCCGACCTCGCAGCCCCAGTCGCCGAACTCGCCCCACACCAGGTAGCCGAGCCGGTCCGCGTGGTACAGGAACCGCTCCTCGAAGACCTTCTGGTGCAGCCGCGCCCCGTTGAAGCCGGCGGCGAGGCCGAGCTCGATGTCGCGTACGAGAGCGGCGTCGGACGGCGCGGTCATCAGGCCGTCCGGGTAGTAGCCCTGGTCGAGCACGAGCCGCTGGAAGACGGGCTCACCGTTCAGGAGCAGCCGCTTGCCGTCGACGGAGACCGATCGCAGCCCGGCGTAGGAGCGGACGCGGTCCACCGACTCGCCCTCGGCGTCCACGACTTCGAGGGTGAGGTCGTACAGGTGCGGGTCGTCCGGCGACCACACGCGCAGCCGGTTCGCGGGCATCGTGAGGGCCAGCCGCGGGGTGAGGTCGAGGTCGGCGCGGGCCTCGGCCGTGACGACGACGCCGCTCTCGTCGGCCAGGGTCGCGCGGACCCGGTGCCCCGGCGCGTTCCCGGTCAGCGGCAGCTCAAGGAAGAACGAACCCGAGGCCAGATCGGGCGTGATCCGGGGCCGCTTCAGGGCCACGGTCCGCGGCACCGGCTCCAGCCACACGGTCTGCCAGATGCCGGTGGTGCGGGTGTAGTGGCAGTGCGTGTTGGCGTACCAAGTGGCCTGCTTGCCGCGGGCCTGCGGGCCGTGGCGGCTGTCGCGGGCCCGCACCACGAGCGTCAACTCGCGGCCGGGTACAGCCACTTCGCCGAGGTCGGCGGTGAACGGGGTGAACCCGCCGCGGTGCCGCGCCACCTCGACGCCGTCCGCCCACACGGTGGTGTCGTGGTCCACGGCCCCGAAGTGCAGCAGCACCCGGGCGTCCGTCCACTCCGCGGGCACGGTCACGGTCCGCCGGTACCAGACGGCCTCCAGGAAGTCGGTCTCGCCGACCCCGGACAGCTCCGACTCCGGGCAGAACGGCACGGTGATCCGGCCGCTCAACTCGGCCTCGCGCAGGCCGCGCTCGAGGCCGGTGTCGGCCCGGTCGATCTCGAACTGCCACTCACCGTTGAGATTCAGCCAGGCCTCACGGGCGAACTGCGGCCGCGGGTACTCGGGCCGCGGCAGGGCCGTGGGGTGCGGGACGGGCATGGTGCTCCTTGCCTGTGGTGCTGCTCCGGTCGATGTGAGGCACATGGCACCATGGCGATTACATCGATGTAAATATCCGAGGCGGTGCGGAATCCGGCTCGAAACCGATTCGTGATGCTGGATACGATCGCGGGTGGCAGACGGAAGGAAAGAACAGCGTGGCGGCCAGACCCAGGATCAAGGACGTGGCGGAGTACGCGGGCGTCTCGCCCAAGACCGTCTCCAACGTGATCAACGACTACGAGCACGTGTCGGACCGGACCCGCGAGGTCGTGCGCGAGGCCATCGACGCCCTCGGCTACCGCGTGAACATCGCGGGCCGCCAGCTCCGCCAGGGCCGCACCGGCATGATCACGCTGGCCGTCCCCGAACTCGACGTCGCGTACTTCTCCGAACTGGCCCGGCACGTGATGACCGAGGCCGACCGGCGGGGACAGACCGTCCTGCTGCACCAGACCGGCGGCGTCCGCGAGCGCGAACTCGCCGCGCTGCACGGCTTCGACGCCCAGTTCACCGACGGCGTCATCCTCAGCCCGCTCTCGCTGAACCCCAAGGACCTCGCCACCCGCGACCGCAGGCTCCCGGTCGTGCTGCTCGGCGAGCGCCCCGCCGAGGGCAGCACCGACCACGTCGCGATCGACAACGTACGGGCGGCACGCGAGGCCACCGAACACCTACTGGCGCGCGGGCGGCGCCGCATCGCCGTCGTCGGCGGCACGGTGCGCGGCCGCCAGGGCACCGACCGGCTGCGCACCGACGGCTACCGCGAAGCCCTCAAGGCGGCCGGGGTCCCGTTCGACAGCGCGCTCGTGGTGCCGGTGGACGCGTACCACTGGAAGGACGGGGCGCGGGCCGCGACCGCCCTGATGGACGCGGAGCCGCGCCCCGACGCGCTGCTCTGCCTCAACGACCACCTGGCCCTGGGCGCGCTGCGCGCCCTGTACGAGCAGGGCCGCGGCGTGCCCAAGGAGCTGGACGTGGTCGGCTTCGACGACATCGAGGGCTCCCGCTTCAGCGTGCCCAGCCTGACCACCATCTCCCCGGACAAGGAGGAGATCGCGAGGGCCGCCGTCGCGCTCCTGCTCGACCGGATCGAGGAGCCGTCGACCGGCCCGCTGCAGGACCATGTCGTGGGCCACGAGCTGAAGGTGCGGGAGAGCACCGGAGGCTGAGTCCTCGGCGACCCGGACGTCACTCCCCGAGTTGCTGGGTGAAGCGCAGCAGGTTGCCCGCCGGGTCGCGGAACGCGCAGTCGCGGACCCCGTAGAACTGGTCCATCGGCTCCTGCACCACATCGGCGCCGGCGTCGCTGATCTGCTTGAACGTGGCGTCGCAGTTCTCCGTCGAGAACAGCACGCCGCGCAGCAGCCCCTTGGCCAGCAGCTCGGCCATGACCCGCCGGTCGTCCTCGGAGGCGTTCGGATCGGCCAGCGGCGGCTCCAGGACGACGCTCACGTCCGGCTGCGCGGGCGAGCCGACCGTCACCCAGCGCATTCCCTCGTACCCGACGTCGTTGCGCACCTCTAGGCCCAGCACATCGCGGTAGAAGGCGATCGCCTTGTCGGGGTCGTCGACGGCGATGAAGCACGTGGAAAGCTTGATGTCGGCCATGCGTCTCACCCTACGACCGGGGGGCGGCCCCCGCGTCCCCGTTCCTGACAGGCCGGGTATGGATCTTCACGATGCAGGCCGGGATCGCGACCGCGTCGTCGTGGTCGCGGGTCCGGTACGCGCTCGGGGTCTCCCCGACCAGCTCGGTGAAGCGCGAGCTGAACGAACCCAGTGACGTACATCCGACGGCGAAGCAGACCTCGGTCACCGTGAGGTCGCCGCGGCGCAGCAGCGCCTTGGCCCGCTCGATGCGGCGGGTCATCAGATAGCTGTACGGCGTCTCCCCGTACGCGGCACGGAAGCTGCGCGAGAAGTGGCCCGGTGACATCAGCGCGACCTGCGCCAGCGCCGTGACGTCGAGCGGCTCGGCATAGTCCCGGTCCATCAGGTCCCGGGCCCGCCGCAGCCGCACGAGATCGTCGAGCTCCTGCCTCTTCACCCCGCGAGTTTCCCACAGCGGGCGGGCCGGTGCAGGCGGCTAAGGGCTGTCCCGTAATCCCTGGCGGGCGCACGACGACAGCTACGGCACCTCGCCGCGTTGTCGAAACGCCCGAATACATCCAGTATGCGGGCGCTCCTCCGCCTTGCGATGCACCGCATCTGACGCCGCGCGCTGATCCACCAGGGATTACGGGACAGCCCTTAGGCATCCGCGACCCAGCTGCCGTGGAAGCCCAGCGGGACCCGGCCGGGAAGGTGGACGCGGGCCAGCGGGCGGCCGGTGAAGTCCTGGGCGGAGAGGATCACGAGGTCGCTCGCGCCCCGGTCGGGGTCGTGGACGTAGGACAGGAGGTAACCGTCGTCCTCGTCGCGGGCGCCGCGCCGCGGCACGAACACGGGCTCGCTCGCCGCGGCGCCCCGCGGGAAGCGGTGCACCTGCCGGCTGCCGCGCAACATGTCATGTTTCACCAGGCAGTTGGAGAACTTCTCGTCCGGTGGCACCCCGTCGACCGTCTCGTACGCGCGCCACATCTCGGCCGCGCTCGCCGCGTAACCGTAGCGGTGACGCCGGGAGACCAGGGATTCGTTGACGCGGGGGAACTCCTGCGGCAGGTCGTCCACGCGGGCACTCACCACCCGGCCCGCGCGCAGATCGATCGTCCAGCGGTCGAGCGTCGGTGTACCGGTCGTCGAGGGCCCGCCGTTGCCCCGGCCACCCACGTAGAACGGGGCGGGCATGGAGGTGTACTCCAGCACCACCGTGTCGCCCTGGTCGTAGGCGTTGAGGGTGTGCGAGTAGAACACCGGGTCGATCTCGAACCAGCGGGTGGCGCCGCCGGCCCGCGGCATCACCCCCACCCGCATCGGATGGCGGTCGTTCCAGCCGTACGGCACCGGGGCGCCCGCCTCGGCCGCCGCCGCGTCGAACGTGATGGGCACGTCGACGACCACCACGTACTTCCCGGTGAGCGCGAAGTCGTGCATCATCGGCGCGTCCGCCACCGGGATCCGATGCGACGCGGCCACCCGCCCGGTCCCGTCGATCATGATGTGCCGTACGTGGTCCCACGTCGGGTAGTACGCCACCGCGTGCAACTCGTCGGCCGTGGCGTCGTACTTGGTGTGCGCGGTGAACGCGCCGGTGAGCGTGGAGCGGAAGTCGTAGGGCCGTACGGTGGCCAGCTCGCCGTCCAGCTCGTAGGGCAGCGGCCCGCTCTCCTGCAGCGCCAGGATCCGTCCCTTGTACGGGATCACGTGCGTGTTGCACGCGAAGTCGTCCGGGGGCACCTCGCCCGGGTACGGCTCGCCCAGTTTCCTCGCCACCTGTGAGGAGCGCACCCAGCGGTTGCGGTACCACTCGGCGCGCCCGCCCCGCAGCCGCACACCGTGCACCATGCCGTCGCCCAGCATCCAGTGGTGTGCCCGCGGGTCCTCCAGGCCGAGCGCGTTGGGGCCGGTGCGCAGGTAGCGGCCGTCGAGGTCGCGGGGGAGGCGCCCGCTCACCTTCAGGTCGAAGGCCGTCAACTCCTCGGTGACGGGGGCGAAGGCGCCCTCCAGGAACGGCAGCGAACCCGCGCCGTCCGTCGTCGTGGACTGCGCGGCCGCGGCGTAGTGGCCGGGGCCGAACCCGCCGACCACACTGCCCGCCGCCGCGAGCGCCGCACCTTGCAGGACCCTGCGTCGCGTAGGACCACTCATCGTCTCTCTCCCCGTCCGTCGCCGGTTTCGGTCACGGGTGAAATCCTGCTCCGGCAGCGGCAGTTGGGCAGGAGGCCTGGGCCCCGGATCGGGGGTGTTCCCAGCGACACCCCCGGCAGCCGGAGCGGCGTCGTCCGTGTGGCAGAGTTCGGCGGACGATCGACGTACGGGGGAGCGGTGACGGACGACTCGACCAGGATGACCTGGGGCTTGATGATGGCGGCCCTGGGCGGGGGCCTCGGCGGTGTACGGATGGTGACCCGGGCGGTCGGGCACGTGAGCGGGACACGGCGCGAGGCGCGGGACGCGCTGCACCGCCATGTGCTCGCCTTCGAGCCGCGTCACCCGCTCAACCTGCAGCGACGCACGATCTACGAGCACGGCGACGGCGGGTACCTCGTGATCGCCGAGGGCGTGACGCAGACCTTCGAGTACGAGTTCACGCTGGCCCGCGTCGTGCACGACACCCGGCCCGACATGCCGGTCGTGCCACCGCAGCCGATGGCGCCGCCGCCTCCCGTCGCGCCGCCGCCGTACCGGTGACGCCGTACCAGTGACGCCGTACCGGTGACGCTGTACCCGTGACGCTGTACCCGTGACGCTGTACCGGTGACGCGACGGGCTGCGCCGGTCAGCCCGCGACGGTTCGCAGCGCCGCGATCACGGCCTCGGTTCCGCGCTCCACTTTGGCGCGCGGGCAGCCCACGTTCAGGCGCAGAAAGCCGGGCGCGCCGTAGGCGGCCCCGGGCATCACGGCGACTTTCTGCGTCTCGATGAGCTCACGCTGCAGCGCCTCGTCGTCCACTTCGAGCGGCCGTACGTCGATCCACGCGAGGTAACCGGCGTGTGGAGGCGCCCAGTTGAGCTCCGGGAACGCGGCGCCGAGCCGTTCGGCGACGTAGGACAGGTTGCCGCGGAGGTAGACGCCCAGCGCGTCCAGCCAGCGGCCGCCCTCCCGGTACGCGGCGACGTGCCCGACGAGCGACAGCACGGCCGGCGACGACAGACCGTCCGCCTCCTTGAGGTGGCGCAGATACGCGTCGCGGCTCGCGGGGTCGCCGATGATGCCGTAACTCCCGTTCAGCGCCGGGATGTTGAACGACTTCGACGCCGACGTGACGACCGCCCAGCGCGCCTGCGGACCACCGTGCAGGGCCCACGGGCGGTGGACGTGGGGCGGGTGCGCGAGGTCGGAGTGGATCTCGTCGCTGATCACCGCCACGCCGTACCGCGCACACAGGGCGGCCGTCCGGTCGAGTTCCTCCTCGGTCCAGACGTGTCCGGTCGGATTGTGCGGCGAGCACAGGAGGAGAATCGCGGTGTCGGGCCGCGCGAGCAGTCGCTCCAGTGTGTCCCACTCGCCCAACGGGCATTCCAGCAGGCGCCGTTCATGTGCGGCGACCGTCTTGGGGAACGCGTCGTACATCGGCGTGTGGACCACCACGCCGTCGCCCGGCCGCGACCACAGGTGCAGCAGCCGGCCGATCTGGTAGACGACCGACGGACCGTAGACGATCGCGTCGGGGTCGACCGCGGTCCGGTGCCGGACGCCGTACCAGTCGACGATCGCGGAGAGGAAGTCGGCCTGGCGCCATCGGGAGTAGCCGAGCACACCGTGATCGAGGCGGCCGCGGAGCGCGCGCAGGACCTCGGGCGCCGTCTCGAAGTCCATGTCGGAGATGGTGAACGGCAGCAGGTCCGGGACGCCGAAGCGGTCCTCGACGTAGTCCCACTGTGTGCACCAGGTGCCGTGCCGGTCCACGGGTATGTCGAAGTCGTAGGCCTGTGTGGTGGGCGGGAGTCGCATGGCTCAGCCCACCGGGACCATCGTGGCGAGCGCGTCCTTCACCGACTGCACCTGCGGGCCGATGACGACCTGGACGTTGTGGGCGTCGAGCTTGATGACGCCGACGGCGCCGAGCTTCTTGAGACGGGGTTCGTCGACGAGTTCGGCGTCCGCGACGGTCATCCGCAGCCGGGTGATGCAGTTGTCGAGCGACTGGATGTTGTCCGCGCCGCCGATCGCGTCGAGGATCGCCACCGCGTCGTACTTGCCGGCGATCAGCTGGCGGGGGATCGCGTCGGCGTCCGGTTCCTCCGCGGCCTCCTCCTCCGCGGGCTCTTCGCGGCCGGGCGTCTTGAGGTCGAAGCGGACGATGGCCCAGCGGAAGAGGAAGTAGTAGGCGGCGAACCAGACCGCGGCGATCACCGGGATCAGGTACCACTTCGTGGTCGTGCCCTGGAGCACGCCGAAGACGAGCCAGTCGATGACGTTGCCGTCCGTGTTGCCGATGAACACGCCGAGGACCGCGGCCGTGAGGAAGCCGAGGCCGACGAGTACCGCGTGCAGGAGGTACAGCCACGGGGCGATGAAGAGGAAGAGGAATTCGAGGGGCTCGGTGATCCCGCCGACGACACACGCGACGACCCCGGAGACGAGGAGCGCCTTGATCTCCGGCCGCATCGCCTTCTTCGCGCAGTGGTACATCGCCAGGGCCGCGCCCGGCAGCCCGCCGAGGTAGACCGCCATCTTGCCCTGGGACAGGAAATGGGTGGCGTTCGTGACCGAGTCGGTGGGCGGCTGGGAGCAGTTGAGCTGGGCGTAGAAGAGGTTCAGCGCGCCGGAGACGTGGTCGCCGCAGACGGTGCCCGAGCCGCCGACATCGGTGAAGCGGAACATCGCGACGAGGATGTGGTGCAGGCCGATCGGGCGCAGCAGCACCTCACCCATGCCGAAGAAGAACGGCCCGAAGACGCCCGTGTGGCCGATGCCCCGGCCCAGGTCGGTGATCCAGCTGTTGAACGTCGGCCACACCAGCGGAATCAGCAGACCGAACACGCTGAGCGCGAGCGCCGAGACGATCGGCACGAAGCGCAGGCCGCCGAAGAAGGCCAGCGCGTCGGGCATCCGCTGGGTACGAAAGCGCCGGTGGAGGACGCTGACAACGATGCCAACGGCGACCGCGCCGAGCAGTCCCGTATCGATGGACTGGATGCCGATCACGTCGGCGATGCCGTAATGGGCGATGGCGCGCTCGTCGTCGAAGTCGACGCCCTTGGCGGTGAGGTAGAAGTTCACCGCCAGGTTCATCGCGGCGAAGCCGACGAAACCGGAGAACGCGGCGACGCCCTTGTCCTCGCGCGCCAGGCCCAGCGGGATGGCTATCGCGAACATCACGGGCAGGAACTGGAAGGCGACGAGCCCGGTGTTTGCCATCCAGGTGAAGACGAGGTGGAAGCCCTCGCCCCGCAGGAAGGTCAGATTGTCGGTGACGGCCTCGCTGGACAGCGACGAGCCGATGCCCAACATGATGCCGCAGAACGCGAGCAGGGCCACGGGGAGCATGAAAGTCTTACCGAGCCCCTGGAGGAATTCCCAGAGTGCGGCCTTGGTCTTCTGCATGTGGGGGTCTTTCGGGCCTGGGCGGAAGGCGTGCGGGACGGATGAGATCACAGCAGGTGGGGGGCTGTCCATGGGGGCCGTGGCCGCGGCGGCCGGGTCGGTGGCAGGTGCGCCGGGCATGGGCCACCCGGCGGCCCTGTGCGCCTCCTTGTGCCTCAATCCCCGTCCCGGGCGCCCCGCGCCCTCTCTGCGCGTGCTGTGCGCCCCCACGCGGAGGTTCGCTCCGGGTGAGCGCCGGTGATAACGCTGGAGACACGGGCGCAGCGGTTGGGGTGATGAAGGGAATCGGCATGGCATCTCAGGCAGTTCTGGAGGCGGGCCGGCTGTCCGCCATAGCGAAGATCCTCGACCGGGCGGGCGGCCATCTCAGCGCCGCGGTCCACGACGAGGCGGAGACATCCGGGGTCCAGTCCCTGCTGGCGCTCTCGCGCAGCGCGTCGTACGACGTGACGTGCGCGGTGCGGCACGCGGTCACCGGCGAACTCGGCCTGGCGCAGCAGCACTTGGACGCGGCCAGGACCGCCCCCGACCAGCATGCGGTGGCGGCCGCGGGCATGCCACGCCCGCTGCCCGCCGGGGTGCGCACAGCGCTCCAGCTCCTGCGCGGCATCACGGGGTTCTTCAGCGCGGAGACGGAGGCCGCCTTCGTCCGCGCCCTGAGCGCGGACGGCAGTGGAGGACCTACGCGTACGGGAGGCTGACGCGGCGCGGCCGATTCCCGCGCGGGGCTGCCGACGCTCCGCGCTGTCGGCCCCACGCTCCCGTCACCCGGCCTTCTGGCATTCAGCCTCGCGCATACCTCCCGCAGCCTGTTCGCGAACGCGCTCCGGGCGGCCCGCGTGGCCCCGGACCCGCCGTCGAGGAACCCGCCGTGGTGGCTCGGGAACACGGCGGCGCGGCGCCGCGACACTTCTCGTAGACGGCCGTGAGGCCGACGCGACCGAAGGGGCGCGCGCCCCTTCGGTCGCGTCGGCGTCGGGGAGCAGCGCGCTCAGCGGCGGCTCGTGCGCCACGAGCGTGGACACACCGCCGGGACGCGCCGCCACCAGCGCGAGCGCGGACACCGTGGCCGGGACCGCGCGGGCCGTACGTGGCACCGTACGGTCGCTCAAGCGCCTGACCTGCGCGGTGAAGCCGGCCGCGGTCATGGGCCGCCCGATGATCAGCGGCGACGGGCGGCCGTCCGCCGTCGGCGGCGGGCCGAGAATTAGCCGCCTGCCCGTCGTCATCCCCGTCCGGAGGGTTTGGCCGCGCGCGCCTTGACAGGGTCACGACCGCTTGTATGGTCTAGTCCAAGCAGCAACGGCCGTTCCGCTTACGGAAGTTCGCCCGCGTTCACGGGCGGGTATTCCGCTGTCCCTTCGCGCCTCTTGGCCCCACCCACGAGAGGCCGGCCTGACCGTGCGACCCCACATCGCGCGCTGTCGGGAAGACCTGCAGTGAAGGAGTACGTATGAACGCCAGAAGGAAGACGGCCGCGCTCATCGGCGCGGCGCTGGCCCCCGTCCTCGCCATCGGCCTGCCCGCCGGATCGGCGAGCGCGCACGGCTACATCTCCACCCCGCCCAGCCGTCAGGCGCAATGCGCCGCGGGCACCGTGTCCTGCGGTGACATCACGTACGAACCGCAGAGCGTCGAGGGCCCGAAGGGCCTGACGAGTTGCAGCGGCGGCAACAGCCGGTACGCCGAGCTCGACGACGACTCCAAGGGCTGGATCGCCACCCCCGTCCAGCGCAACACCAGCTTCGAATGGAAGCTGACGGCCCAGCACGCCACCAGCACCTGGCAGTACTTCGTCGGCGGCCAGGAGATCGCCGAGTTCAATGACAACGGTGCCAAGCCCGGGGCCACCGTCACGCACCAGGTCGACTTCGGTTCACTGACCGGCCGTCAGAAGGTGCTGGCCGTCTGGAACATCGCGGACACGGCGAACGCGTTCTACGCCTGCATCGACGTGAACGTCGGCGGCTGACGAACCCCCTGATCGGCGGCGCCGCGAACCATCCCCCCACGGCGCGCATGCGCGCATGCGCGTCATGGTTCGCGGCGCCGTACCCCCCACTTCTCCATCCGATGGGAGCACCCCCATGCGCCGTCGTATTCTCGCCCTGCTGACCGCCACCGCGTCCGTCGCCGGCATCAGCCTGTTCACCCTGGCCGCACCCGCGTCCGCCGAAAAGGTCGACGCCCAGGCGGACTTCGTCGTCACCCAGGCGCAGTTCGACCAGATGTTCCCGGGCCGGAACTCCTTCTACACGTACGAAGGACTGAACGCCGCGCTCAGCGCCTACCCGGAGTTCACCGGCACCGGCAGTGACACGGTCCGCAAGCAGGAGGCCGCCGCCTTCCTCGCGAACGTCGGCCATGAGACCGGCGGTCTCGTCTACATCGTTGAGCAGAACACCACCAACTACCCGCACTACTGCGACACTTCGCAGTCGTACGGCTGCCCGGCCGGTACCGACAAGTACTACGGGCGCGGCCCCATCCAGCTCAGCTGGAACTTCAACTACAAGTCCGCGGGTGATGCCCTCGGTATCGACCTGCTCCACAACCCCGACCTCGTGCAGACCGACGCGGCGGTCTCCTGGAAGACCGGCCTCTGGTACTGGAACACCCAGACCGGCCCCGGCACGATGACCCCGCACAACGCGATGGTCAACGGCGCCGGTTTCGGTGAGACCATCCGCAGCATCAACGGAAGCATCGAGTGCAACGGCGGCAATCCGTCGCAGGTCCAGAGCCGCGTCGACAACTACAAGAAGTTCTCGCAGATCCTCGGGGTCGACCCCGGCGCCAACCTGAACTGCTGACGGCCGGTCAGGCCGGGTCGGCGTCAGGTGCGTCCGTGAACGCCGCGTGCACCTGCGCGGCGTTCACGTGGACGGCCGACCCGGTCTCGGCGAGCACTTCGGAATCGGGGCGATTCGTCCGGGTGTGATGTGATCGACCACTATGAGCGCTCTGCAGGATTCCTCATGTGACACCACCGACCTCGCGGACCGGACGGAGCAGAACCTCGCCGAGCACGCCGGCCATCTGCACCGCCTCCTCCAGGGCGCGACGGTCACCGTGACCGACGACCTCCTGATCGCCGACAGCGGTCTCGACGACGACACGTTCAACATCGTCGCCGCGGCCCGCCTCACCCCCGACACCGTCCAGGACCGGATCACCGGGACGATCGCGGCCCTGGCCGCCACCGGCCGCCCCTTCTCCTGGTGGGTGGGGCCCGCCTCGACGCCGCCCGACCTCTCGGCCCGCCTCGTCGACGCCGGTCTGCCCGCGACCGAGACGGAGACCGCCATGTGGGCCGAGCTGACCGACACACTGCCGCAGCCCTACGTCAACGGCCTGGACGTGCACCCGGTGACCACCCCCGAGCGGCTCGCCGACTACGCCGGCGTCCTCGCCGCGAACTGGGAGCCGCCCGCCGCCACGGTCCGCCGCTTCTTCGAGCGGACCGCGCCACAGGCCCTGGCGGCCGACTGCCCCGCCCGCTACCTGGTCGGTTACGTCGCGGGCCGCCCGGTCTGCTCGGCCGAGGTGTTCCTGCACGCGGACGTCGCCGGGATCTACAACATCAGCACCCTGGCCGCACACCGCCGCCGCGGCTACGGCGGCGCCATCACCCTCGCCGCCCTGCACACGGCCCGCCGGGGCGGCCACCCCCTCGCCGTTCTCCAGGCCTCCGCCGCCGGCGAACCCGTCTACCGCCGCCTCGGCTTCCGGGCCTTCGGCCGCTTCACCGAGCACGCCGTCGTTCCCGGAATCGCGCCGTCCCGAGGCATCTAGACTGGGGCGTCGGTCTGTGCGGAAGGGAAGAGAACAGTGGCGGCAGGTTCACCAGGGTCGGCCGAGGCCGGGTTCAGCGACCCGTCCGCCGAGGTGCTCGACCAGGCGGCCGAGGCGTTCGGCCTGCTCGCGGCCCCCACGCGGCTGCACATGATGTGGGCCCTTGCCGGCGGCGAGTGCGACGTGACCGGGCTCGCCGAGCGCGTCGGCGGCGCACTGCCCGCCGTCAGCCAGCACCTGTCCAAGCTCAAGCTCGCCGGCCTCGTACGCTCCCGCCGCGAAGGCCGCCGCCAGGTGTACTACGTCGACGACCCGGACGTGGTGACCGTGGTCAGGCTGATGGTCGGCCAGCTCACCGAGCGTGCCGAACAGTCCGGCGCGACGGTGCGCCGGCTGCGCGGCGCCGGAGCCTGAGCGACGCGGTGTCCGCCCACGACCACGCCTTCTCCCGCACGGTCCAGGCCCCCGCCGTCGGCCCGGCCCCCGGTGACCTGTCGGCGCTGCAGGTGCTGCGCGCCCTGGACAGCACGCCGCGCGGGCTGACCGAGGCGCAGGCGGGGGAGCGGCTCGCCCGCCGCGGAGCGCACGTCCTGCCCGGCCTTCGTCCGCCGTCGAGGCCGGCCCGGCTGTGGCAGAGCCTGCGCGACCCGTTCACCGCTGTCCTGTTCTGCCTGGGCCTCGTCTCGGCGCTGGTCGCCGCGTGGGGCACGGCGTGGGTGATCCTCACCCTCGTCGCCGTCAGCTGTGTGCTGCGCGCGCAGGGCGAGCACCGCGCCGACCGCTCCATGGACCGGCTGCGCGGACTCGTCGCCACCACCGCGAGCGTGCAGCGCCGCACCGCGCCCGACGCCGCGCCGCGGGTGCGCGAGATCCCTGTCGACGATGTGGTCCCCGGCGACGTGGTTCGCCTCGCCCCCGGCGATCTGGTCCCCGCCGACGTACGTCTGCTCAGGGCCCGCGGCCTGACCGTGCACCAGGCGGCCCTGACCGGCGAGTCGGCGCCGGTGCCCAAAGAGCCGGTGGACCTGCCCGGCGCGGGCGACAGCGCGCACCTGCTCTTCCAGGGGAGCAGCATCGCCTCCGGCACCGGCACCGGCGTCGTGGTGGCGACCGGCGCCGACACCCGCTTCGCGGCGGTCCGCACCGCGGGCCGCCGCACCAGGACGAGCGCCTTCGACCGCTCGGTACACGGCATCTCGTGGGTGCTGATCCGTTTCATGCTGCTCACGCCGCCGCTCGTCCTGATGGCGAACGCGGCCCTGCGCGGCCGCGGTCTGGAGACCCTCCCGTTCGCGGTCGCCGTCGCCGTCGGCCTCACCCCGGAGATGCTGCCGGTCATCGTCACCACGTGCCTGGCCCGCGGCGCGTCCCTGCTCGCCCGTACTCACGGCGTGATCGTCCGACGGCTGCCCGCGCTGCACGACCTCGGCGCCGTCGACGTCCTGTGCGTCGACAAGACCGGCACCCTCACCCAGGACCGCCCGGCCGTCGACCCCGGCCGCACCGACGCTGAGGCCCTGCACTGGGCGGGTGCGTCGGCCTGGTGGACGCTGCAGACCGCCGAGCCGGCCGACCCCGACCCGCTCGACGAAGCCCTCCTGGCGGCCACCGGCCCCGAGGACTGGGAAGCGTACGACGGTGTCGACGCGCTCCCCTTCGATCCCGTACGCCGTCTCGCCACAGCCGTCGTACGGGAACCCGGCGCCCTGGGGACGCACACCCTTGCCGTGAAAGGCGCGGCGCAGGAGGTCCTGGACCGCTGCGCGCTCGACCCGGACGAGCGCGCCGAACTGCTGCGCCGGGCCGCCGGGCGCGCGGCCGACGGGGTCCGGCTGCTGGCCGTCGCCACCGCGCGGCGCCCGGCCCGCACCCGCGCCTACACCCCGGCCGACGAGCGCGGCCTGACCTTCCGCGGCTTCGTCGCCTTCCATGACGCCCCGGCCGACACCGCGTACGACGCCGTACGCGCCCTCGCCGCGCGGGGCGTCACCGTCAAGGTCCTGACCGGCGACGATCCGGTGACGGCGGCCCGCGTCTGCCGTGACCTGTCCATCGAACTGACGCCGGCAGACGTGACCACGGGCGAGCGGATCAGCGGCCTCACGGACGGACAACTCGGGGAGCTGGCCGCCCGCACCACGGTGTTCGCCCGCTGCACCCCCGAGGACAAGGCCCGCGTCGTCACCGCGCTGCGCGCCCACGGCCGCACCACCGGCTACCTGGGCGACGGCGTCAACGACCTGCCCGCGCTGCGCGCCGCCGACGTCGGCATCTGCCCGCGCGACGGCGTCGACGTGGCCCGCGAGAGCGCCGACGTCGTCCTGGCGGAGAAGGACCTCACGGCCATCGAGCACGCCGTCGTCGCGGGCCGGCACAGCAGCGCCAACATCGCCTCGTACCTGCGCATCACGCTCTCCTCGAACCTCGGCAACGTGATCGCGATGCTCGTGGCCGCGCTCCTGCTGCCGTTCCTGCCGATGCTCCCGGCGCAGGTCCTCGTGCAGAACCTGTGCTTCGACGGGGCGCAGCTCGCCCTCGCCCACGACCGGCCCGACCCGGCCGCCCTGCGCCGCCCGACCGTGCTGCGGCCGCGCGCCTTCCTCCGCTTCATCACCGGATTCGGCGCGCTCGGCGCCCTCGCGGACCTCGCCACCTTCGCCGTGCTCGCCCTCTGCCTGCCCGGCACGCTCGCGCCGCACGACGAGGCCGCTTTCCACGGCGGCTGGTTCACCGAGAACCTGCTCACCCAGGCCCTCGTCATGCTCCTGCTGCGCACCGGCCGTCGCGCGGCCGAGGGCCGCACCCCGGGGCCCGTGCGCTGGGCGGCCACCGGCCTCGCGGTCATCGGGATCCTGCTCCCGCTGACCCCGGTCGGCCCCCTGCTGGGCATGACGGGTCTGCCCGTCGCCTACTACCTGCTGCTCGCCGCCGTTCTCGCGCTGTACGCGGCGGCGCTGCGACGGGCCACGCACACATGTGCCCATGCCCCGACCCAGTAGGGACGTCGCGGGCGCGGGTAGGTGGTTCCTGAACGCACCCGACGCGGGGTGTGCGTGTCGAGCGAGGGGAACCGGCTGCTCATGGGGCGTCAAGTACGGCTGTGGCAACAGGGACTGACCGTTCTCGCCATCATCGCGGCTGCCGGGTGCACGGCAGCGGAGGACAGGGGGAGCGACGGCGCGCACGGCCCCGAAGCGTCGCCGACGGCGGCGGCCGGCACCCTGCCCGGCATGCCCACCGTGCGGGAGGCGCGCGAGGAACTGTCCAAGGTCACGGTGGCGGCGAACGGCTCGATGGCCGGCTACAGCCGCGACAAGTTCCCGCACTGGGCCGAGCAGGGCGACTCCTGCAGCACGCGCGAAGTGGTCCTGAAACGGGACGGCAAGGACGTACGCCGGGACGCCGAGTGCCGCCCCGTGTCCGGGACTTGGACCAGCGCCTACGAGGGCAAAACGTTCACCGAGCCCGAGGATCTGGACATCGACCACACCGTTCCGCTGGCCAACGCCTGGCGGTCCGGCGCGCGTTCATGGACCGAGGAGCGGCGCAAGGCCTTCGCCAACGACCTGACCCACCCCCAACTTCTGTCCGTCTCGGCCGCCACCAACCGCGCCAAGGGCGACCAGGGTCCTGACGCATGGCAGCCGCCCGCGAAGACGTACTGGTGCGCGTACGCGAGGGCGTGGGTGTCGGTGAAGGCGACCTACGAGCTGTCCGTGACGGACGCGGAGAAGAGGGAGCTCGGCTCCATGCTGGGCACCTGTTCCTGATGAGCGAGCACGAGTCGAGCGACCACGGGACATTGAGGGACGAGGTCCGGGCAGGACCCGGCGGCGCCATGACCGACGAGGTCGGAGTGATCACCGGGGACGTCACCGTCGCCACCACCCTGCTGCCCGACGGCCGGGCGCGCGTCGCCATCCAGTACACGCGGGCCGACGAGTGGTACACGCTCGCCGGCACCCCCGTGACCCTGCCGCCCGACGGCCTCGCGGCCCTGCACGCCGACGCCATCGACCGCGTCCGGCGGGGCGGCGCGGCCGCGTACTAGGACCCGGCGGAGCGGCGCTCGCCGCTGCTCTCTGCGTTCTTGTCGGTCTCCTCCTTCATGGCCTGCGTCTCGCTCTTGAGGATGCGCAGGGACTTGCCCAGGGAGCGGGCGGTGTCCGGGAGCTTCTTCGAACCGAAGACCAGGATGATCACCAGCCCCAGGATGAGCAGGTGCCAGGGCTCCAGTGCGTTGCGGAACATGGTGGGCACTCCTTGTCGTGATCGCGCCGACGGGAACGGTTCGCGTACCGCATCCTCAGCTTTACTTGCTACATTGCGCAACCGTACAACCTTGGGGGGCGTCACACGTCACCCCGAGGAGGACGCACAGGGACGCAGAGGATGAGGGCACGTCGATGACGCAGACTCCCGAGGCGCCGACCGAGCGCACCCGCCGCGCGGTCCGGGCGGCGCGCGGTGGCACGAGGCGCCGGGACCCAGGGCGCCGCGGCACGCGCCGCCGCCGACGCGGCAGGCTGCGGTTCGGCCTCGCGGCAGGCCTGGCGTTCCTCGTCCTGGTCACGGCCGGCGCGGGCTGGCTGTACCTGCGGCTGAGCGGGAACATCGACACGTTCTCCTCGGACGGGGTATCCAGGAACCGGCCCGACGCGGAGGCGTCCAAGGGCGAGAACGTCCTGGTCATCGGCACGGACGCACGGACCGGCGGCAACAGCGAACTCGGCGGCGGAGACAAGGACGACGTCGGCCGCTCGGACACCGCGTTCCTGCTGCACATCTACGCCGACCACGAGCACGCGGTCGGGGTCTCCGTCCCCCGCGACACCCTGGTCACCGTGCCGCCGTGCAAGCTCCCCGACGGATCGTGGAGCAAGACCCGGACGAACGTGATGTTCAACGCGGCCTACTCGACCGGGGAGACGGCCGAGGGCAACCCGGCATGCACCCAGAACACCGTGGAGAACCTGACCGGGCTGCGCGTCGACCACACCGTCGTCGTCGACTTCAAGGGCTTCTCGCAACTCACCGACGTGGTCGGCGGCGTGCGGGTCTGCCTCCCGCAGGACGTCTACCAGAACGACCTCAACCCGAATCGCGCCACCCGGGGCAAGCTCCTCTTCGCGAAGGGCGAGCAGTCCGTCTCCGGGCAGCGGGCCCTCGACTACGTCCGCATCCGGCACGGCATCGGCGACGGCTCCGACATCGGCCGCATCAAACGCCAGCAGGCCTTCATCTCCAGCCTCATCAAGAAGATCAAGGACGACGGTTTCACCCCCACCAGACTCCTGCCGCTCGCCGACGCCGCCACCAGGTCGATGACCGTCGACCCCGGCCTCGGCTCGGCGGACAAGCTGCTGAAGTTCGCGATGGGGCTGAAGGACGTGGATCTGCACAACACCAAGTTCGTCACCGTCCCCTGGAAGTACGACGGCAACCGCGTCGCCGTCGTACAGCCGGACGCCGACGCGTTGTGGGCCGCGCTCAAGGACGACCGCACCCTGGACGGGAAGAACGCCGGAGCCAAGAACGGCAAGAACGGCAAGAACACTGTGGAGACGTCCGCGTCGCCCACCGTCCGGGAGGTGTCCGGCGCCGGTGTCTCCGTCGCCGTCTACAACGGCACCCTGACCAAGGGCCTCGCCTCCAGCGCGGCCAGGACGCTGACCGGCCACGACTTCACCGTCACCGGCACCGCCAACGCCGCCACCCAGGACCGGGCCACCACCACGGTCGAGTACGGCCCGGGGGAGCGGGCCGACGCCGAGGAAGTCGCCCGTCTCTTCCCCGGCGCCGCGGTGCGGGCCGCCGACGCGGACGGCATCTCCGTCGTGCTGGGAGCCGACTACACCGGCGCCGCGACCGCGTCACCGGCCCCCACATCCGTACCGTCGGGCGTGGCCGACGACGCGCGCTCGGCCGACGAGGACCTCTGCTCCAACCTGTCCTACGGCTGAGCACCCGCCACGGTGGAGAGCGCCGCGCGCCGCTCCACCGCGCCGTGTCAGGCGATCATTCGGCCCTCGCCGCCGGCAGTTCGGCGCGTACGGTGCGGGCCGCCGTGACCAGGGTCTGCAGGGAGGCCCGGACCTCGGGCCAGCCGCGGGTCTTCAGACCGCAGTCCGGATTGACCCACAGCCGGGACGCCGGTACGGCCTCAAGTCCCTTGCGCAGGAGGCCGGTCACCTCGTCCGCGCCCGGCACGCGCGGGGAGTGGATGTCGTACACGCCGGGCCCCGCCTCGCGCGGGTAGCCGTGCGCGGCCAGCTCGTGCGCGACCTGCATGTGGGAGCGGGCCGCCTCCAGGCTGATGACATCGGCGTCGAGGTCGTCGATGGCGCCGACGATGTCACCGAACTCGGCGTAACACATGTGCGTATGGATCTGGGTATCGGGACGCACCCCGCCGGTGGCGAGCCGGAACGCCTCGGTGGCCCACCGCAGATAGGCGGGCCGGTCGGCGGCCCGCAGCGGCAGCGTCTCGCGCAGGGCCGGCTCGTCGACCTGGATCACCGAAGTGCCGTTCGCCTCCAGGTCCCCGACCTCGTCGCGCAGGGCGAGCGCCACCTGGCGCGCGGTGTCACCGAGCGGCTGGTCGTCGCGGACGAACGACCAGGCGAGCATGGTGACGGGCCCGGTGAGCATGCCCTTGACCGGACGCGAGGTCAGCGACTGGGCGTACGTCGTCCAGCGCACCGTCATCGGTTCCGGCCGGGAGATGTCGCCGGCCAGGATCGGCGGCCGCACGCAGCGGGTGCCGTACGACTGCACCCAGCCGTGCCGTGTGGCCAGGTACCCGGTGAGCTGTTCGGCGAAGTACTGGACCATGTCGTTGCGTTCCGGCTCACCGTGCACGAGAACGTCGAGCCCGGCCTTCTCCTGGAAGGTGATGACCTCGCCGATCTCCGCCGCGATGCGCTCCTCGTACGCGGCCGCGCCGATCCGCCCGGCCCTCAAGTCCGCCCGCGCCGTGCGCAGTTCACCGGTCTGCGGGAAGGAGCCGATGGTCGTGGTCGGGAGCAGGGGCAGGCCGAGATGGGCACGCTGGGCCGCGGCCCGTTCGGCGTACGGCGTCGAGCGCCGCGTGTCGGCGTCCGTGACGGCGGCGGCGCGCGCCCGCACGACGGGATCGTACGTGATGGGGGAGGCGGCTCGGGAGGCCAAGTCGGCCCGATTGGCCGCGAGTTCGGCGGCGATGGCGCCCGTGCCGCGGGTCAGCCCCTTGGCGAGGGTGACCACTTCGGCCGTCTTCTGCCGGGCGAAGGACAGCCACCGCAGGATCTGTGGATCGAGGTCGCGCTCCCGCGCCGCGTCCAGCGGGACGTGGAGCAGCGAACAGGAGGCGGCCACGTCGACCCGCCCGGCGAGCCCGAGCAGCGTGCCCAGCGTGGTGAGGGACTTCTCCAGGTCGTTCACCCAGATGTTGCGGCCGTCGACGACGCCCGCGACCAGCCGCTTGCCGGGCAGCCCGCCGACCGAGGCGAGCGCGTCGAGGTTCGCGGAGGCCGCCCCGGTGAAGTCGAGGGCGAGACCCTCGACGGGGGCCTTGGCCAGCACCGGCAGGGCGTCGCCGAGCCGGTCGAAGTACGAGCCGATCAGCAGCTGCGGACGGTCCGCGAGCGAGCCGAGATCGCGGAACGACCGCTCGGCGGCGTTCAGTTCGGCCGCGGTGCGGTCCTGGGCCAGAGCCGGCTCGTCGAGCTGCACCCACTCGGCGCCCGCGGCGCGCAGGTCGGCGAGCACCTCCGCATACACGGGCAGCAGCCGGTCCAACAGGGTCAACGGAACGAAGTCCGCGGCGACTCCGGGCGCGGGCTTGGCGAGCAGCAGGTAGGTGAGGGGACCGACGAGCACGGACCGCGGCGTCAGCCCGAGCGCGAGGGCCTCGCGCACCTCTTGGACCTGCTTGGCGGAGTCGGCCGTGAACACCGTGCCAGGGCCCAACTCCGGCACAAGATAGTGGTAGTTGGTGTCGAACCACTTCGTCATCTCCAGCGGCGCCACGTCCTGGGTGCCGCGGGCCATGGCGAAGTAGCCGTCCAGGGCGTCCGCGTCGACGGCGGCGCGATGGCGCGCGGGCACGGCACCGACCATGACGGTGGTGTCCAGGACGTGGTCGTAGTACGAGAAGTCGCCGGTCGGCACCTCGTGAATTCCGGCGTCCGCGAGGTCCTGCCAGTGCGTGCGGCGCAGTCCGGCGGCGGTGGCGCGCAGCGCGTCGGCATCGACGCGGCCCTTCCAGTACCCCTCGACGGCCTTCTTCAGTTCGCGGTCACGCCCTTGGCGCGGGTAGCCGTGGACGGTGGCGCGCGCCGTCACGGCTGTGTTCCTGCTGGTCACGGAGATCTCCTTCGCGAGATGAATCCCTGAGATCCCGGCGAAGGGACGAGAGACGCGAAGGGGTGACGGCCCGGGCGACCCGGACCGCCGCGCGATGGCACGGTCGTCCGCCCGATGTGCTCGCCGACCCGCCCTCGAGGTCGCCAGGATGTCCGCGCACGCGTCGTACGCACACGGGCAGTTGGCAGGTCTTCGGACTCGCGGGCGCGCCTCGTGTCGTACAGGACAGTCGTAACAAGACAGTCGTACGAGACATCTACTGGCCGTCGCTTCCCGGGCCCTTGTCGGGGCCCAGTGCTGATGACGGCGGTCGTTCCCACTCACCGCTGCGGGGCAGTCCCGGATTCCCACCGGGTTCCCTCTTGCGACGCATCCCGCCTGGCGGACGGGGCGAACCAGCTGCGTCGGCCAGCGTACGGGGTCACCCGCCCGTGCTCAACGCCGACCCGACGCCTCCAACTGACCCCACCCGGCGCTACCAGGGGGCGGGCCAGGTGCCGGGGCCGCCGCCGCGCCAGTCGATCAACGGGGACGCCTCCACATCCGCCTCGTCCATGTCGTGCCCGGCCCGACGCAGGAACTCGGCGACATCGCGCGGCTCGTGCGCGAGTCCGACGATCTCGCCGTCCACGCGGACACGGCGCCCTCCGTCGGGCGATGGCTGGTAGACGATGACCGGTTTGCTCATGCCTCCACGGTCCGGTGTGCCCGCCGCTCCTGCATCTTGGGAAGCAGGGGCGGGCTGGGCGCATCAGGTGACCCGCCCCGCGTGGCGTCACCTGTCGTGTGCGCGCCCTTTTCAGGATGGGCGCGCCAGGCGCCGGCGGTCGGCCGCGCACGGCTCGAGCCAGGAGAGAGCCCGGTGGCCGTCGCCCTCGTCCGCAACGATCCCGCGCCCGTACCCCCGTCACGACGGCAGAACCCGCGGTCCAGGGCGGCCGGCACCGCGATCGCCGTCACCGTGCCGTCCGTGGTGATGGCGGGCCTGGGCACGTGGGGGCTCGACCGCGACGGGGTGTGGGGCGACGAAGGCGTCACCCTGCAGATGGCACACCGCACACTGCCGGAGATCGCCCACCTGGTGTCGCACATCGACGCGGTGCACGGCCTCTACTACGCGCTGATGCACTTCGTCCTCGCCCCGTACCCGGGCGAAGTGCTGCTGCGGCTGCCCTCGGTGCTGGGGGCGACCCTGGCCGCCGGTCTCGTGGGCCTGCTCGGCGCACGGCTGGCGCGGCCCCGGGTCGGGCTGTGGGCGGGACTGCTGTACGCGGTGACCCCGTTCGTCGGCCGCTACGCGCAGGAGGGCCGCTCCTACGCGTTGGTGGCCGCCGGTGTCCTCGCGGCGACCGTCGCGCTGGTGCGTGCCCTGCGGGCGCGCGGTCGGCGGCACTGGGTGCTCTACGCGCTGTTGCTCACCGGTACGGCGTGGTTGCACGAGATGGCGGTGCTCGTCCTGGCGGCTCACGCGTGCACGCTGTGCTGCGCCCGGGTGCCATGGGCGGTATGGAGGGCCTGGCTGGCGGCGGTGGCCTGCGTGTCGGTCTCTCTGCTGCCGCTCCTCTTCGTCTCGCGCGGGCAGAGCGCTCAGGTCGCCTGGTTGGACAAGCCGGGCCGCGAGCAGGTGCGTGGCCTGGTGTACTCCTTCGCCGGTCCCACCGAGGTGGTGTGCGCCGTGGTGCTGGGGCTGGTGGTGGTCGGGGTGTGCGCGTCGCTTCCTCGCCGGGGGGAGGTGTCGTTGCGCGGGGTGGCGTTGCCGTTGACGCTCGTGCCGCCCGCTCTGTTGCTGGGCATTTCGCAGTACCAGCCGCTCTACTACGACCGCTATCTGCTGTTCTGCCTGGCAGGCGTCCCGCTGCTCGCGGCCGCGGGCGCGGAACGGATCGTGCGACTGGTGCCCGAACTGACGCGTTCTCGGAATCCGGTGGTGGGCAGGCTGCTCGCGGCGGGCGGCGTGGTTCTGGTGGGCGCGTCGTTCGTCGCGCAACTGCCGACCCATGAGCATGATCGCGGGCCGTGGGCGAGATCCGACGACCTGCGGGGCCTCGCGGTGCTGGCCGCGCGCGAGCTGAAGCCCGGAGACACCGTGCTGTTCGTGCCGTCCCCGGGCGCGCGGCGCGCGGCCGCCGCTTATCCCGCCGACTTCCGGCGGCTGCACGACGTCGCGCTCGCCCGCACGGGCCCGGAGGCGGGTGAACTGTACGACGCGGAGACGGGGGCGGCGACGCTGGCCCATCGGCTGCGGAAGATCGGCCGGGTGTGGGTGGTGATCGATCCCCGGGCCGGGCGCCCGGGCTGGGCGCCCACGAGCGGCACGGACCGGGCCAAGATCGAGGCACTGCGGCGCGACTTCGAGCTGAGCGAGGAGCACGCCACCCGGAGCGGCATGCTCCGGCTCTACCTGCGACGCCGTTAGGGCGTGGGCGCGGGCCTGTTCGGGCCTCCCGCTGGGCCCGCTACCGCCGGGCCGGTGTCTCCTCGGTGGCGGACCAGGCGGCGAGGAGCTGGAGCTTGTCGTGGTCGGGGGTGTGGGGCGGGGCGCTGTAGGCGGTGAGGGTCAGGCCGGGCTGGGCGGGGAGCTCCATGGCATCGAAGTCGAGCGTGATCGCCCCGACGGCCGGGTGCCGGAAGGCTTTGCGGCCGGTGTGGTGCAGCCGCACGTTGTGCTTGGCCCAGGCGGTGCGGAACTCGTCGCTCCGGGTGACGAGTTCGCCGATGAGCCCGGTCAGCTCGCTGTCGCCCGGGGCGCGCCCCGCCTCGGTGCGCAGCAGCGACACCGTGGTGTTCACGGACTCCTCCCAGTGCGGGAAGTAGTCGCGCCCGGCGGGATCGAGGAACTGGAAGCGGGCGATGTTCACCGTGTGCCGCCCCTTGCCGGTGTACCTGTCGTCGCACTCGGTGCCGTACTCGGTGCCGTACTTGTCGCCGTACAGCGGGCTGTACAGGGCGCGGCCGAGGCGGTTGGTCGCCAGGACGTCGAGACGGCCGTTGCGGATGAACGCCGGGGAGTCGGTCATGGAGTACAGGACGCGCAGCACGCTGTCCGGTAGCGGCCCGCGGGGGCGCCTGCCGCGCCGGGCAGGCCGCTTGGCGGCGGCGCGGGCCAGATCGTAGAGGTGCGCGCGTTCGGCGTCATCGAGCTGGAGGGCGTTCGCGACAGCGTCGAGGACCTCGTCCGATGCGCCCGCGAGGTGACCGCGTTCCAGGCGGACGTAGTAGTCGATGCTGACGCCGGCGAGCAGGGCGACTTCCTCGCGCCGCAGGCCGGGCACGCGCCGGTTGCCGCCGTACGCCGGCAGGGCCGCCTGCCGAGGGGTGATCTTGGCGCGGCGGGAGGCCAGGAACTCGCGGATGTCGCTCTGGGTGCTCACGCATTCCAGGCTAGATCGGACGGCGTACCTGTGGGGGGTCCTGTCGGTACCTGTGACGCCAGGCCCTCCTCCACGGTACTGACCTGCTGTTTCCTCGATACCGGCAGGAGCTGGGACGCCCCGGGCGGCAGTCGGGACCAGCGTCTCAGCGGCTGCCGCGGGACCGGCCCGGCCGCACAGTGGCTCATGCCGACATCTTCCGTTCTGCTCTGTTCTCATCCATTCTGCCGCGTTACGTTCCAGGAGTCCTCATGCCGAAGCAGTCCGCACCCCGGGAGCTGGCCGACATCGCGCCGAAGCTCGTCGAGGTCACCGACAATGTCCTGTTCGGCGACGTGTGGGAGCGGCCCGGACTCTCCCCGCGCGACCGCAGCCTCGTCACGGTGAGCGTGCTTGCCGCCCTCTACCGCGGCGAGCAGCTCGGCTACCACCTGGGCGTGGCCCTGGACAACGGGCTCAGTGTCGAGGAGCTGTCCGAGGCGATCACGCATCTCGCCTTCTACGCGGGCTGGCCCAATGCCATGACCGCGATCACCCGGCTCAAGAAGATCGCCGACGAGCGCGGCGCCGCCTGACTCCTGTCCCGCCACCGGCTCACCCAAGAAGAGACCCAGAAGAGACCCAGAAGAGAAGAAGGAAAACATGGAACACCTCATGTCGACCCCCACCGTCAGGCCCCCGGCCGAACGCTTCACCGGCGATGTCTACCTGAACCTGCTCGAAGCTCCCGCCGAGCCGGCCCGTCTCGCGGTGGGGCTGGTCCGGTTCACCCCGGGGGCCCGTACCAACTGGCACTCCCACGCCAACGGCCAGACCCTCTGCATCACCGACGGCGTCGGCCTGGTCGGTACCCGCGACGGCGATGTCGTCCGCGTCAGCGCCGGTGAGACCGTCAAGTGCCCGGCCGGCGAGGAGCACTGGCACGGCGCCACGGACACCACCCTCATGGCCCACATCGCCATCGTGGTCGGTGACGGCAACGGCGACGGCACCACCTGGCTCGAGCCCGTCAGCGACGAGCAGTACGCGGCCGCCCTCTCCGGCACCGGAGGCACCGGAAACTGACCCGCCCGAAAAAAGTCGTACGGCGATGTCGAGAACCCGTGACCGGCTCCGTCCCTGGTATGAACGCGACCACAATGGGTCGGACCAGGATCGAGGAGAACCGCGATGGCCAAGTACCTGCTGCTGAAGCACTACCGAGGCGCCCCGGCGTCGGTCAACGACGCGCCCATGGACCAGTGGACGCAGGAGGAGATCTCGGCCCACGGGCAGTACATGAACGATTTCGCGGCCCGGCTCGAAAAGAGCGGTGAGTTCGTCGAGAGCCAGGCGCTCTCCTCCGAGGGGGCCTTCGTCCGGTACGACGGCGAGGGCCGCCCACCGGTCACCGACGGTCCGTTCGCCGAGACCAAGGACCTCATCGCGGGCTGGATGGTGATCGACGTCGACAGCTACGAGCGCGCCGTCGAACTGGCCGGGGAACTGTCGGCTGCCCCCGGCGCGGGCGGGAAGCCGATCCACGAGTGGCTGGAACTGCGCCCCTTCATGAGCGCTTGCCACACCATCACGGAGTGACCCCTGTGATGGACGAGGCCCTGCTCCGGAGCCTCACACCGAGCGTGCTCGCCGTCCTCGTCCGCCGCGGAGCCGACTTCGCGACGGCCGAGGACGCCGTGCAGGACGCGCTGGTCGAGGCGGTCCGCGTCTGGCCGGCCGACCCGCCGCGGGACGCGAAGGGCTGGCTGATCACGGTGGCCTGGCGCCGGTTCCTCGACGCGGCCCGGGCAGACGTGTCCCGCCGCCGACGTGAGGACCGCCTCGACGAAGAGCCGGCGCCCGGCCCCGCGCCCGCGGCCGACGACACGCTCCGGCTCTACTTCCTGTGCGCCCACCCGTCGCTGACGGCGTCCTCCGCGGTCGCGCTCACGCTGCGCGCCGTCGGCGGTCTCACCACCCGGCAGATCGCCCAGGCCTACCTGGTACCCGAGGCGACCATGGCGCAGCGCATCAGCCGGGCCAAGCGCACCGTCTCCGGGGTGCGGCTCGACCGGGCCGGCGACGTCGCCACCGTGCTGCGCGTCCTCTACCTGGTCTTCAACGAGGGTTACTCGGGCGACGTCGACCTCGCCGCCGAGGCCATCCGGCTCACCCGGCAGCTCGCGGCCGCGATCGACCACCCGGAGGTGTCGGGGCTGCTCGCCCTCATGCTGCTCCACCACGCCCGGCGCGCCGCTCGGACCACGCCCGACGGCAGCCTGGTGCCGCTCGCCGAGCAGGACCGCGGCCGGTGGGACACCACGTCGATCGCCGAGGGCGTCGAGATCCTTCAGGCGGCCCTCGCCCGCGACCGCCTCGGCGAGTTCCAGGCCCAGGCGGCCGTCGCGGCACTGCACGCCGACGCGCCCACCGCCGAGGAGACCGACTGGGTGCAGATCGTCGAGTGGTACGACGAGCTCGCGCGCCTCACCGACAGCCCGGTCGTTCGACTCAACCGCGCGGTGGCCGTCGGCGAGGCCGACGGACCGCGCGCCGGACTGGCGGCGCTCGCGGCCGTGGACGACGCGCTGCCCCGTCACACCGCGGTGGCGGCGTATCTCCATGAGCGCGACGGCGACCTGGTGGCCGCGGCCCGGCTCTACGCCGAGGCGGCCGGGAAGGCGCCCAATCTCGCCGAGCGCGACCACCTGACGCGCCAGGCCGCCCGGCTCAACGCCCGGCGTTGACCGGGAACGGAGACCGCGCGCCGCCGTAGAGGTGCGATCCGCCCCCCGTTACGGCTCCTGCCGCACCGGCAGGAGACCGCGCTCGCCGAACACCTTCTTGGCCACGAAGGTGGCGTTCAGGGCCCGGGGGAAACCGCAGTAACCGGCCGAGTGCAGGAGGGCCTCCACGATCTCCTCGGGAGTGAGGCCCACGTTGAGGGAGGTGTTGACGTGCACCTCCAGCTGGGGTTCGCACCCGCCGAGGGCGGCCAGGATGCCGAGCGTGACCAACTGCCGGTCGCGCGGGGGCAGGGCGGGGCGGCTGTAGATCTCCCCGAACCCCCACGCGACGATCTGATGGGCGAGTTCGGGGTTGACGTCGGCGAGCGCGTCGACGACACGGGGGCCGCCCTCGCCGTCGACGCGGGCCATCACTTCCATGCCACGGTCGAAGCGCTCCTGGCGGCTCTCGGCGCCGGGTTCAGCACGCATGATGGCTCCGTTTCCGGCGGCCCGCCGAGCCCGGCAAGCAGCCGCTCGTAGTCGTGGATCTCCTCCTCCGGCGCGGGCGTCATGGCGCACACCCACGCCCGACCACCCTACGAACACCATACGAAGCGGGCCACACCCGGCAGGGGCGCGGGCGTCGGCGAGCCCCGGTAGTCCGGACCTTGGAGCGCCGGCCGGGCGAACCGCGTGGCGTACGCGTAGGTGCGGGGGACATGGGCAATCGTCGGGGCATGACGGCAACGCTCGGTGGTTTTGTTCTCGGCACTCCTGACCCGCCCGCGCTGGCTGACTTCTACCGGGCCCTGCTCGGCTGGGAGGAGGTCGAGCGCGAGCAGGAGTGGGTCCGGCTGCGCGCCCCGGAAGGGGAACGGCCCGGCCTCAGCTTCCAGTTGGAGCCCGACCACGTGCCCCCCGTGTGGCCCCAGGGCCCCGGCACTCAGCAGATGCAGGCGCACTTGGACCTCCAGGTCGTCGACCTGGCGGCAGAGACCGAGCGTGCCTGCGCCTTGGGCGCGACGCTGGAGGAACATCAGCCGCAGAACGACGTACGCGTTCTCCGCGACCCGCACGGCCACCCGTTCTGCCTCTTCCTTCCGGGCGCCTGACGCCCCGGAACCGGGCAGCGCCGCCGGTCGGGGATGTACGGAACTGCGGCGTGGTGGGATTTGAGACGGGGAGCGACGGGGTGCCGGGCCGCTCCCGTCCTGCGGCTCGATGTGGCTGCCGCTCGACGGCTGGGCCGGCCCTTGACCGGCATGGAAGGCCCGCGTGGTGCGCTCAGCTGCGGTCGGCGCCCTGCCGCTCGTCGCTGCGGTACTGATCGGCGCGGTGCGCCTCGTCCTGGGCGAGCAGACCGAGCAGGGAGGCCACGGTGAGCCCGGCCTCCGCCTCGGCCGGATGGCGCAGGGTCATCCCCGGCGAGATCAGGTAGGTGTTGCCGCGCCCCTCGCGCGTGTGCGAAAGAAAGCCGCTCTCCTCCAAGTCCGAGATGATTTTCTGGACAGCTCGCTCGGTGAGCCTGCAGTACGCGGCGATGTCGCGGATCCGCGCGTTCTGATCGTCGGCGATGGCGGCGAGCACCCGTGCGTGATTGGTGATGAACGTCCATCCAGCATGCGGTTCCGGCACTCCATCCATACCCGAATCGTAGGCCCAAGGGTTCACGTCTTAGAACCCCTGAACTTAATTTCAGGTATCGCTTGACGTGTGTCACGATAGCGCGCGAATCTGATACCGGACCGCCAGGCTGCACCGAGGGAGACGGCCATGCCAGAGTCTGCACAGTCCGGGACCGGGGCGGCCACCACCTGCGCCGATCCGGCCTCCTCCGCCGGTGCCCACCGGCTCTCCGGGCTGACGATCTTCAACCACCGGGACGGCGACGGGATGGTCGTCAGCGTGCGCGGGGATCTCCATCTGCACGACGATCAGCGGCTCGACAGCGTCCTGCGACCGCTTCTCCTCGCCTCGGACGGAAGCATCGACCTGGACCTGAACCGGGTCGAGGCCTGCGGTAACTCCGGGGTGAACATTCTGCTGAGCATCGACCACTCCGTGGTCGCGGGCCCGCACGCCGAGCCGACGGAGGACTCGGACGCGGATCTGAGCCGCGAGGTCGCGCAGCTGCGGCGGGCGATGCAGAGCCGCGGCACGATCGACATGGCCCGGGGCGTTCTCGTGGCGGCCTTCGGCGTCAGCCCGCATGACGCCTGGGAGGTGCTGGTCGACGTGTCGCAGCGCACCAACATAAAGCTGCACCGGGTGGCGGGCCACCTGGTCGATTCGACCACGGGTACCGCTCCGCTGCCCAAGGCCGTACAGGCCCAACTGTCCGTCGTGATGGCCCGGTTCGCCGATCGCGCCGACCAGGAGGACCCGGCTGACGACCCGGTCGACCCGGTCGATCCGGCTGTCGAACCGGTCGGCGCGATCGGCGAACCGGTCGACGGGCACGACTGGGACTGGGTCCACGCGGGTGTGCCCGCGCCCACGGACACCCTCGCCGCGGTGCCCTCACCTGCCGACAGGATCAGCGAGGGCGAGTAGGGCGAGCGGACGGCCCGGTGTACGCCGCTCGGAGCGGTCGCGCCACCGACGGCGCCAGCCGTGGCAGCGGTGCCGCCCTGCCCGTCACCCGAGTCGTGCCCGGCTCGTCGCGGCGGCGGCGGGCGCGTCGCCCGAGGTGGCGGCCGGTATCGCCGACGGCCGCGGCGAGTCGCCTGTACGCTGCGGTCATGCAGTCGTCAGCCCCCTCAGATCCGTCGCGCCAGGGCCGTGTTGCGGAGCCCGGCCGACGAGGGCTCCTGACGGAACGTATCGCGCGTCAGCTCGAGCACGACATCAGGTCCGGAGAGATCGCCGTCGGATCGAAGCTCCCTTCGGAGCGTGAACTCGCCGAGCAGTTCGGAGCGAGCCGCAACGTCGTACGGGAAGTGCTCCGTCGGCTGGAGGCCCAGCATCTGATCGAGGTCGAGCCGGGACGTGGCTCCTTCGTGCGGGAGCCGACATCGGGGCAGGCGCGTGGCTACGACGCGCTGTACCGGGCCGGGCGGCCGACGGTGCGTCAGCTCATCGAGGCGCGGATCCCGTTGGAGGTCGAGACGGTCCGGCTCGCCACCGAGCGGGCCACCCCTGAGGACATCGCGGTGATGCGGTCCGCCCGGGACGCCCTGGAGTCGGCGTCCGACGTGGTGGTCAAGGCGCGGGCGGACATGGAGTTCCACGATGCCATCGCGGTGGCGAGCAAGAACCCGGTGCTGCGCATCATGCTGTCGTCGATCAGCGGGATGATGTTCGAGATGATGCTCCGCTCGAACTCGGACCCGTCCATCGGTGAGCCGGGTGTGCCGCACCACCCGGAGATCTTCGAGGCCGTCGAGGCGGGCGACGTGGAGCTCGCCTGCGCGCGGATGCTGGAGCATCTGCGACTCGGCCTGCGCACCTACGGGGCCGATCTCGACCTGCAGGTCGACGTCATGGCGCGCAATCACATCGAGACCCTGCTCGAGCCCGCCAGGGAGCAGCCCGGCCGGGCCCTCTGACGCGCGGTCCCGCTCGGGTCCGCACGTTCCACTTTCCGCGCAGGGGGCTGTTCAGCACGCCTTTCGCTTGTTACTGTCTCGCTGGTCCAACTGGTACTACCAGTTGGACCAGCAGGCCCAGGCCGGTAGGTCGGCCCGGAAGAACGGCACCACAGAGAGGCGAGGACGACGATGTCCACGAGCAGCCCGCTCCTGAGCCGACGCACCTTCGGCAGGATGGCCGCAGGGGTGGCGGGAGCCGCCGGTACGGGAGCGCTCGGGGCCTGTTCGGCCCGTGGCGGGACACCGTCGGCCGACACGCCCCTGCGGATCATGGCGATCAATCACGTGTGGTCCCAGGCGATACGGCGCCGGAAGCAGGAGTTCGAAGAGCTGATCGGGCGGCCCGTCTCGATGACGCTGCTCACCGCGGACCAGCTCACCAGCAGCTACAACGTCAAACTGAACGCCTCCGGCACCGACGTGGACGTCATGATGGTCCGCGCCCTCCAGGACCAGCTCATCTTCGCGCACAACAACTGGCTCACCGACCTCACCGACCGGGTCGAGAGCGACGCGCACTTCGCCTGGCAGGACTTCCAGAAGGCCCCGCGCGAAGCCTCCGTGACGGGCCGTCAGGTACTGAGCGTGCCGGTGGTGACCGAACGTCCCGTGCTCTACTACCGCAAGGACCTGGTCGAGAACCTCGGCGGGCCGCCGCGCACGCTGGACGCGCTGCTGGACGCCGCGGGTGAACTGGCAGCCCGCAAGAAGGGGTTCTTCGGGTACGTCGGCCGCGGACAGCGCAACGGAGCCGTCTCCCAGTGGTCGAGTTTCCTGTACTCGCACGGCGGGGACTTCGTCGTCCGGGGCAAGTCGGGCATCGGCAGTGCGGAGGCGCTGGCCGCGTACGAGTACTACGGCAAGCTGCTGGCGCGGACCGGCCCGCCCGGGGCGACGAACATGAGCCTCGAACAGGCGATGCCGATCTTCGCCCAGGGCAAGGCGGCGTTCTACATCGACGCCGACGCGATCTACAGCAACTTCCTCGACCCGAAGATATCCACGGTCCGCGAGCGCGTGGGCTTCGCACCCTTCCCCGCGGGCCCCGCGGGCGCGGTGCCGCACAACATCCCGTCCTGGAGCCTGGGCATCAGCACGTTCTCCGAACTCCGCGACGACGCATGGCAGTTCATCAGGTGGGCGGCGGGCCCCGAGATGTCCACGACCCTGCAGTCGGAAGGCATCCCCGGGGCCCGCACATCGGTGTGGTCCGACCCGAAGACACTCGCGGCCTTCCCCGCGGACCTCGCCGAGGCCATGCGCCTCAACGCGGCGCGGGGCCGCGGCTACGACCGGCCCCGCGTGCTCCAGGTGGGCCGGGCCCGCGACATCGTCGGCCGTCCGCTGGTCGCCGGCATCCTCGGCCAGTCCGTACCGCCCGTGGCCCGGGACGCGGACGCGGAGTTCGCCGATTTCCTCGTCCGCGACAACCGCCACAAGGAGTCCTGATGCCGGCCACCGAGGTCTCCCCGGCGCGCACAACAACCCGCGCACATAGGCCACTTGAGGACCAGCGAGGCCGCAGGACCCGCACCTTCGAGCAGGCCAACCGGCGGCTGAAGTGGGCCATGCTCGCGCCCGCCCTGCTCTTCGTCGGCCTGATGATCGTCTTCCCGCTGGTCTTCACGCTCGACCTCAGCCTGACCGACGCCTTCGGCGCGGTGAACGCCGACTCCCACCACATCGGGCTGCGCAACTTCACCGACGCGCTGGCCGACTCCCGCAGGTTCTGGCCCGCGGCCCGCCGCACGCTGGTCTTCACCGTGGGCGCGGTGGTGCTGGAGACGGTGCTCGGCCTCGCCCTCGCGATGCTCATGCGCAAGCCGTTCCGCGCCATGCGCTGGGTCCGTACCGTCCTCATCATCCCGCTGCTCACCACGCCGGTCGCCATCGGCATCCTGTGGCTGCTGATCCTCGACCCGACGAACGGCATCGCCAATCACCTGCTCAGCTCGGTGGGCCTGCCCCCGCAGGAGTTCCTCGGCTCCGTCAGCCAGTCGCTGCCGACCCTGATGCTCATCGACGTATGGCAGTGGACGCCGATGATGACCCTGCTGCTGCTCGCCGGTCTCACCACCCTGCCCGAGGAGCCGGAGGAGGCCGCACTCGTCGACGGCGCGAGCAGCTGGCAGCGCTTCCGGTACGTGATCCTGCCCATGCTCGGCCCGACGCTGGCCACCGCGCTCGTCCTGCGCGCCGTGGACGGCCTGAAGACCTTCGACATCCTCTACGCGACCAAGGGGCCCGGCGGCGGCTCCGACTTCGAGGTCGAGACGCTCAACGTCTACGCCTACGGGCTCACCTTCGACTACCAGGAGTACGGGCTCGCGGCCGCCGTCCTGGTCCTGTTCACGCTCTTCATCATCGGTGTCGTGGTGCTGCTGCGCCGCCGCGGCGGAAGGAAGCACGCATGAGCGCCACCGTCACCCCTGTCGTCACCACCCCGCCGCCGCGCGCACAACAGGCAACCAAACGGCGGTACTTGACCTGGCTTCGCGGTGTCGCCATCGCCATCGTGACCCTCGTCTTCGCGCTGCCCGTCATCTGGATGTTCGCCGCCGCGTTCAAGACGAACGTTCAGGTGACCGACCCCACCGTGGGCCTCTGGTTCCGCCCCACCCTCGACAACTTCCGCAGCGTCCTCGAAGCCGGCCAGATCCTGCGCTCGATGGGCAACTCCCTGCTCGTCGGCGTGGTGTCCACCGTCCTCTCGGCCGTCATCGCGGTGCCGGCGGCCTGGGCCGTGGGCCGCTTCGGGATGCGCCGCACCGGCTCCGTCATCCTCGTCGCGCGCATCGTCCCGGCGATCTCGCTGCTCGTGCCCTGGTACTACCTGTTCGCACGGATGGGCCTGGTCGGCTCCTACACCGTGCTGATCCTCAGCCACATGTTCGTCTCCGTACCGCTGATCATGTGGATCATGATCAGCTTCTTCGCGGGTCTGCCCGTCGAACTGGAAGAGGCCGCACGCACCGACGGACTCAGCGCCTTCGGCGCCTTCTGGCGCATCACGCTCCCGCTCGCCGCACCCGGCACCGCGACGGCCTCGCTCCTCGCCTTCGTCTTCAGCTGGAACAACTTCATGTTCGCGCTGGTCTTCGCCGACGAGCGCACCCAGACCGTGCCGGTCACCCTCTTCAACTTCATCTCCTACGCGAGCACCGACTGGGGCGGTCTGATGGCCGCCGCCACCCTCATCACCGTGCCCGTCGTCCTCGCCGCCGTCCTCGGACAGAAGTACCTGGTGGCCGGATTGACCGCGGGCGCCTCCAAGGGCTGAACCGACATCCTGCCCCCCCTTCCTCCCGGAACCGAAAGAGAATCCCCATGAAGATCGTCGACGCGAAGGTCGTCGTCACCAGCCCCGGTCGCAACTTCGTCACCCTCAAGCTGACGACCGACGAGGGACTGACGGGCCTCGGCGACGCCACGCTCAACGGACGGGAACTGGCCGTCGTCAGCTACCTCACCGACCACGTGGCCCCCCTCCTCGTCGGCCTCGACCCGCACCGCATCGAGGACACCTGGCAGTACCTCTACCGCGGCGCCTACTGGCGGCGCGGCCCGGTGACGATGGCCGCGATCGCCGCCGTGGACGTGGCCCTGTGGGACATCAAGGCCAAAGCCGCGGGCCTGCCGCTCTACCAACTCCTCGGCGGCGCGAGCCGGGAGCGCGTGCGCACCTACGGCCACGCGAACGGCCGCGACCTGCCCGAACTCCTCGACTCGGTCCGCGCGCGGCTCGCCGAGGGCTATCACGCCGTCCGCATCCAGTCCGGCATCCCCGGACTCAAGGCCGTCTACGGGGTGCACAGCACGGACGACGAGGGCGCGCCCGTCCTCCACCAGCAGACCCGCCCCCTCGTCGAGGACTGGGACACCGACGCCTACCTGCGCCACACCCCGGCCGTCTTCGACGCCGTGCGCGCCGAGTTCGGCCCCGATCTGCCCCTCCTCCACGACGCCCACCACCGTCTCTCCCCGATTCAGGCGGCCCGCCTCGCCAAGGACCTGGAGCCGTACCGCCCCTTCTGGCTGGAGGACTGCACACCGGCCGAGAATCAGGAGGCGCTGCGCCTCGTGCGCCGCCACAGCACCACGCCGCTCGCCATCGGCGAGGTCTTCAACACGGTCCACGACTACCAGGCCCTGATCACCGAGCAGTTGATCGACTACGTACGCTCAGCGGTCACCCACTTCGGCGGCGTCACCCCGCTGCGCAAGCTCTTCGACTTCGCCGCCCAGTACCAGATCAAGAGCGCCGTGCACGGACCGGAGGACATCTCCCCGGTCGGCATGGCGGCGGCCCTCCACCTCGACCTGGCCGTCCACAACTTCGGCATCCAGGAGTACTCCGGCCACACCCCGCTCACCGATGAGGTGTTCCGGCATGCCTACACCTTCTCCGACGGCCACCTGCACCCCGGTGAAACCCCGGGCATCGGCGTGGAGTTGAACGAGGAACTGGCGGCCGTCCACCCGTACGAAGCCGCATACCTTCCGGTCAACCGCCTCCAGGACGGCAGTGTCCACGACTGGTGACGCTCAGGTGGCTCCCTGCACCGGGAGTTCGAGGCACAGTTGGAATCCGCCGTCGGCCGTCGCGGTGGTGCTCAGCGTTCCGCCGAGGAGTTCCGCGCGCTGGCGCAGGCCGATGAGGCCGTAATGCGCGCCGGGCAGGGGGAGGGCGGGCCGGGTGCGAGCCGTGTTGATGACGGTCGTCCGGAGCAAGCCGTCCGTGTGGCGGACGCCGATGGTGGCGGTGGCGCCGGGGGCGTGTTTGCGTACGTTGGTGAGGGCTTCCTGAACGGTTCGGTAGACGGCGCGTTGGACCGTCGGGGGCAGGTCGTCGGGCAGGTCGGTGCGCAGCTCGACGTCGATGCCGCTGTTGTCGACCAGCCGCGGCAGGTCGGTGAGAGAGGGCTGCGGGGTCAGTTCCATGGGCATGCTTCCGGAGGCGCGTAGCACCCCCACCATGTGCCGAAGCTCGTCCAGCGTCTGCACGCTGAGCCGCCGGATCGTGGCCGCGGCCTCCTTCGTCTCCGGGTCGCGGTTGCCGATCTGGAGTGCTCCGGCGCGTACGGCGATCAGGCTGACCTGGTGGGAGACCACGTCGTGCATCTCACGGGCGAGCCGCGCGCGTTCCTGTGCCTGCACGCTGTCGGCCAGCAACTGCTGCTCGCTCTCCCGGGCCTTCGATATCTCGCCGATCCGCAACGTCAGCTCGCGCCGGGCCTGGACGAGCTGCCCGAGGAAGACCGGCGCGGCAGCCGTCGCCAGACTGTAAGTGACCGTGATCAGGTTCGCCGTGTCGGTCAGATCGGTGAACTCCGGTGCGGGCCACGACCAGGAGGTGGTGTCACCGGCCACGAACGCCCCGGCGCAGACGACCAGCAAGGAGCGGTGGCGCGTCAGGGAAGAGAGCGTGTACAGGGCGGCCAGCGTCGCGAAGACCGCGTCGGTGACGAAAGCGGCGGGCAGGGCCAACACGTAGGTGAGGAAGGGGAGTCGGCGGCGGATCGTCAGGCTGAGGACGGCCAGCAGAGCACACACCACAGCCATCCGGTCCTCGGGGTCGACGTGCACCCAGGAGTCCAGCAGGGCGGCGGCGATGGCGCCCGCGTCGACCACGCGGGCCGGTACGCGGCGGCGCTTCACCGGTTCTCCGGGGTCCGGTCCGCCCTGAGCAGCCCGGCGCGTTCGGCGAGCAGAGCCGCCTGGAGACGCGTGCCGACCTCCAGCTTCGCGAGGAGGGCGCTGACGTGATCCTTGATCGTCGCGGGGCTCAGATGCATGCGCGCGGCGATGCCCCCGTTGGGCAGCCCTTCGGCGACGAGGAGCAGCACGGCCCGCTCGCGGGCGGTGAGCCTGGCGACGAAGCGACCGGCCGCGCTCGCCGGCCCCTTGTCCAGGAAGCCGTCCACAATGGGACGGATGACTTTCGACGACAAGGCGATGCCGCCGCGGGCCAAATCGCGTACGAGATGCGGGAGTTGCTCCGGGTCGGTGTCCTTGAGGAGGAATCCGGCGGCACCGCACCGCAGTGCGGACGTGACGTACTCATCCATGTCGAAGGTGGTGAGTATGGCGACCACTGGAGGATGCGGCAGACGTCGTAGGTCGGCCAGTACGGTCAGTCCGTCCACGTCCGGCATGCGGATGTCGAGGAGCACCACATCGGGACGCAGTTCCTGAACCGTGCTGACCGCCCGGCCGCCCGGAACCGCGTCCACCACCTCGATGTCGTGGGCGGCGCCGAGGATGTGCTGGAAGCCCGAACGGATCAGCGCCTCGTCATCGACCACCAGAACCCGGATCACAAGTGCTCCGCTCGAAGTCGAACCACGGTGGGACTCTTTCGACGATAGGCGCCGCGCCTCGGTTCCGTGGTCCCCCCGGTGGTGTTGGTGTGGCCGTAGTCGCCCCCGCCGACCGGCGGGGGCGACTACGGCCACCTGCCGGATGGGCCGCCGTCCACGCACCTTCGACGATGAAACCCATGACACAACACGCACCGACGGCGCGGCCCGGCTTACCGCTCGAGGACGGCCGCCGAGTCACCGACCCCCCTGATCCGAAGCCGTCACCCGCCCGCCTCATCGGCATCGACCTGGCCCGCGGGCTCGCCGTCCTCGGCATGTACGCCGCGCACGTCGGCCCCGAACCGGCCGTGGGCGGGCCGCTGGGATTCGTCTCGGAGCTGGCGCGCGGCCGTTCCTCCGCCCTCTTCGCCGTGCTCGCCGGTTTCTCACTCGTGCTCATCACAGGGCGCCCGCGGCCCCGGACCGGCCGCGCGGGACGCCAGGCCGTGGCCAGGGTCGTCCTCCGCTCCGCCGTGCTGGTCGTCGCGGGCTACGCGCTGACCGCCCTGGACACGGACGTCGACGTCATCCTCGCGTTCTACGGGCTCGCCTTCCTCTTCATCCTGCCGCTCTACCGATTGAGCGCGACAAGGCTCGCGGTCATCGCCGCGGCGACCGCACTGCTCATGCCCCAACTCCTGTACGTGATACGGAATTCGATCGAGGGCGGGAGCTGGGCGGACGCCGTCATCGCGGGCGATCCGCTGGCCCGGTTCAGCGGTACCGACGGCTTCGTCGAGCTGCTGTTCACCGGTGAGTACCCGGTGCTCACCTGGATGCCCTTCATGATCGCGGGCATGGCGGTGGCCCGCCTCGACCTCCGCGACGCCAGGATCGGTACCCGGCTGGCTCTCGCCGGAGGGGGACTGTGCCTGCTCGGCTACGGCGGTTCGTGGCTCGCCCTGCGTCTCGTTCCCTCCGCCGTCGGCAGCGTCGCCGCCGCCACGCACAGCCATGCGGCTGCCTCGGCCTGGTGGTCCGACATGGCCGGCGACCTCCCGGACCAGGTCCCGCCCGCCTGGCTGCTGGTCGCCGCGCCGCACAGCCAGACGACGTTCTCCATCCTCGGCAACACGGGCTTCGCACTCCTGGTGGTGGCCGGCTGCGTCATGGTCACGTACCGCATGCCGCGCCTCACCCGCCTGGCCACTCCGGTCTCCGCGGTGGGGGCGGTCGCGCTGACCGCCTACGTGCTGCACATCCTGGCCATCCGCGTCGTGGGGATGCCGGAGGAGACCGGCCCCGCCCTGCTCACGCTGCTCGTCTTCAGCGTGACGGCGGCGCTGTCGGCCACCCTGTGGACCCGGCACTTCCGTCGCGGCCCCCTGGAATACGCGCTGCGCCACGTCACCGACCTCAGCCGCTACGTCAAATGACCGCCGGTTTCACCGTGGCCACCCCACGCCGCCCAAAATCCGGCGAATCGCCCGTATGGGAACGGCTCGGCCGCGGTAGGCATCCTGCGTGCAGACCTTTCTCCCGTACTCCGATTTCATGCAGTCCGCCGCAATCCTGGACCAGGCCCGCCTGGGCAAACAGCGGGTCGAGGCCCTTCAGGTGCTGCGCGGTCTGACCGTGCCCGGCTACGGATGGCGGCACCACCCGGCGGTCCGCATGTGGACCGGCTACGAGGAGGCTCTGGTCCGCTACGGCCTTGACATGTGTGAGATGTGGGTATCGGAGGGGCGCTCCGACACCTGCGCCGGCACGCTCGTCACCGACTTCACCCGGCACCGCCCCGGCGCCGCTGTCCGGGTCCAGGAGCAGCTCGCCGCCGACGGTGAGCTGCCGCCCTGGCTGGGCGACCCCGCCTTCCACCGCAGCCACCAGTCGGCATTGGTGCGCAAGGCGCCGGAGCTGTACACCCCGTTCTTCCCCGACGTTCCCGACGACCTCCCCTACGTCTGGCCCGCTTCCGGCCGGGCGCCTTTTTAGGCCGTGGCCTCCGCCGCGCGGCTTGTCCGAGATGAGCAGGGTGGGGCATGCATGACTCAGCGAAACGCGCGGCAAGCTGAGTGAGTGGACCGGTGCGAAGGAGACGGTGACGTGAGCCCCGACGTCGAGGTACGGATCGGTCGGCGCAAGGTCGACGTGAAGAGGGCCGACAAGGAGCTGTTCCCGCGGGACGGCATCACCAAGGCCGATCTCGTCGAGCACTACCGGCGGGTGGCCCCGCGCATGCTGCCCGAGCTGCGAGGCAGGCCTCTGATGCTCGAGCGGATGCCGGACGGCATCGACAAGGAGCGCTTTTACCAGAAGAAGGTCTCCGACTATTTCCCCGACTGGATCCATCGCGCGTCGGTGGCCAAGGAGGGCGGCGAGGTGACGCACGTGGTCTGTGACGACACGGCGACCCTGGTGTATCTGGCGAGCCAGGCGTGTATCACCCCTCATCGATGGCTGAGCCGCGCCGACCGGCCGCGCTGCCCCGACCGCCTGGTCTTCGACCTCGACCCGCCCGCCGACGACTTCGAGCCGGTGCGCCGCGCGGCCCACCAGCTGCACGAACTGCTCGATCAGCTGGACCTCGCGTCGGGCCTGATGACCACGGGCTCACGGGGCCTGCACGTCGTCGTACCGCTGAACCGGCGCGATGACGCGGATGACGTGCTCGCCTTCGCCCGCGCCGTCGCGGAGGTACTGGCCGCGCGGTACCCGAGGGAGCTGACGACCGAGCCCCGCAAGAACGCCCGCGAGGGCCGGCTGTATCTGGATGTCGCACGCAACGGCTACGCCCAGACCGTGGTCGCTCCGTTCGCCGTCCGGTCCAGGCCGGGCGCCCCGGTGGCCGTGCCGCTGGACTGGAGCGAACTGGACGCGGCCGAGCTGCACGCCCGCCGCTGGACGGTCACCGACCTCGGCGACCGCCTGGAGAAGGACCCCTGGGCGGGACTCGCCCGTCGTGGACGCGGTGTGACCGCGGCGGACCGGAGCCTGCGGGGCCTGGCGCGGAGCAAGGAACGCACGGACTGACCACGGGCACACCCGCCTGGATCAGGAAGTGGCCCTGTGCTGCCGAGCCCCGCGGAGGGCGTCGACGAGCTCCCCCCGGTTCATGGAGGAGCGGCCCGGGACCGAGGCCTCGGTGGCTCGTCGGTAGAGCTCGGCCTTGGT
Source organism: Streptomyces sp. NPDC102467 (assembly GCF_044765445.1). Lineage (NCBI taxonomy): Bacteria > Bacillati > Actinomycetota > Actinomycetes > Kitasatosporales > Streptomycetaceae > Streptomyces > Streptomyces sp. NPDC102467. Next base: position 369,923 of record NZ_JBIWKA010000002.1, on the reverse strand, counting down.
CAGGGTGTCGAGCGACGCGCCCTTGGAGCTGCCCGCGCCGCCTCCCTTCCGTCTGCCCCCGCCGCCGGACCGGCGCTTGGCGGCGGCGTCACGGATGTGCGTCGGGGGTGAGGTGTCACCGCTGTTCGCGCGCTTCTTGCCGCCGTGTCCCGAGGGCTGATCCGAAGGTTTCTTCGCCCGGTCGACGCTGGCCCGCAAGGCGTCCATCAGGTCGACGACATTGGTGGACTCGGCCGGAGGTTCCGCCTTCTCCACGGACTTGCCCGTGCGCTTGGCCTCGATGAGAGCGGTCACCCGCTCCTGATATGTGTCGTGGAAGTCCTCGGGTTTCCAGTCGATGCGAAGGGTGTCCACGAGCTGACGCGCCATCTTCAGTTCCCGGTCGGTGACCTTCGTCCTGCCCGGGAGGTTGTCGATCTCACGACGCGGGTCGCGGATCTCGTCCGCCCAGTGGAGGGTGTGCAGCGTCAGGAGACCGGCCTCGGCCCTCACCGCGACCAGATACTGGTGATTGCGCATCACGAACGTGGCGATACCCGCCGCGCCCGCTTCACCGAGAGCCTTCTCGAGCAGGGCGTAGACCTTGGTGTACTCCTTGCCCTTGGGGCCGAGAAAGTACGTTCTGTCGAAGAAGATCGGCTCGACGTCCCGCAGATCGACGAAGCCCGTGATCTCCAGCGTCCTGGAGCGGCCGGGGGCGATGTCGTCCAACTCCTCCGGCTCGACCAGCACGTACTCGTCGCCGTCGTCGAAGGCTTTGACCACCTCGTCGAGCGGCACTTCCTCGCCGGTGCGCTCATTCACCCGCTTGTTGCGCACGCGGTCCGATGTGCCGCGCTGCAACTGGTGGAACCGGACGGTGTGGCTGTCCGTGGCGGTGAACATCTGGACGGGCAGGGAGACGAGACCGAAGGTCAGCGTTCCGCTCCACACTGGACGCGCCATGGCCGTGCCACCTCTTTCTGTCCCACCCATGGCACCCCGGCCGGTGCCTCGTCGCATCCGGGGGAGCGCCGGTTAGCCTCGGAGCATGCGTCAGCCGAATCCTCGTAGCGACGGGAAACGACACATCGGCGTGGTCGCCTCCTACGACTTCACGCGCCGGGAGGAGCTGCGCCGATGGTTCCCGCCGGACGCCGAGTGGACGCTGACCTTCACCGAGGAGGTCCCCTACCGGGACAATCTGGAGCTGGTCTCCCGCCTCGGCAGAACGGGCCTGCTGGCCGGGCCGGTCCGCGGACTCGTCGAGCGCGGAGCGGAAACCGTGGGGTATCTCTGCGCGGCGTGCAGCTTCGTCGGTGGTGTGAGCGGCGAGCGGGCGTTGCGGGAGGCGATCCTGTCCTACGGCGCCCGGCAGGCGCTGACGACCAGCGGAGCGGTGGTCGACGCGCTCCGTGCGGTGGGCGCGCGCCGCGTCGCGGTCGTCCATCCCTATCAGGAACCGGTCGATCGGCTGCTGGCCGCTTACCTCACGGCCTCCGGCTTCGACGTCGTGGCCCTCACAGCGCTGGGACTCGACACGGTCGAGGACGTCTACACCGTTCAGGAACAGCAGGTGGTGGACACCGTGGTGCGGGGCGACCACGCCCAGGCGGACGCCGTCTTCATCAGCTGCACCACCCTGCCCACCTACGACGCTCTTCCCCTCCTCGAAGAGCGCCTCGGCAAACCCGTCATCAGCGCGAACCAAGCCACTGCTTGGGCGCTGCTGGGCGGGGCGCCGTAATCCACACTGTCGATTCCCGAGTTCACTGTTGTGCGTTCACTGTTGTGCGTTTACTACGAAGCGTGCGCCGTCGGGATCGGTCAGTACTGCTTCGGTCGAGTCGCTGACGGTTTCCAGGACCTGGCCGCCGTGGTCCCTGGTGGCCCGGACGCACGCCTCCACGTCGGCGACCATGAAGTGGATCTGCCAGTGCGGCCGGATCGCGGGATCGGGCGCGGATTCCACCGCCCCTGAATGGATACGGGCCACCACGTCGCCGCCGCTGCGCAGCACCACTTCCTCGTCCTCGTACTGGACGTCGCAGGAGCCGGGGGCGGCGGACGCCCAGCCGAGGACCTCCCCGTAGAAGATGGCCGCGTCGAAGGCGTTGCGGGTGTGCAGTTCCACGAAGGTGGGTGCGGCCTGGCGCCACTTCTCCCAGTCGGCCACCAGCTCGCCCTCCCAGATGCCGAAGACCGCGCCGTCGCGGTCGGCCAGCAGGGCGGCCCGCCCTGGCGGGAAGGAGAGCGGGCCCACGGCGGTCGTCCCGCCGCGCTCGTGACTGCGTGCCACGGTGGCGTCCGCGCTGGACGCGGCGAAGAAGGGCGTCCAGGCGACCGTCGTCGGCAGCGTGCTCTCCACCGCCGACAGGCCCGCCACCGGCACGCCGTCCACGCTCGCGAACCGGTACTGGTCACCCAGCTTCCCGGTGCGCCACTCCCAGCCGAGCACGGCGTGGTAGAAGTTCTCCGCAGTACGCAGATCACGGGTGGACAGGCTGACCCAGCAGGGCGCGCCGAATACCGTGCTGCTGGCCGGGCCCGCGCCGGCAGGTGTGTTGTCGCTGGTCATATCCGTACCGTTCTGAGGTCGATGGAGGCCCCCCGCCGCCGCTCGCCCGAGGTTCCGTAAGCCCTTGCGGTCGCGACTGCGGGCTTGCACAGCAAAGGGAGAGCGCGTGCCCTCCAACGAACGACCCGCCGCGTAGATGCGTAACCTTCACTCTCGCACCTGTCCGAACTGCGGAAACGTGACAGAACCCGACTGCGCACAGGTCCATTAACGCTGGCTGCCGCCCGGCCCGCCTCTTCTGAGGCAGCCTCTTCCTCCGACCTTTCCTCCGAGGGCGTGTGATCGCCACCGAGGGTGCCGTCTAAGCGGAGTCGTCGGGCAGACGCCGGGCCAGGGTGTCGGCGAACTCCTCCGCGCGGGCCAGCTGGGTGCGCAGATCCGCGATGCGCTCCTGGGTGATCTGCTCGAACTCCCTTACACGGTTGAGGAGTTGCTCGCGTACGCCGTCGGGGAGGTCCTCGTCGGCGTCCAGGCGGTCAGTGGCCGCGAGGAGGTCGCTCATCTCGTCGAGGGTGAAGCCGAGCGGCTTCATGCGGCGGATCACCATCAGACGGGCGACGTCCGCCTCCGTGTAGAGACGGAACCCGCCCTGGGAGCGGGCCGAGGGAATGACCAGACCGGTCCCCTCATAGTGCCGGATGGTGCGCAACGACAGCTCGGTCCGTGCCGCGACCTCGCCGATCTGCATGTGCTCGCCGCTCACGCGCCCGCCTTCCTCGTCTTCTGCCCTGATCGCGTCCCACGGCACCGGAAGCGCCGCCATCTCTACCGTAACGTTAGAGTAGAGTTGGGACGGTCAGGGCCCGCTTCGGCCGCGCTCTGCCGCACGCCCACCTCGCCGGCGTGCCCGATCCGACGACCCGACAGGTACTGCCCCTCTTGTCTGCTCCCGTGCTCAGCCCCGCCGCGCGACTGCGCGGCCTCAAGCCCGACTGGCTGTCCGACCCGAAGGTGTGGCGCACCGAGGTGCTGGCCGGACTCGTCGTCGCGCTCGCCCTGATTCCCGAGGCGATCTCGTTCTCGGTCATCGCGGGGGTCGACCCGGCGATCGGCCTGTTCGCGTCCTTCACCATGGCCGTGACCCTCTCGGTCGTCGGCGGCCGACGCGCGATGATCTCCGCGGCCACCGGCGCCGTCGCGCTCGTGATCGGCCCGCTCAACCGCGAGCACGGCTTCGGATATCTCGTCGCGGCCGTGATCCTCGCGGGGGTCTTCCAGATCGTGCTCGGCGCGCTCGGCGTCGCGAAGCTGATGCGGTTCGTCCCGCGCTCGGTGATGGTCGGTTTCGTCAACGCCCTCGCGATCCTGATCTTCATGGCGCAGGTTCCCGAGATGCACGACGTGCCCTGGGCCGTCTATCCGTTGATCGTCGGCGGCCTGCTGCTGATGGTGTTCTTCCCGAAGCTCACCAAGGTGATCCCGGCACCGCTGGTCTCCATCGTCGTCCTCACCGCGATCACCGTCGCGGCCGCGATCGCGGTGCCGACCGTCGGCGACAAGGGCGAGCTGCCCTCCTCGCTGCCGGTACCGGGCCTGCCCGACGTGCCCTTCACACTCGACACGCTCACCACCGTCGCCCCGTACGCACTCGCCATGGCCCTGGTCGGGCTCATGGAGTCACTGATGACGGCGAAGCTGGTCGACGACATCACCGACACCCGCTCCAACAAGACCCGCGAGTCCATCGGTCAGGGCATCGCCAACATCGTCACCGGCTTCTTCGGCGGCATGGGCGGCTGCGCCATGATCGGCCAGACCATGATCAACGTGCGGGTCTCCGGCGCCAGGACCCGTCTCTCCACCTTCCTGGCGGGCTCCTTCCTCATGGTGCTGTGCATCGTCTTCGGCCCGGTCGTCTCCGACATCCCCATGGCGGCCCTGGTGGCGGTGATGGTGATGGTCTCCTTCGCGACGTTCGACTGGCACTCCATCGCTCCCAGGACGCTCAAGCGGATGCCCGCGGGTGAGATCGCCGTCATGGTCATCACCGTCGCTGTCGTGGTCGCCACCTCCAACCTCGCCATCGGCGTCGTCGTCGGCTCGGTCACCGCCATGGTCATCTTCGCCAAGCGGGTGGCCCGCGTCGCCGACGTCACCGCGGTCCTGGATCCGGACGGAACCCAGGTCGTCTACTCCGTGACCGGCGAGCTGTTCTTCGCCTCCTCCAACGACCTGGTGACCCGGTTCGCGTACGCCACCGATCCGGACGAGATCGTCATCGACCTGTCCGGCGCGCACATCTGGGACGCGTCGTCGGTCGCGGCCCTGGACGCGATCGGGGCCAAGTACGCCCAGCGCGGCAAGACCGTCGAGATCGTCGGGCTGAACCGGCCCAGCGCCGTCCTGCACGGGACGCTCAGCGGCAATCTCACGGCCGGCCACTGACTCGCCGCGAGGAAATCCGATTCCGGGTACGCCGCCGGGGCAGCGCTGACATATTGGAGCCGTACGCCGGGCAGCGCCCGGTAGTTGGGGCCCCGCCACGCATCCCCCGTCGTGGCGGGGCTTCGCCGTGCCGTGCCGGGTCCGCTGCCGAACGACCGCGGCGCGCCGCCGTGTTCCGTGAGCCGCCCGAACCGCTCCAGTAACATGATCGGACCTCACAGCGATCTCACAGTGGTCGCACTGGGCACCCGAGCTTCGCTAGAGAACAACGTTATCTAGCACGAAGGGTGAGATATCTACTAAAACTAACAAAGCGGCTGAATAATTGATGAACGCACCAGAGCGAATATCTTCGCGCATACGAAGCAGAATCGCGCTCCCCGCGTGGCGTCGACCACGGGTGCTGCTGTGGACCGTGGCAGGTGTGGCGACCCTGGGCTTCCTCGTCGCCCTGGAGATCATCGCGCGTGGCTACGGCCTTCCCGGGCCGATCACCAATCAGGCGCGCGAGGTCATCTTCATCCCCAGTTCGGGGCCGCTGCTGTATGCCGGTCTCGCCTTGATGATGGTGGTGCTCACCTGGCGGCAACGGTTCATCGCGCTGGGCGCCGCCATCGGCATCGACGTCGTCTTCTGGCTGGTGCGATGGGCGGCCGGCGCCCAGATGATGTTCGGCAACGGTGCGTTGTGGGTGATGCTGGGCTGTGTGGTCATCGCGGTCACGCGTCGCACCGGCGCGGAACGTGCGCTTCTGCTGAAGGGCGTCGGCCTCGGCCTCCTGCTGGTGGCCGGCCACAAGACCGGCGACACCTGGCTGCTCATCACGTCCAAGACCCGCCCCGAGGTGCTCGACCCGTACGTGGCCACCGCGGACCACGCGCTGGGCAACCCGTCCTGGCTGGTGGGCCAGGCGGTCGCGGCCACCGGCCCGATCGGTGAGCACCTCCTGCACATCGTCTACGGTCAACTCCCGCTGGCGGCGGCCGTCATCGCGCTGTACCAGCTGCGCAACGTGGCGGCCGACCGCCGCTTTCCTGGCCACCATCTGGTGCGCACCTTCCTGGTCATAGGCCTGCTCGGACCGGGCATCTACATGCTCTTCCCGGTGGTCGGACCGGTCTTCGCCTACGGCGCCGACGGCGGCAGCTGGGCGGTGACCGATCTGTGGCCGAACACGCCGTTGGCGATCGGCCTCCCGCACCCCGTACCGTTCGACGGGATCACCCCGCGCAACTGCATGCCCAGCCTGCACACGGCGTGGGCCACCACGATCTTCATCCACTCCCGCAAGGGCTCCCGGCTCATGCGGTTCGCCGGTGCCTTCTGGCTGGTCGCCACGCTCACGGCCACGTTGGGATTCGGCTATCACTACGGTGTGGATCTCGTCGCCGGAGTGGTGTTCGCGATCACGGTCGAGGCGGCCATGCGCTCGTTCGACCGCGGCTGGGACCGGTCGGCGGTCCGGCTGGTCACCTACGGGACGGCGGTGTTCGCCACGCTGCTGGTGATGTACCGCTATCTGCCGGTGCGGATGGCCGAACACCCCTGGGCGTTCGGCCCGTTGCTCATAGTGGCGATGACCTCGGTGGTCTACGGCTATGTGCGGACCACCAGGCTCTGGCACCCGAAGGCGGCGCCGGCCCCGCTCCCGGAACCCCAGCTCATGCAGGCGTGAGCCCCGGCCGCCCGCCCGTCGACGTTGCGCACAAGTCGACGGGCGGGCGCCCGCTTCAGCCGGCCAGCCCTCGGACGAACCCGGTGACCAGCGCCGCAACCGCTAGTTCCGCACACCGCACCAAGGGTGTACTCATGCCCGGCCCGACGCGAGCAACGCCGTGTGCGGCAGCACCAGTTCACCGCCGGGAGCGGTGTATTCCACGGCCAGGGACTCGAAGTGCTGCTTGATCCGCGCGATCACCTCCGGGTGTTGGCCGGTGACGATCTGCCCGATGGTCGCCACTCCCGCCGCCGGGCCGCTCCACCACTCTTCGGGAGTCGTGCGGTGCTCCCAACTCAAGGTGGTGCAGACGGCATCCGACAGCCCCGCCTCGGCCAGCAGGGCGACGAGGCCTTCCTCATCGCGTGTGAAGTCCTCCTCGGGGGCGAGCGAGGGCAGGTGAGCCGGCCGGGTGACGCCGGCCGCCTGGACCGCCCTGCCCAGCAGCGCCTGTCCGGCCGCCGGTGAGCCCGGCCAGATCGTCACGGCGATCAGACCTTCCGGGCGCGCCAGCCGCCGCAGCTCCTTCAGGGCGGCCCGGGGCTGCCCCACGTGGTTGAGTACGAAGTTGCCGACAATCGCGTCGAACGACGCGTCCGGAAAGGGGAGTCGGGGGAGTCCGGCGCATCGTATGTCAGCTCCCGGTACTGCCTGCGCGGCCCGCGCCACCATGCCTGGTTCGGCGTCCACCGCCGCGACCTGCGCCCCTCGCGCGCTCGCCGCCGCGGCCGCGGTGCCCGTCCCTGTCCCCACGTCGAGAACACGCACCCCTTCCCGCACTCCGGCGGCATCGAGGAGGTCGGGCACCGGGTACGCGCAGAGCTTGCCGAAGCTGTCGGCGTAGGCGTCGGTCCGCCCCGCCCACGCACGCCGCTCGGACGCGTCGAACGCTGTCTGGGTCATCTGGTCCCCTTCTGGCGGTGAAAGGTGTTTCTGCGGATACCGTTTTCGGTCAACCGTCCGTGGCCGGCGTCCGTGGCCGGCACCTATGGACGGAAAAGGCCGATAAACGCATGCGTTTCCTGGCTGGTCGAGCCCCCCATCCTCGGTGATCTTGCGATAGAACTGCCGCACGGCAAGACGGGCCCAGTCACGCCGTCATTGCCGCGTCGCCCGCATTCGGCAGCGCGGAAGGGGTGCCGTGCCGAGCCCCCGCTCGGCGTCCCGACCTCGCCGCGCACGGCAGCGGCGGGACCATCGCCCCGATGGTCCCGCCGCTGCCGCGCGGTGTCCGCCGTTACCCCCGGGCCACCGCGATCGCGCCCGCGAGCCGCTCGCCCGCCTCGTACACCATGTACGGCACTCCGCCTTGTGTGCCGAACGACGGTGACGCCGAGCGGCCGTTCTCGGGTGCCCCGGCACGGGAGTTGTAGAAGACGCCCAGGTGCCTGCGGAGCGAGAAGTCCGCGCCCACCTCGGTGATCATGAGATCGCCACCGCTCTCCTTGTCCTTGTTGTAGACGACGTACGCGGAGCCGTTCCGGGTCAGCAGGTGCGGGCCGCCGACGTTCACCGCACCGACATCGGAGTGGCGCACGAGCGGAGTCCGGTCGAAGGTCCAGGTCCGCCCGTCGGCCGACCAACCCCAGCAGATGTCACGGTGGTTGGTGGTGTTGTTGAGCATGAACAGCATCACGTAGTGCGCGCCGCGGGCCGGCAGGTCGTGCCGGAAGACCCGGGCGTACGAGGTCTCCGTCGTCCCCGACGGCATCATGGATGTGGACAGGACGACCTTGTCGTACGTGAAGTGCACGCCGTCTTTTGAACGGGCCAGGCGGGTCGTGGTGTTCTCGCCGTGGAAGTACAGCCAGAACTCCTTCGCGTCCGCGTTCCACAGCACATGCGGCGACGACACATGGCTGACGGAGTAGTGCGGATCCCACTTGTTCGACACGATCGGGTTCGCCGGGTACTCCGTGAACGGGCCCTCCAGCGAGTCGCCGTACGCGAGGCAGATCCCGCCCGGCGCGTCGTGCGGCGCGTAGTACAGGTAGTAACGGCCCAGCGGGGAGGCCAGCTTGTCGTACACGCCCCGCACGGTCGGGAAGATGATCTCGCCGGTCGGGTTGTACTTCAGCTGGGACGGCGTCAGAAGTGTGCGGACGTAGGTGTAGTCGGGGAAACCGCCGGGCGCGGCCGACGCGGAAGGCGCCGAGAGGCCACCGAGGGCGAGTGCGGCCCCCGTGACGGCGGTGGTGCGCAGGAACATACGACGGTCCGGGCCGGATTGCGGTTCATGCATGATCGGCTCCTGAAGTCAGTGATGTGCTACGGGAGTTCAGAGGTACGTGGCTGCTGTGGTTCAGAGGTACGTGGCTGCTGTGACGCACAGGCCGCCGAGCGCCACCGCCCATACGTAGGGCAGCGTCCTGACCATCACCTGCTGCGGGGACACACCCGCGTACTGGGCGCTCCACACCGTCTGGGTGCTGGTCGGGTCGGCGACGCCGAAGACCTGGTTGTACGAGGTGGCCATGCCGAGGACGGCGACGGCCGGGTAGATGCCGGTGGCGATCAGGACGCCCGCGATGCCCGCGCCGAGGCCGAAGACGTTCAGCGGGCCGCGGTACAGGCACAGCGGCACCAGCAGTGTGAAGACCAGGACGAAGAGCACCGCGTTCTGGGGACTGACCGCCTTGACGAGCGGCTCCAGCGCGTCGACCGCGCCGGGCAGTTTCACCGCGGCGAGCAGAATGCCGATCGCCACGAACAAGGTGATGGGCGGGGCCGCCACCTCGAAGCCGCCGTACAGCGTGCGCAGGAGCCGCCGGTTCATGTCGCGCGGCCGCGTCGTCGTCACCAGCGCGTACAGCACGCCCGCCAACAGGGAGGGGATGATGGCCAGTTCGAAGCCGAGGGCCAGCACCAGCGGCACCACCGGGGTGAGCAGCGCGTACCACGGGGCGTCGCCGAGCAGCTGACGGCGGCTGCGCGAAGTCGGCCTGTCCTGGACCGACTTGATGGACCACGTGTGTTCCACGCCCCGGCGCCGCGACTCCACCAGGACGTACGCCACCGCCGCGACCAGCGCGAACGGGAACAGTTTGACCATGAAGCCGCGCACCGTGTCCACCGGCAGTTCGAGCGCCGTGGAGAAGAACTGCCACACCGGCAGCTCGAAGGGGATGCCCACCGCGATGCCCATCAGGATCGTGCCCGCGGCCGTCACCTTCGGAATGCCCACCGCGATCATCGCCGGGATGCCGATGAGTCCGGCGAGCATCGCCGCGGGCGCCGAGCCCGTCACCGTGCCCACCAGGGCGGACACCGCGAGGACGCCGAACGCCACCAGCACCGGCCGGTCGCCGCCGAACTCGACGATCTTACGGACCAGGGTGCCCGCGATGCCGGTCTCCTCCAGGAGCTTGCCGAGCCACGAGCCGAGCAGGATCGCGATCATCGTCGCGGCCAGCGCGGGCGCGCCCTCCTGGAGCACCGTGTCGAGCACACTGTTCTTACCGGTCAGCGGAGCGCCCGAGACGAACGCGATGACCACGGCCAGCACCACGAGCGCGAACGCGGTGGGCAGTTTGCGGCTGAGCATGGCGGCGACTCCGGCCGCCATGACGAGCAGAATGACGACACCCATGGGTCACTTCTCGCTTTCGGGATGCGCGGCGGGATACGCGGCGGGGTGCGTGGCGGCGGCCAGCGCCTCCGTGAGCAGCAGGGGACTGCGGCCCAGGCCACAGGCGGCGCGGGCGTAGGCGTGCGCCGCGAGTTCGTCGGCGCCCGCGACATGGGCGTACACGCGGCGCCGGCCGATGCGCAGCGCCGTGTGTCCGAGGGCCCGCTTGAACTCAGCCCGGACATGGGCGTGGTGGAGCCAGGCGTGCGCCTGTTCGTGCGCGAGCGCCGCGGCCCGTACGGAGCCCTCGGGGAACCAGTGGCGCCAGCCGCGCTCGGCGACGAGCTGTTCGGCGCGGGCGAGCGTGTCGACGTACACCTCGACGACGGGCGGCCTCGACCGGTAGCGCGCGAGAAGTCCGGCGGCGAGTCCGTCGTCCCGCTCGACGACCCGGACGGGCACCGGCTCCGGCGTCATATGGGACCCGAACTCCTGCGCAGTCACCGCCCATTGACGTAGCGTCAGAAGATCGCGGTGCTCGTGCGTGGGCGTGGCTGCGAGGAGGCGCACCGCGAGGTCCAGATCGTGGTCGGCGCTCATGTGCGGGACTCCACGACCGCGACCACGGGCTCCTCGGCGCCGCGCGAACGCAACTCGCTGCGGGCCAGGGCCAGGAGCGCCTCCGGTTCGAGTACGCCGGACAGATCCGCGATCCGCCCGCCGACCAACAGCCGTACCGCGGGCGCCCGCATGCCACCGTCTCCGTACGACGTAGTGTCCCGTACCAGTGACGCGAGCGCCTCACCGGCCGCGCCCACCGTCGTCGTCTCCACCCGCGCGTCCGACACCCCGAGCCGCACCACACCATCGGCGTCCACCACCCGCACAGGACGCCGGTCCGCGCGCAGCCTGCGCCGCACGTCGGTGCCGTACACCGTGTACGCGTCCGTGCCCGCCAGCACGCGGACCCGCGCCTCCTGGGCCTTCAGGCTCACGGCGGCCGCCCGCAGCCGCTCCGCGTCGTCGGCGCGGTGCGCCCGGTCCTGCGTGCGCAGTTCGGTCGCGCCCGTGGCGACGGCCCGCACCGTGCTGGTCTGCGGGTCGACCGTCACCTCCACCTCGACGCCGTCGGCCGCCGCGCCCTGCGCGACCACGGCCCGCTCGGCCTCGGCGCGCACCGCGAGGATCTGCTCCTGGGTGGCCCCGGGGATGATCCGTTCGACCTGCTCGCGGACGAGCGCGAGGGCCACGCCGATCGGGCTGATCACCTCGCTGTGCCGGGCGATCCGCCCTTCGAGACCGGCGGCCGCCGCCAGATGCGGGGTCACCGTGGCCGCGCCGCCACCGCCGCCGACCAGGACGGCCGTGTCGCGGTCGAGCCGGTAGTCCTTGACCATCGCGTCCACGACCGACCTCACCTGCGCGGTACCCGCGTCGAGGACGGCCCGTGCCGCCCCCGCCACATCGGTGCCGAGGGTGGCGGCCAGCGGGGCCAGAGCGGCCCGTGCCACCTGCTGGTCGCAGCGCGCGAAGTCGCCCTCCGGCACCCGGCCCAGCGCGTTCGCCGCGCAGGTCATCGTGAGGGCGAAGCGGCCGCCCGCGGCATCGAGGACCACATGGTCGTCGGGGTCGCCTTCCATCGGGCGCACCGTCGCGACCCGCGCGTCCCGCAGGTCCTCCAGCGAGGCGAAACAGGCGTACGGCAGGCCCGCGATGTGCGCGCTGCGCGGCCCGACGCCGACCACGCGGCCCCCGGCGACGCGCACCATGGACCCGCCGCCGACGCCGACGGTCCGTACATCGAGCGCGTTGAGATACGAGGTCCTGCCGAGGATCGTCGCGTGCCGCACCGCGACCTTGCCGCGCCGCACCACGCTGATGTCCGTCGACGTGCCGCCGGTCTCCAGGAACACCCCTTCGCTGATCCGTTCCTGCATCAGCGCCCCGGCGACCCCGGCCGCCGGGCCCGACAGGACCGTCAGCAGCGGGCGGCGGCGCATCTCGTCGAGGGACATGACGCCGCCGTCGCAGCGCATCACCATCAGGGGCGCCGTCACCCCGGCCTTGGTGATGGACGCGTCGACGAGATCGGCCGTCGCCAGCATGCGCGGCAGGATCGCCGCGTTCACCACAGCGGTCCGTGTCCGCTTCTGCAGCCCGTACAGCGAGGTGATCTCGTGCGCCGCCGCCAGCGGCAGCCCCGTCGGCCGGGCCGCGTCGAGCACGGCCCGTTCACCCTCGGGCCGGTCCACCCCGAACGGTTCGGTGGCGACGACGACTTGAGCCCCGCCCGCCTGGACGCGGGCGACCGCGGCGCGCACGGCGTCGGCGTCGAACGCGTCGGCCACATGCTCGTACGCGAGCGGCAGACTCTTGCCCGGGGTGAGTTCGAGTCTGCCGAGCGCGGCGAGCCGGCGCGTGAACACCGCCCCCGCACCGCCGCCGATCCCGATCAACCCGACCTTCGCCACGTCGCCCTCCAACAGGGCGTTCGTGGCCTGGGTCGTGCCGTGCGCAAGGAACGTGACATCGGCAGGGGCCCGGCCGACCTGTTCCAGGAGCTGTCTCAGCGCCTCGACGATGCCGTGCGCGACACCGTCCTCGTGGTGATGGCTCGTGGGCACTTTCACCTGGCCCACGAGGGCGAGCGTCGCGGCGTCGACCGCCACGGCGTCCGTGAACGTGCCGCCCACGTCGATGCCGACGCGGATGCGACGATCAGGGGTCATGTCAGGGCACCTCCTTGTGCGTTGACGGATTCCTGGACCTGCTCAGATCTTGTGGACCTACTCAGATCTTGTGGACCTACTCAGATCTTGTGGACCTGCTCAGATCTTGTGGACCTACTCAGACCTCGTGGACCTACTCAGACCTTGCGGACCTGCTCAGACCTCGGGGCAGTCAGTAACCGCGGACGTCCGGCCAGTGCCGCTGTACGCCCGCCCGGTCCAGGAGCCGTCCGAACTCCTCGACGTGCTTGTCCTCGGCCTGTACCTGCCGGGGCTCCAGGCCCTCGGTGAGACAGTGCGCCGCGAGCGCGCCCGCGACCTCGCCGATGTTCCACTCGACGGGGTGCAGCCGGTAGCAGCCGTTGGTGATGTGGGTGGTGCCGATGTTCTTGCCGGCCGGCAGCAGATTGCGTACCCGCCGTGGCACGAGCGCGCCCAGCGGGATCTCGAACGGCACCGAACCGATGTCGATGTACGAGTCGCCTCCGGTGGAGGGGTGCAGGTCGATCCGGTAGCCGCCGACACCGACCGAGTCGCGGTAGCGGGTCCTGCCGTAGGGGCCGACGACGTCGATGGCGACGTCCTGCTCCACGACGGTCGTCACCGCCTTGATCCGCCGCGACTCGCGCACGTACGCCGACTTGGCGAGGCCGTCCGCGGTGCCGGTCACGTCCGGCCGGATGCGCAGCCCCGGGAAGCCGGTACCGCCGTCGGCGCGCGGGGCCTCGGTCTGCAGCCAGTACAGGACGGAGAGGGACAACTGCCGTGCCTCGCGCAGTGCTTCCGTCTCCTGGCCGATGTACGGCTTCAACCAGTAGTCGTTCAGTGGCCAGTTGACGAGCGTGATGTCCGATTCGAATGAGCCCGGCCGGTGCATCCCCCGCGCCAGAATCCGGCGGAAACCCCACAGTTCCTTGTCCCCGGCGTCCGCGCTCTGGTCCGCGCTGACGGCGAGGGGGTCCAGATCCGGGTTGGGTACGAACGTACGCGGCACCGGCTCCAGGGACCGCGGGTCCGGCGCCTCGAAACCGAGCAGCGGGCCCGGCCAGAAGTCGGGCCGGTAGGAGTGCCAGAAGTCGTAGTCCTCGGGCCGGTCGATGGTGTGGTCCTCGCCCTGGTGGTGCGAGAGGGCGAAGCACACCGTGATGCCCTGCTGGTTGTCCGGCCGCGCCTCGGCGGGCGCGTGCGGTTCGCCGAACTCCCCTTGTGCCTCTGCGCCGTTGGCGTGCTCCACGTCGGCGAGTTCGAGAAGCTCACCGGTTTCCGTGGCGTCGACGACATAGCGGGCGGCGAAGGTGCGCAGAGTGCCGTCCCGTAGATCGCGCACCGTGACGGCGGAGACGACATCGTTGTCGCACTCGGCGGAGACCGCCCGGTGCCCGGTCAGTACGGTCAGCAGCCCGGCCGCCCGGTGCGGCGCCAGCATCGCCTCCAGGACGGCGAGGGCGACGCGCGGCTCGTGACAGAGCTTGCTGACGCGCCCGGCGCCCGGGTTGAGAGCCGTGAGCCCGAGCGCTTCGCTGCGCATCGGATACCACTGGCGGTAGTAGGCGCGGATGCCTTCGCGCAGCGCCCGGTACGTCGCCGTCGTACCGAACCTCTCCACCCACGGGTGCTCGTCCGGCGGCACGGCCTGCGCCGTGAGCTGGCCGCCGATCCAGTCGGTCTCCTCGGTCATCACGACCCGCCGCCCCGCACGGCAGGCGGCGAGTGCCGCGGCGACCCCGCCGAGGCCGCCGCCGACGATGAGGATGTCCGGTTCGGGTATCACTGTGCTCCTTGTGGTTGTCCCTGAACTGCCGTGTGCTGCATGGGGGTCGAGGGTTACGGCTCTACGCACTCAGCTGTTCGGCGCGGCCGCGGTGTGCCCGCTCCGGAACTCGCACGCCACCAGCGGCTCCTCGGCCTCCTCACCGGCCACGAGCGCGGCGAGCAGTCGTACGGCCGCGGCGCCGAGCCGGTGCCGGGGGATGTCGAAGCCCATCGGCACCGGCCCTCCGGCCAGATCCGCGGGCGGGCTGCCGAGCAGCCCGAGTGAGACGTCCTCCGGGCACGACAGCCCGGCCTCCTGGACGGCTGCGCTCAGGGCCCGCCAGGCGGCGCCGGTGTCCGTCTCCTCGGCGACGAACGCGGTCACGCCGTCGGCGACCAGCTCCCGCACCCGCTCCGCCGTGATCTCGCGCCCCGGGTCGGCGCAGCGCAGCACCGCTTCCGGGCCGCTCGCGAGACCCGCTGCCGCGAGGCCTTCCAAGAAGCCCTGCTGACGGTCCGTCGACGCGGGAGCATCGTCGTCCTCCCGTACGAGAACGAGGCGACGGTGGCCCAACTCGGCCAGATGCGCGACGACTTCACGGCTCGCGCTCACGTAGTCGGCGCCGACCCAGGCGAGCCCCTCCAACTCCTCGCGGCGGCCCAGGTGCACGACCGGGTACCCGTCCGCGACGAGCCGCTTCAGCTCGGCGCGCGGCGCGTGCCGGCCGAGGAAGAGGCAGCCGTCCGCGAGCCGTACGCGGCTGAGGGCGTCCGGGCCGGTGGCCCCCGCGCCGCCGCTGCTCGAACCGGTGAACAGCACCAAGTCGTAGCCGCGCGCGGCCGCCTCCTGCTCCACGCCCACCAGGAACGGGTAATAGGAGTGCTGCACGTCGGTCGGGAACGTGGCGGTGAAGCTGAAGACGCCGAGCAGATTGTTGCGGGCGGCCGCGAGCCGCCGGGCCGCGGGATCGGGGACGTAGCCGAGGCTGCCGGCCGCGTCGAGGACCCGCCGACGGGTCTCCTCGGAGATCGTCGGCCCCTTGCCGTCGCCGCGCGCCGACAGGACCAGCGACACCGTCGCCTGCGACACCCCGGCGAGCCGGGCCACCTCGGCCTGCCGGGGCCGCGACGTACGGCCCGCGGGTGCCGGGCTGCGCCCCGGCTTCGCCCGCTTCTTCGGTTCTTCCACGCCTGCCGCTCCCTTGCTCACCGCGCTGGTAATGCGCATTACTAATGCGCATTAACGAGCACTGTGGGGGCCGCTCCGACCTTGCGTCAAGGGTCGCGACACGACTTTCCGTACGGTGCGTCGAGGCTTTCCGCGCGGATAGCGGAGCGGGCCGCGGCCGCCTAGCGTGGAACCGTGGCCGCCGGGCCCCGTCGCGCCTGGCGAACGTCGGAAGGGTTTCGTGACATGCCCGCACAACCCGATGGCGCGCCCGTCTGGGCCGACGCCATGTTCCCGGATCTGGAGGCCGCGAAGGCCTTCTACAGCGAGCTGTTCGGCTGGTCCTACGATCCGGGCGCCGAGGAGTTCGGCAACTACACGCAGGCGAAGACCGCGGACGGCAAGCACGTCGCCGCGCTGGCGCCCCAGATGCCCGGCATGGAGGGCGTTCCGGCGGCCTGGAACCTGTACCTCGCCACGTCGGACATCGCGGCCACCACCGAGCGGATCCGAAGCGCCGGTGGCATGCCGGCGATGGAACCGATGCGGGTCGGCGACTTCGGCACCATGGTCACCGCCCAGGACCCCAGCGGCTGCTATTTCAGCGTCTGGCAGCCCGACGCGCACGAGGGCTTCGAGAAGGTCGACGAGCCCGGCGCCTTCTGCTGGGCCGAGGTCAACTCCCGTGACGCCGCGAAGACCGACGCGTTCTTCACCTCCGTCTTCCCGTACGAAGTCAAGAAGGTGGCGGACGAGCACGTCGACTTCGACGTCTGGGAGCTCGGCGGTGAGCCCGCTCTGGGGCGTATGCGGATGACGGACGACTTCCCCGAGCACGTGCCGTCGTACGTGAACGTGTACTTCGTCGTCGAGGACTGCGACGCGGCGCTCGCCACCGTCCAACGGCTCGGCGGACGGCTGCACTTCGGGCCGATGGACAGCCCGTTCGGCAGGTTCGCCGCCGTCGGGGACCCGCAGGGCGCGGCGTTCTCCATCATCGACGTCACTGCCGCCAAGGGGGAGATGCCGCAGCTGAGCTGACGGTCAGTCGGATTCTGGCAGACTGAACCCCAGCTCCTGGGCGGCGAGTTGGGGAGTGAGCTGTGCCCAGCGTTCCACCGCCGCCGGTGACTGGGTGGACGACAGCGAGCGCGGTTCGGCGCGGTCCAGGTACAGCGTGCCGTCGAGATGGTCGGTCTCGTGCTGGACGATCCGCGCGGGCCAGCCGGCGACCTCCTCGTCCACCGCGCGCCCCCGCTCGTCCAGGGCGCGCAGCCGCACTCGTTCGTGCCGGGCGACCACGGCCTGGTAGCCCGGCACGCTCAGGCAGCCTTCGTAGAACGCGACGTGGCGCCCGCTCGCGTCCTCGTACGACGGATTGATCACCACCCGGAACGGCTGCGGGACGCGGCCACGCGCGGCGCGCACCTCCTCCGGTACGTTCGCCGCGTCCTCGATGACGGCAAGGCGCAGCGGCAGACCGATCTGCGGTGCGGCCAGGCCCACGCCGGGCGCCGCGTGCATCGTGACCCGCATGGCCTCGATCAGCCGGGCCAGCAGGGCGTCGGAGAGCTGCCCGTCGAACGGATCGGCGGGGCGGCGCAGGACGGGATCGCCGGCGGCGACGATCGGCAGCACGGGGGCGCCGCCATCGGCGGTGGCGGCGTCGGCGAGCAGGGCCTCGACGCGGTCGGTCAGTGAGGTGGACGACATCGGGCCAGCATGCCAACAACGATCTCCGCCCGGCAACGCCGGACCTTGCGGGCGCATGGCGCCCATGTGAACGCGTTGCGACCTCGTGAACACTGTGTGTGCCGGGGAATGTGCGGCCCTGACCTGGGGGTTTCATGGTGCGGCGGCGGCTGTGTGATCGACTGTGATCGGCATGGCGCGCCGTACGAGAATCACGGGTCGAGCCATGAGAGAAGGGTCCGGATGACCGAGACCGACACGGCGACGGGGTCGCAGGCGTACGAGAAGACGTACGAGGGGACCTCGTCGGCGCCCACCCCCGGCGCGCCCGTGCATCCGCTCGACAACCCGGCGTACGCGGCGCTGACCGGGCCGCACGCGCATCTCGCCGAGCGGCGCGGCCGGGTGCTGCGCTACCCCCTCGACGTCTCGCCGTGGCTGGCGCTGCCCGACGACCCGGGCCCCGAGGACTGGGCGGACCTCGCCGCGTTCGCCGGGCCCGGGGCCGAGGTGCCGCTGCCCGGTACGACACGCACCCTGCCGGAGGGCTGGGAGCTGACGCAGGACATCGCGGGTGTGCAACTCGTCGACGTGGGTGTGGTCGCGGTCCACGACCCCGAGGCGGTCCTGCTCACCCCGGCCGACGTGCCGGAGATGCTCGACCTGGTGGCGCGCACCCGGCCGGGCCCGTTCCTGCCGCGCACCATCGAGCTGGGCACCTACCTCGGCATCCGGCGCGGTGGCGTTCTCGTCGCGATGGCGGGGGAGCGGCTGCGCCCGCCGGGCTGGACCGAGATCAGCGCCGTGTGCACCGACGCCGACCAGCGGGGTCAGGGCCTCGCGGGCCGGCTCGTACGGGCTGTCGCCGCCGGGATCAGGGAGCGCGGCGAGACCCCGTTCCTGCACACCGGCGCGGGCAACGCGAGCGCGATCCGGCTCTACGAGTCGCTCGGCTTCCAGCTGCGCCGCACGACGCGCTTCCGAGCCGCCCGGGTGCCGGACCTCGCGCACGCCTAGGAGTTGGACCGTGCGGCCGGCGAAGTCGACAGGGGTCAGTCGTCGCGCGAGGACTCGTTGTAGCGCGTGAGGTACGCGGCGAAACGCGTCAGGTCCTCGGCGGGCCAGTCCGCGAGCCGTTCCCCGAAGATCTGCCGGCGGCTGACGGTGACCTGTGCGAGGATCTCCGCTCCCGCCGGGGTGGGGAGCAGGACCTGGACGCGGTGGTCGTCCGGGTCCACGCGGCGCATCACGAGACCGGCCCGTTCGAGGGCGGCGACCTGCCGGCTGACCGTCGACTTGTCCAGCGCGTAGTGCGCGGCGAGGTCGGTGGCGCGGCAGCCGCCCCGCTCGTCGAGGTGGCTGAGCAGGGTGTAGGAGACGAGCGACAACTCGGGGTGCATCCGGGCGGCCGTCGCTCTGGCCCGCCGGGCGAAGGACGTCAGTTCACGCTGGATGGTCTCCACGGCCGACTCGCGGCCGGCCGGACGGTCGGGCTCTGGCACGGGCGGGCTCCTTTCCGAAGCGCTGGTTGCACTCTACAACCGATGAGCGGGCGACGGGCGGCCCCGGTCGTCGCGCATTAGCCTCCGGAACATGAGTCATACGCCCGATGTGCCCGCCCGTCGCACCATCGTCCTCAAGCCCCGCCTGACCGACGCCGAGGGTCGTACCGATCACGGCAATGTGCTGCGGTCCCTGACGGTGGCCGCCACCGGCGCCGTGGGGGAATCCGGTTATCCGCGGTACGAGGGGGAGGGAGTGCAGGCCGAGATCGACCCGCGTACACGCACCGTCGAGGCGCTGACCGTCGACGGTGAGGAGCTGCCGTACGGGTGGGTGGCCGAGGTCGCCGACGAGCGATAGGCCCGGAGGACCCCTCGGGAAGGGACCGGTAAGGCTCACCTGCGTGGTGCAACTCTCTTTTGCAACTTGTTGCACAAAGAGCTCGGGGTCGTCTAGAACAGTGACGACGTCCGCTGCGCCCGGAGGCCCCCATGACCCGTTTCCCGCACTTGCTCGCCCCCCTCGACCTGGGCTTCACCACCCTGCCCAACCGCGTCCTGATGGGCTCGATGCACGTGGGTCTGGAGGAGGCGGAGAACGGCTTCGCACGCATGGCCGAGTTCTACGCGACCCGCGCCCGCGGCGGCGTCGGCCTCATGGTCACCGGCGGCATCGCCCCCAACGAAGCCGGGCGCCCCTACGACGGCGGCGCCAAACTCACCACCGAGGCGGAGGCCGGACAGCACCGCGAGGTCACCGACGCCGTGCACGCGGCGGGCGGAAAGATCGCCCTGCAGATCCTGCACTTCGGCCGCTACGCCTACCACGAGCAGCTCGTCGCGCCGAGCCCGATCCAGGCGCCCATCAGCCCGTTCGTCCCGAACGAGCTGAGCGACGCCGACGTCGAGCAGACCATCGAGGACTTCGCGCGCGCCGCCGAACTCGCCAAGGCGGCAGGCTACGACGGCGTCGAGGTCATGGGCTCCGAGGGCTACCTCATCAACGAGTTCATCGTCGCCCACACCAACAAGCGCACCGACCGCTGGGGCGGCTCGTACGAGAACCGCATCCGCTTCCCCGTCGAGATCGTGCGGCGCGTACGTGAACGCGTGGGGCCCGACTTCATCGTCATCTACCGGCTGTCCATGCTGGACCTGGTACCAGGCGGCTCGACCCTGGAAGAGGTCGTTCAGCTCGCCAAGGAGATCGAGGCGGCGGGCGCCACCATCATCAACACCGGCGTCGGCTGGCACGAGGCCCGCATCCCCACCATCGCCACGTCCGTACCGCGCGGCGCGTACACCTGGGTCACCAAGAAGGTCATGGGCCAGGTGTCCGTCCCCCTCGTCACCACCAACCGCATCAACACCCCGGAACTCGCCGAGGAGTTGCTCGCCGACGGCGCCGCCGACATGGTCTCCCTCGCGCGTCCGATGCTCGCCGACCCGGACTTCGTGAACAAGGCCGCGGCCGACCGCTCCGACGCGATCAACACGTGCATCGGCTGCAACCAGGCCTGCCTCGACCACACCTTCAGCGGCAAGATCACCTCCTGCCTCGTCAACCCGCGCGCCTGTCACGAGACCGAACTCGTCCTGTCGCCCACCAGGGTCCGCAAGCGTGTCGCCGTCGTCGGCGCCGGACCGGCGGGCCTCGCCTGTGCCGTCTCCGCCGCCGAGCGCGGGCACGACGTCACCCTCTTCGACGGCGCAGGACAGATCGGCGGACAGCTGAACGTCGCCCGCAAGGTGCCCGGCAAGGAGGAGTTCGACGAGACGCTGCGCTACTTCCGTACGCAGCTCGAACTGCACGACGTCACCGTCGAGTTGAACACCGTCGTGAACGCGGCCGACCTCGACGCCTACGACGAGGTCGTGGTCGCCACCGGCGTCAGCCCGCGCATCCCGGCCATCGACGGCGTCGACCACCCCAGCGTCGTCGGCTATCTCGACGTGCTGCGCGAGGGCGCGCCCGTCGGCGACCGCGTCGCCGTCATCGGCGCGGGCGGCATCGGCTTCGACGTCGCCGAGTACCTCACCGACGGCGGCGAGAAGGCGAGCCAGGACCCGGCGACGTACTTCCGGCTGTGGGGCGTCGACATGGACTACGCCGACCGCGGCGGCCTCAGGCGCGCCGAGCGGCCGGCGCCGCCGCGCCAGGTGCACCTCGTCCAGCGCAAGACGTCCAAGGTCGGGGCGGGCCTCGGCAAGACCACCGGCTGGATCCACCGCACCGAGCTGCGCCACCGCGGCGTCACGATGATCGCGGGCGCGACGTACGACCTGATCGACGACGCCGGCCTGCACATCACCGTCGACGGCGAGCAGTCGCTGATCCCCGTCGACACGGTGGTCCTCTGCGCGGGCCAGGAGTCGAAGCGTTCCCTCTACGACGACCTGGTCACCGCCGGCCGCGCCCCGCACCTGATCGGCGGCGCCGACGTCGCGGCCGAACTGGACGCCAAGCGCGCCATCAAGCAGGGCACCGAGGTCGCGGCCGCCCTCTAAAGCCCCTGCACCCCTGAAACCGGGTGGTCACGTGGCCGGGCCCGCCGGCCGCGTGACCACCCTCACCTACCCTGGCGTCATGTCACTGCCGCACGCGATCCTCACGGCCCTCCTGGAGAAGCCGTCGTCGGGGCTCGAACTGACCCGCCGCTTCGACAGGTCGTTCGGCTACTTCTGGTCGGCCACGCACCAGCAGATCTACCGGGAGCTGGGCAAACTGGAGCGCGACGGAATGATCCGCGCGCTGCCCGCCACGGTGCCGGCGCGCGGTCAGAAGAAGGAGTACGAGGTCCTGCCGGAGGGCGGCGCCGAGCTGGCCCGGTGGACGGCCGCACCGCAGGACCCGCGCACGCTGCGGGACCCGCTGCTGCTGCGGCTGCGCTCCGCCGCGGTGGTCGGCACGGACGGCATCGACACCGAGTTGCGCCGCCATCTCGACCTGCACCGGCTGCAGTTGGAGACCTACCGGGACATCGAGAAGCGCGACTTCCCGCCGGAGAAGGACACGGTGCCGGACCGCTTGCAGCATGCGGTGCTGCGGGCCGGGATCGACCTGGAGACGTTCTGGGTGGAGTGGCTGGAGCGAACGCTGACCGAGCTCGAAGCAAGCCCCTCCGGTCCCTCAGGCCCCTCCGCTTCCTCAGGCCCGTCCGCTTCCTCAGGCCCCTCCGGTTCCTCAAGCCCCTCCGGTTCCTCAAGCCCCTCCGGCGATTGAGGAGCGGGGTCCGGGGCGGAGCCCCGAGGCCCGCCCGCACCCTTACAGGCCAGGACTGGTGGGATCCCAGTCGACAGGCAGCGGCGTCGGCGCCCCCACCGGGGCAGCCACCCGCGTGAACTCCCCCCGGGCAGCGGAATCCGTCACCGCCGCCATCACACGCAGCACATGCAGAGCCAGCGCCCCCGAAGCCCGCGGAGCGGACCCCGCCCGGATCGCGCGGGCCAGGTCGACGACGCCGAGGCCACGGCCGTCCGTGCGTCCGCGTACGGGAAGCTCGGTCCAGTCGGACGCGCCGTTGGGGCGCAGCAGCAGCGGGCCGCCGAACGTGTTGGGATCGGGCACCGACAGCGTGCCCTCCGCGCCGATGACCTCGAAGCCGATGTGCGGCCGCGCCGAGTCCCAGCTGAACACGGACGTCGCCGTCGGCCCCGAGGCGAAGTCGAGCAGCGCCGAGACATGGGTCGGGACGGCGACGGGGAAGGACTGCCCGGCCGCCGGGCCCGCCCCGGCCACCCGGTCCTCGCGGGCCCGCCGCACCGACGCCGCGACCCGCTCCACGCCGCCGAAGAGCGCCACCAGCGCCGTGAGGTGGTACGGGCCGAGGTCGAACAGCGGGCCCGCGCCCGGCTGGTAGAAGAACGCCGGGTCCGGATGCCAGCCCTCGGGGCCGAGGCTGCGTACCGCCGTCGACGCCGCGACCGGCGCCCCGATGTGCCCGGCGGCGACAGCCCGTATGGCGGACTGCAGGCCCGCACCGAGGAACGTGTCCGGCGCGCTGCCCACCAGCAGCCCCCGCTCGGCCGCCTCGTCGAGCAGCTTCTCGGCCTCGCCCGGCAGCAGCGCGATCGGCTTCTCGCCGTACACGTGCTTGCCCGCGCGCAGTGCCGCCCCGGCCACCTCGACGTGCGCCACCGGCACCGTCAGGTTCACCACGAGCTCGACCTCCGGCACGGCCAGCACCGTGTCCACGTCCCCGGCGAACGGGACGTCATGGGCGCGTGCCGCGGCCTCGGCGCGGCGTACATCGAGATCGGCGACGGCGAGAACACGTACGTCCGGGAAACCGGACAGAGTGCGCAGGTACTCCTTGCTGATCACACCCGCCCCGACGACGGCGACCCCCACCGGATCTGAACTCACCTAGCCCCCACGGATGTTGGCGGACGATCACACGGCTCCCGGGACGGTAAGCCGGGGCGCGCCGCGCCCACAAGAGGGCCTCACACGTGTGACGGCCGCCGCCCGGAACCGGGCGGCGGCCGTCGTGCGGGGTGGGGAGCGGTCAGGTGCGCTGACCGGTCGAACGGCGCCGCAGGTACCAGGCGCCGCCCACCACGGCCGCGGCGACCAGCGTGCCGCCCGCGGCGAGCGTGAGCGTGCCGAAGTCCTCCGCCGCGCCACCGAGCCCGCCCCGGACACCGCCGAGGGGGCTGGACGTCGCGGAGATGGTCGAGCCCGCGGTGACGGTCACGGACGCCGGGCCCACCGTGGACCCGTCGGCGCAGGCGACCAACACCTGGTAGGAGCCCGAGCCGATCCCCTGCCAGCTGGCGCTGCCGGAGTTGAGTGGTGTCTGTCTGCCCTGGGCGAAGTTCGCCTGTCCTGCCGTCAGGAGCGAGGCGTTGCCGCCCTTCGGGCAGGCGGTCGTGGTGGCCGTCACCGTGGAGCCGCTGGCCGTGACGTCGAGGTTGTCCCAGGCGAACGCGGCGGGCGCGGCGAGGGTCAGCGGAAGCGAGGCCGCGGCTGCGACGGTGAGACCGCAGCGAGCGAGAAGTGAAGCGGTGCGCATGATGTCTGCTCTCCGGCGGCACGGGAGGCGGTACGTCCCGTGCCCCGCCCGAGTAGGCAAAGCCCGTGCTGCCTGACGCTCACTCAACGTGCGCACGACAGCGCGCGCATGCGGACCGCGGCCGGGCAGGTGACGGGTTCCATCGTCCGGCCCCCTGGCCCGCCCCGCCTCCCCCTAACTCCCCGTGGTCACCGCGCGTTCCGGCGAGAAGGCGCCCCACGTCCCGTCCGGCAGCTGCGCCCGGATCTTCACCCGGTGCCTGGCGCCCGCGTCCTCGCCGATGTAGAAGCTGTACTTCGCCGCGTCGGAGGGTGCGCTGTCCCCCCACATCACGGTCGTCGCCTGCCGCCCGTCCAGGAACACCTGGTACGCCGGCACCTCGCCCCCGGTGTCCGGCGGTGTCCACGCGAGATCGATGTAGTACGCGCCGTCCGCACCGCGCGCCGTGGCCCGGAAGCCGCTGGGCGCGGTCCCCGGCCCCTCGTCCTTGCCCTGCGCGGTGGTCAGCCGCACGGTCTCTCCGGCGGCGGAGACGTTGTCGGCGGCGTCGCGCGCCCGCACGCTGAACTTGTAGGCGGTGCCCGGCCGCAGCCCGGTCAGCAGTGCCCGCGTCTGCGTACCGGCGACGCTGTGGATCTTTGTGGTGCCCTGGTAGATGTCGTACGAGACGACGCCCTTGTCATCGGATGCCTTCCGCCATGTCAGGGACACCGCGCGGCCGCCGTCCACGTGCCCGCGCAGTCCGCTGGGCCGGTCCGGCGCGGAGCGGTCCGCGGCGACGGCGGCCGGGGTGGTGACGGTGACGCGGCGGCTCGCGGGCCCGAGGGAGCCGTCCTTGCCGCGGGCTCGGACCGTGAACACGTAACGGGATGTCGCCCGCAGGCCGGTGACGTCCACCATGTGCTGCTGGGCGGTCAGTTCCTTGACGCGCACCGAACCCCGGTACACCTCGTAGCCCGTGACGTCCGTGGTGCTCACCGGCCGGTTCCACATGATGTGCACGGACGTGGCGCTGCCCGCTTGCGCGGTGACACCGACCGGTTCGGACAGGGCCGGTCCGCTGTCCGAATCGTCGCCGTCCGAGAAGGGGCCGCAGCCGGTCAGGGCCGTCAGCAGCGCGACGGCGCAGGCCGCGCGGGGGAGCAGAGTGCGTAGGGGGACGCGTCTCACGGGCGTGCCTTCCGCTCGAACCAGATGGACCCGAATTGGTACAGACCTGTATGGCACGAATGACGGGTCCTCATCAAGAGGGCGGGCGGGCCTGCCCGCCTCCACTGGTAGAGATCGCCGCACAAGGGGCACAGATGGGGCGCTTATGTCCGTCCGCCGTCCCGACGGCCGCCGCCCCGGCCGCCCCCGTCCTCGAGCAAAGGCATCTCGCTGTGCACTCCCGCATCCTGACGCTCGCCACCGCCTGTGGCGCGGCCCTCCTCGCCCCCGCCGCGCTGCCCGCGGCGGACGCCCGACCGAGTGACATCCAGGCGCAGGCCACGACCACGGTGGCCTCCGTGTCCGCCGAGACCTCCGTGCCCTCCAGGCTCTCGCGACTCTCCAGGCCCTCCAGGCACTCCCAGCGGAAAAGAGAGGTCCGAGCCGCTGAACTGCTCGCCGCGGTACGCGGCTGCCGCCAGATCTCCCACGGCCGCTACCGCACCGACGAGGGCGCCCCCGCGTCCATCCCGGTCTGCGCCCAGCACGGTGCCGTGCACTGGAAGGCCGACCTCGACGTCGACTGCGACGGCCGCGCGGGGCGGCACTGCAACCGCCGCACCGACCCGGTCTACCAGCACGCGACGGCCCACCAGCAGTCCGACGGGCGGCAGTTGAGCGCGGAACGGCTGCCGTACGTCGTCGTGCCCGGCGCGAGCCGCATCTGGAGCCCGGCCCGCTCCGGCATCCGCGGCGGCACCGTCGCGGCGCTCGTCCACCGGAACAAGGTCCTGTACGCCGTCGTGGGTGACAGCGGGCCGAGCGGCCTGATCGGCGAGGCGTCGTACGCCGCCGCGCGCGGCCTCGGCATCGATCCGGACCCGGTGCGCGGCGGCGCCGCCGGTGAGGTGACGTACATCCTCTTCCCCGGCGCGACCGCCCGCCCCATCGAGAGCCACCGGGCGGCCGCCGAGGCCGGTCGGACGGCGGCGCGCAAACTCCTCCGCCGCGCCGACTGACCGCCGAGCCGTTCAAAGACAGGCTCTCAGGGGCCGGCTCTCACTCCTTGTGGTACGTGTACGCCTCCGACGCCGCTGCCACGACCGCGTCCAGGTCCGCCCCCGCCGAGGCGGAGACCACGGCGGCGACCGCGCCCTCCAGGAACGGGGCGTCCACCAGGCGTGTGCCGTCGGGGAGTTCGTCGCCCTCGGCGAGCAGCGCCTTCACGGTCAGGACCGCACTGCCGAGGTCGACCAGGACCGCGACGCCCGAGCCGCGATCGACCTCCGCGGCAGCCGCCGAGATCCGCTCCGCACTCGTACCGAAGCCGCCGTCCTCCGTGCCGCCCGCCGCGGCCACGGGAGCGGTGGCTCCGCCTCCGGCGAGCCCGGCGGCGAGTCGCGCCACGGATTCGGCGACGTCCCGGCTGTGCGACACGAGCACGACGCCGACCGCCTTGTCGGGGGCGGTCACGAGGTGCCCTCCGCGGCCTCGGCCAGCGCGCCGATCAGCAGCGCCGACGACGTGGCGCCGGGATCCTGGTGCCCGATGCTGCGCTCACCCAGATAACTGGCCCGGCCCTTGCGGGCCTGGAGCGGGGTCGTCGCCTCCGCGCCGTGCTCCGCCGCGGACCGCGCCGCGGCGAAGTCCCCGCCGTCCAGCGCGTCCACCGCCGGGATCAGCGCGTCCAGCATCGTCTTGTCACCGGGCGCGGCCCCGCCGAGCGTGGCCACGGCGTCCACCCCGACGCGCAGCGCCTGCGCCAGCTCCGCTTCGCTCACCTGCGCGGCATCGCCCAGCGCTTTGCCGGTGCGCCGCAGCAACGTCCCGTACAACGGCCCCGACGCGCCGCCCACCGTCGAGATCAACTGCCGTCCGGCGAGCGTGAGTACGGTCCCCGGTGTCTCGGGCGCGTCCTTGTCGAGGGTGGCCCGCACCGCGGTGAAACCGCGCTGCAGATTGCTGCCGTGGTCGGCGTCGCCGATCGGCGAGTCGAGTTCGGTGAGCCGGGCGGCCTCGCGGTCCACCGCAGCCGCGGTCGCCGCCATCCAGCGTCGGAAGAAGTCGGCGTCGAGCACATGATCTCCTTGCGTGGTAGATACGTTGACGAGGGGCACGGGGGCGCCGTCCGTCACATGCCCCAGCGGAGACCGGCCGTACTGACCGGCGCGTCCCACAGGCGCAGCAGCTCCTCGTCCACCTGGCACAGCGTGACAGACGCACCGGCCATGTCGAGGGACGTCACGTAGTTGCCGACGAGGGTGCGGGCGACGGGCACCCCGCGCTCACCGAGCACCCGCTGCACCTCGGCGTTGAACCCGTACAGCTCCAGCAGGGGGGTCGCTCCCATCCCATTGACCAGGGCGAGTACGGGACTTGTCGGGTTCAGGTCTTCCAGGACGGCGTCGACGGCGAAATCGGCGATCTCCCTCGATGTCATCATCGGACGCCGCTCGCGGCCCGGCTCGCCGTGGATGCCGATGCCCAACTCCAGCTCACCAGGGGGCAGATCGAAGGTCGGCGACCCCTTCGCGGGCGTGCTGCACGCGCTCAGCGCCACCCCGAAACTGCGCGCGCTCTCATTGACCTGCCGGGCGAGCGCTTCGACCCGCTCCAGCGGCTGCCCCTCCTCGGCCGCGGCCCCCGCGATCTTCTCCACGAAGAGCGTCGCGCCGGTCCCGCGCCGTCCGGCCGTGTACAGGCTGTCGACCACCGCGACATCGTCGTTCACCAGTACCTTGGCGACCTGGATGCCCTCGTCCTCGGCGAGTTCGGCGGCCATGTCGAAGTTGAGCACGTCACCGGTGTAGTTCTTCACGATGAACAACACGCCCGCCCCGCTGTCCACCGCGGCGGCGGCCCGCACCATCTGATCGGGCACCGGCGAGGTGAACACCTCACCGGGACAGGCCGCGGACAGCATCCCCGGCCCCACGAAACCCCCGTGCAGCGGCTCGTGCCCGGAGCCGCCGCCCGACACCAGCGCCACCTTCCCGGCAACCGGCGCGTCCCGGCGCAGGATCACCCGGTTGTCGACGTCGACGGTCAACTCGGGGTGGGCGGCGGCCATCCCGCGCAGGGCGTCGGCGACGACGGTCTCGGCCACATTGATCAACATTTTCACGGGTACCTCCATGTGACGTGGGCAACTGATGCGTCCCACGTCAGTATCTGCGCAGGCCGCGTGCGGAGCACCCGGCGGGGCCTGATCGGTGAGGTAAGCCGGTGGGCGCGTTGGCACGGGCCCGTGCCCGCCTGCGTCGAGAACGGCCGGCCCCGCCTGACAGCGAAGACGCGCACGCCAGGCTGCGGCCGCGATGTCCCGGCGGGCCGTGCTCGATCGGAAGCGCGTGAGAGGATGGCCGACGATTTGGGCGATGGCGGACAGAGGAAGCCGGTGTGATTCCGGCGCGGTCCCGCCACTGTGATCGGTGCGTCGATCCCGACAGGCCACTGTCCGCGACCGCGGGCGGATCGGCCGGGGCCGGCGGTGAACCGAGAGCCAGGAGACTCACGCTGTCGCCTCCTCAACGCGTACCGGGGCGGATCTCCCCGGTGAGAGGGAGTGGGGCATGGCAGGAATGCCGACGGGTGCTGCGCCGGGGGAGGACGCGGTGGCAGGGACCCCGAGCCGGGTGGTGGTGTGCCGGGACTGCTGCTGCGGCACGGTGAAGGTGCCGGGCGACCACGCGGCGCAGACGGCGCGGTTGCGGTCCGCGGTCCCCGTACGGGTCACCGAGTGCCTGGACGTGTGCGAGCAGGCGAACGTCGTTGTGGTGCAGCCGTCGGCCGCGGGACGCGCCGGCGGAGCACGGCCCGTGTGGCTCGGCCTCGTCAACGACCCCGACGCGACCGAGGACATCGTCACCTGGGTGCGGGCGGGCGGCCCCGGAGTGGCGCCGATGCCCGCGATCCTCGACCTGTACGTCATCACTTCTCCCCGGCGTGTCACGGCCTCGTGAGGGGTTTTCCGCGAGGGAGAACCGAGTGAGGCCGACTCCTGCGGCGGTGCGTGACGCGCTCCGGGACGTGGCCGGTCTCGGCGGGTTCTTCGTCCTGCCCACCGTGGTCGGCATGGCCGGGAAGGGGACGGCCGCGGCGTTCGCGGACGGCTTCGCCGAGCGGGCCCGCGAGGTGAACCGCCGTTTCGCGACGGGCGAGGCGCGCGTCGGCACGTCCATCGCACACCTGGGGCTCTCGGCCCGTCTGTGGTCACCGCTGCTGGCATGCGCGGTGCTGCATGGGATCGTGCCCGACCTGAGCGGCCTGGAGTGGCTCGACGACAGCTCGGCGGTACGGCTGCGGGAACCTCTCGAAGGGCGCCCGGTCGACCCGCCGCCGCGCCTGGCCGACGCGGTGTACGAACAACTGGCGGCGCCCCTCGCGGTGCTGGAGAGGACGCTGAGCGTGAAAGTCGCGCCGCGCCTCCTGGACGGGAACGTCGCGTCCGCGCTCGTCGGGTCCGCGGCCGTGCTGCTGAGGGCCCGCCCCGAGGTGCGCCCGGTACTGGTCCCCCTCACCCGCGATCTGCTCGGTACGGGACGCCTCGCGGGGACGGGCACCATCTCGGGCCCGGATCTGACGTTCCGGCGGCGCAGCTGCTGCCTCCTCTACCGCGCGCCGACCGGTGGCATGTGTGGTGACTGCTGTTTTTCAGGTCACTGACAGCCGGGGGCAGCTCGACGAGCCTCCGATCCCGGGGCTCAGTCGCGGGCCAGGACCACCACCGCGTTGTGGCCGCCGAAGCCGAAGGAGTTGCTGACGGCCACGGTCGAGGGGACGGGCCGGGCGGTGCCGGAGACCGCGTCGATGTCGAGGGCCGGGTCGGGGTCGGTCAGCCCGGCCGTGGGCGGGACCAGGTCCGCGCGGAGCGCCAGGATCGTCAGCGCGGCCTCGATCGTGCCGGCCGCGCCGAGCGTGTGGCCCAGCGCGCCCTTGGCGGAGGTGACCGGCGGCCGGTGCGGGAAGACGCGGGCCAGGACCGCCGCCTCCATCGCGTCGCCACGCGGGGTGGACGTGCCGTGCGCGTTGACGTGGTCGACGTCGCCCGGGGAGACCCCCGCCTCGGCGAGCGCCGCGCGCAGGGCCCGCTCCGCGTGGCGCCCCTCGGGGTGCGGGGCCACCAGGTGGTGGGCGTCGGTGCTCGCCCCGTAGCCGATGAGCCGGGCGAGGCGGGGGGCCGAGCGGGCGGCCGCGTACTCGGGCCGCTCCAGGACCAGGGCGCCCGCGCCCTCGGCGATGACGAAGCCGTCGCGGGCCGCGTCGAACGGGCGGGAGCGCTGGTCGGAGAGTGCGCGCAGCTGGGCGAAGCCCGTCACGATGAGGGGGGTGACGGCAGCGTCGGCGCCGCAGACCACGGCGATGTCGCACTGTCCCGAGGCGAGCAGATCGCGGGCCGTACCGATCGCGGTGGTCCCCGAGGCGCACGCGGTCGCGACGTTCAGGGCCGGCCCGGTCACACCGAGGTGCAGGGCGATGGCGGCACACACCATGTTGGACATATAGCCGGTCAGGAAGTAGGGGGAGACGCTCCTCGGGCCGTCGGTGGCAAGGCGTGACGCGGCAGCCCGCAGCGTGTTCTCCCCGCCCACGGAGCACCCGGTGACCACGGCGACGCGGGTCGGGTCCCACGCGGTGGGGTCGAGCTTGGCCGCGTCCAGGGCCTGGGCGACGGCGGCCAGGCCCATGCGGGCGCCGGGATCGAGGTGCGCGGCGCCGGGCAGCCGTGGGCGCAGCTCCTCCACGGCGTCGACGCGGCAGCTCAGCGAGACGGGCAGGTCCCGCAGTTCGGGGTCGGGGCGGGCCGTCGCGCGGCCGTCACGGACCGCGGCCCAGGTGCTCTCGGTGTCCGGGCCTGCCGCGGTGACCAGGCCGAGGCCGGTCACCGCGACGCTGGTGTCCCGCCTCATCCGGCGCGGCGCGCGTCGACGCGGGCGGAGAACTCGGCGAAGGTGAGCTCGCTCAGCTCGTCCTCGGTGGCGCTGACGCCCAGTTCGTCCTGGAGCGTGATGGCCATCTCGACGATCATCAGCGAGTCGGCGAGCAGGTCGGTCATGCGGGCATCGGCCCGGACGACGGCCGGGTCCACCTCGAACTTGCCGACGAGCAGGCCGGTGATCAGATCCGTGGTCGCGGGTGACGCAGAGGTACTCATGGCGGGCCTTTCCCTGAACGCTCCCGGAATTCGGGCGCTAGTGAGAGAGACCACCTCAATGGCATCTTTAGGCTTGCGGTGGCTCATTTTCAGCTGAAAGTGGGATCTCGTGACACAAGCGAACGCGAGACCGCTGGACGAAGTCGGCACCGATCTGCTGGACGGCCTGCTGGGCTGGTTGGCCGACGAATACTTCCGCGTAGAGGTGGCGGGCCTGGAGAACGTGCCGCGGACCGGGCCCGCGCTCGTGGTCGCCAACCACTCCGGCGCGTGGGGGCTCGACGCCTTCGTCCTGCACAAGCTCCTGCACCGGGAGTTGAGCCGCCCGGTGCACCTCTATGCCTCGGCGCTGGTCTTCCGGTGCCCGCCCCTCGCCTCGTACGCCCGTCGGCACGACGCTTTCACCGATGATCCGACCCTGGGCCGGGAGCGGCTGGAGGCCGGGCATCTCGTCGCCGTGTTCCCCGAGGGACTCGACGGGGTCGGGAAGCCGTTCTCGCAGCGCTACCGGATGCGGCCCTTCAGCCCCGGCTTCGCGGCCACCGCGGTGCAGACCGGTGTGCCGGTGGTACCCGTGTCGATCGTGGGCGCCGAGGAGACGTACCCGAAGCTCGGTGAGATCCGGGCGCTGGCCCGCCGGTTCGACCTCCCGTACTTCCCCCTCACGACGCTGCTGCCGCTGCCGGCGAAGTGGCGGATCAGCATCGGCGAACCGGTCCCCGCCCCGGCCCGCGCCGAGACCTTCACCGCCCGCTCGGCCGCGGCGCGGCGACTGTGCGACGAGGTCTGGATCACCGTCCAGGGCATGGTCGACCGGGACCGGCGCCGCCGGACGAGCCCGTTCTGGTAGGACAAGCTCAGTTGGCCAGCCAGTCGGCGGCCCGGCGGGCGTCCGAGGCCGCGCGGGCACAGCGCTTGGCGTGGGCGAGCAGCGTCATCCGGCACTGCTCGCCGAACGCGTCGTGGTTCCAGCCGGACTGCCGTGCGCAGTCGGCGAGTTTCCTGGCGTGCTCCTCCAGGCTGCGGGCACCGGCCGCGGCGAACGTGGCGTAATGGGCGGGGCTCTGCCCGACGGCGGGCGGCAGGTAGCCGTCGGCCACGGGCCGTGTGTCGGTGTCGCGCGGCCCGTGCTCGGCGTCCGCGAGGGCGATGCGCAGGGACGCGACGGGCAACTCGGCCGGCAGCGAGTCGGCGGTCAGCCGCGGGGCCAGAACGACCGGCTCGGCGAGCCGGGTGAGGGCGCGGACCAGTTCGGTGGCGGCGAGGACGCCGAGTTCGGCCGCGGCGCACGGTGCGGGCGCCGCGCACAGCGCCGCGGACGGGTCGTGGCTGTCATGGCCCTGTGCCTCGTCGAGGTCGCGCAGCCAGGCGGTCGCGCACAGGATCTCGGTGCCCGCCTCCACGGCCAGGTCGTCCCATGCGAAGGGGGCGTGGACCTCGTGCACCGTGGCGGCCAGCGGCGGGTAGCGGCGCAGGGCCTCGTGCACGGCCCGCTCGGTGCGGTCGGTGGCGGGCATCAGCGGCTGCACCGTCACCAGCGCCAGCGCCTGGGCCGCCGTGTCGGTGAGGGCCCGGGTGACGGTCTCCAGCGCGTGCTCGACGACGGCGTCCCTGGCGTCGGCGGCGACGTCGGCGGCGACGAGTCCGTCGGGGGAGTCGGCATGGACGTACGGGTCGAGGCGGCGGCGCAGTGCGGCGGCGCGGGCGGCGTACTCGGTGCTGTCCTCGGCCCGCGCGGCGGCTTCGAGGATGGCGCTGACGAGACTGTCGTCGGCGGCGCCGTCCCCGAGGACGATCCGCCGCGCGAGGCGGGTGGCGAGCGCGCACCAGTCGGCGCGGGCGAGGCTGTCGTCGGTGCGGCGCGCGGCGTAGATCTCCGCGGCCTCCTCGTCGGCGGCCGCCCGCACGCGGTCACGTACCGCGCCGGGAATGACGGGCATCGCCGTGTGCGGGGTCAGCCGCAGCCGGCGGCCCTCGGCGGTGAGGGCGGTGACGGTGCCCCGGGCGCCGGCCTCGTCGGCGACACCGACCAGGCTCGTCGCGTCGTCGGCGGTCAACGGCATCAGGAAGGTGCCGAACGCGGTGCGCAGCCGGGTCGGCCGGCCGGACGCGGTGCGGCGCAGCTGCGCCAGGACCTGCCGGGTCAGGCTCTGCCGGGTGAACGGTGTGAGGCCGAAGGCGCGGGCCGGCGCGTCGATCCAGGAAACACGCTGGGCCGCCAGCGCGGCGCTGATCAGCGCGTTCTCCAGGGGCCAGGCCGTCGCGGGGCGGCGCGGAGCGGTCGTGGTGTCAGGGGCGTTCATCGCCGGTCTCCCTCGGAGGTTGCTGGCTGGCGGCGTCACTTGTCGCGCAGCAGATAGGGCTGGTTGCCGACGATCTCGCCGTCGTAGCGGGTGATGAGCTCGTTGACGCGGGCTCGGTGCGGGACGTCGCCGCTGCGCAGGGTGTCGGCGTACGCCTGCGGGGCGTGGGAGAGCGGGTAGTCGTACGTCTCGTCAAGCCAGGAGAGCTCGATCCAGCTGTCGGGGATGTCGTTCGCCGAGGCCGGCCCGCGCCCGTCGAGGCCCGGGATGACGTCGTGCTGGTTGACGAGGCTGATGACCCGGGTGGTGGGGTCGGCGGGCCGTTTGGTGTCGATGGGGGAGCCGACGGTGACCACATGGGTCAGCCGGTACGTGGACACGAAGTCGAGGTCGCACGCCAGGTTCATGGCGGTGATGCCGCCGAGGCTGTGACCGACGATCATCAGCTCCGCGCCCTCGGGCACACCGGCGCGCAGCAGCATCTGCTTCGCGGACCGGCTGTACGTGGTGTCGGTGCGCAGCAGCGCGTCGAACGCGCCGACGAGGTCCTGCGGGGTGCTGTTGCTCAGCCGTCCGAAACTGGTGCCCGGCAGCAGCAGGACGTGCCGCAGCGTGCCGTCCGCGCAGGAGATGCTCCGCAACAGGGCGAGCCCGTGGTTGCCCAGGGCGGAGATGTCGTCGATGTAGCGGACGATGTCGTTGCCGGAGCGGGCCAGCACGCGGGTCAGCATCGCGTCGGCCTCGCAGCGCTCGGCGCGCCCCGCGCCCGGGTTGAGGTGCCGGATCAGGGCCGCGGGCAGGCCGAGCAGCGGGTCGGTGGTGGGCACGCCGCCGGCCAGGGTGACCCAGGCGAAGCTGTCGTTGGTCGGGTTCTCGTCGAGCAGCCCGGCCAGCGCGAGCAGCTCCATGATCACGGGGCTGAACGTGGTCAGGGTGCGGGTGACGCCGAGCAGATCCACCAACTCCCGCGCGGCGCGCACCACTTCGATCCTGCGGCCGGCGACCACGGCGTCCGTGAGCCGCTTGGCGAGCGGGGCCGCGAGGTTCGGATGTTCACGGGCGGCGGCCTCGATGCGCAGCGCGAAGGCGTCCACGGCCATCGCCACACAGGCGGGCCGCCGACGCGTCGCCGCACCCAGGGACCGGACGGTCTCCCCGACCAGGCCGCCGTTGGCGGCGATGCCGAGCCCGGCGGGGTTCGTCATCGCGCGGGCCGCCGACAGCGCGGTGCCGAAGGCCCAGCCGGGGCGCCGCAGTGCCTGCAGGCCGACCCGCCAGCTGCCGCCTGCCGCGGTCAGTTCGGCGCCGGTCCTTCGTGCCGCGATCGCCGCGTCCGCGAGCAGCACCGAGGCCGCGATCAGCAGCTGGGCATCGGTCCTGACCGGCTGTTGCGGTGCCAGTGCCTGCTGCGCCGACGGTGTCTGCGGTACGGGCGTCCGCTCGCCGACGGCATCGGCTGTCCCGGCTGTCATCCCCGCCACCTCATCCCTGGTGTCCCGGCCGCACCGCGCGGGGACGCACGACGCCGGACCTGTCACTCCCAGCAGTAGAACCGCCGCCGCGCCGGTCGGCAGAGCCGTTGCGGCCGCTCGGGTGAATCACCGAGCGTGTACGCGCGCCGGGTGCGACCGCGAGGGCCGGTCCGTGCACAGCATTCCGGTGTGATCATCGGACGAGAAGGCCCGAGGGCGACGCGACCGGCACGATCGGCACGGTGGTTGTTGGTCGGCCTTCTCCTGGCCACGGGGTGCTGGTCGGCCGCCGGGCCCTCCGTCGCCGACGGCGCAGGGCCGCACGGACTCACCCTCGAGGTCACGGTGAACACCCGACCGGGCCTGGGCGCCCTGCACCCCGGCATCCGGACCGGCGCCGCCGTCGTCAAGTCGTACCGTCTCGTCAACCACAGCGGCGCCGATCTGCACGAGGTCCGGGTGCGCGACCCCGCGATGCCGGGCGCCGCGATCCACTGCCCCGGTGGGCGGGACCGGCTGCCGTTGCTGACCGGCCTGCACTCGGCGCGCTGCACGGCCACCGGAACCGCGCGCCCCGGTGCCTGGATCGGCGAGGTCAGGGCCGTCGGACAACTGCACCTGGTGCGCGCCTCCGTGCAGGCGAGCGCGCGGTCCGGATACGCCGGGGTCGGCGCCGCCCTGGCCCTGACGGAGTCGGCGCGCGTGATCGGCCCCGACCGGGCGCTGGTCCGCTACCTCCTGGTCAACAACGGCAACCGGCCCGTCCACGGCGTCCGGGTCACGGACCCCGTGCTGGCGCCGGACCGGATCGCCTGCGCGGGCGGGCAGCCGGTCGTCGCCCACCTCCCCGCCGGGGCGCGAGCGGCGTGCACCGCCGAGGTGCGGCGCACCCCGGGCACGTACGTCAGCCGGGGGCGGGCCGACGGCAGCGACCTGCTCCGCACCCTCGATCCGCACGGCGGGCCGGTGGCGCCCCCGCTCCTCACCGCACGGGCCTCGGCGCACTTCACGCTGCGCGCCCCCGCACCCCTCTCTCCCGTGACGCATCGGCCGCTGTCGCCCGTTGCCCACCAGCAGCGGCCGCCGCGCGTCGAACGACCGGCCGCCGTGCCTCCCTTCGCCGCGGCGTTCTTCCCCCCGGCGCCGCCTCCGCCGGGCATCGCGGCACCGGGCAACGCGGCGGTACCGGGTATCGGGGTCCCGGGCGTCGCGGTGCCGGGCGGCGCGGCCCCCGGCGTCGCGCCGCCCGGCCCCGCCGCGCCCGAGGGTGCGGCTCCCGGCGTCGCGCCACCCGCCCCGGCCGTACCTCCGGGGAAGGCGAAGGGCCGGGCTCCGGCAGTGGTCCCGCCGACCGCGGCGGCATCGTCGGTACCTCCTGCGGCGGTACCGAAGGAGGCCCGGTCGCAGCACACGCTGCTCAGGCGCTTCGTCCGGGCGGACCACACCCCCACGAGCCTGGGCATCCTGGCGGCGCTCTTCCTGATCCTGCTGCCCGCAGCCATCGCGGCCGCCGTGTTCGGCTCCCGCAGACTCTGACCGTGCCACCACGAAACGGGACCCGCCGATGATCGAAAGCCTCGCCGTCGTCCTGGGCGTCGCCCTGCTCGCCGGAGCGGTCGTCCTGCTCAAACACCGCTTCTGGCCACTGGGTCCCGACGAAGAGCCCCGCGAGGACGTCGCCGAGTACATCTCCATGATGGTCGGTGTCCTGTACGCCCTCGTCCTCGGCCTCGCCCTGGTGTCGGTCTGGGACACCCACTCCGGCGCCGAGGACCACGTCGCCGCCGAGGCCAGTGCCGCGCACCAGATCCATCTGCTCGCCGCGGGCCTCCCCGCCGCGCAGGCCGACCGGATGCGCGGCGAGATCGACACGTACATCCGGCACGTCACGGACACGGAGTGGCCCGCCATGGCCGAGCGCGCCCCGCTGGGCCCGGCCGGCTGGCGTCTGCTGGACGAGGTGCGTGCGACGAGTCAGGTCCCTGCGGACGCCACACCGGCCCAACAGGCCACGGGCCAGGAGACGTTGGGGCAGCTGAGCACCCTGGACGAGGCACGGCGCGGCCGCGAGGCCGACTCCGCGGAGCGGTTGTCACCGGCGATCTGGTTCGGCCTGATCGTCGGCGGCGTACTCACCATCGCCTTCATGTTCATGTTCGGTGTTCAACGCAGCTTCACGCACGTCGTGATGGTGATGGGCCTGTCCGGCCTCATCACCTTCACCGTGCTCCTCATCTACCAACTGGACAGCCCTTTCCACGGATTGTTCGCCGTCGATCCGACTCCGTTCACGCGGTACTTCTGACCACGGAGACCACAGAACCGGCGCTTTCTTGATACGACTTGCGGCATGGACCAGGGGCGGGAATCGCGCGGAGAGAAAGACGCGATGACGGTGGAGATCATGTTCGCGCTGGTGACGGCCGGAGCGCTGGCCGCGCTCGTGTTCGGCGTGGTCCTGGTGCCCGCCCTCCTGGTCGGCGTCTCCGCACCGCTGCGGAAGGGCTTCCTGGTGGCGGGAGCGGTGCTTGCCGCGGTCGCCGCGGTATGGCGTGTCGTGCGGGTGCTGCTTCGATTCGACGCACAACGGCGACTGGGGCGGTGAGCGATGTAGGGGCGGCCCCTCAAAGAGGCCGCCCCTACATCGTGGTGTGGTGTGGTGTGGTGTGGTGCGCGAGATCAGTGCTTGCCGATGTCCTTGGTCTTCTCCTTGGCCTGACGTGCGTCACCCTTCATCTGCTCGGCACGGCCTTCGGCGGTGAGACGCTCATTGCCGACGGTGCGTCCGGCGGCTTCCTTCGCGGCGCCCTTGACCTGCTCGGTCTTCGCCTTGGCCTTCTCGTTGGCGGTCATGGTCCGCTCACGCTCCCTTGGCATCGACATCATGTCCTGGGTATTCGCCTGGCCGCTCAGGCGCGGGGCAAACATCGGTATGGCGATCGGATCGCATGCCGGTCGCACGCCGGGTGCGAGGCGGGCGTCCGCATTCCCTTCGACTCGTGAAAGTAACGCACCGCTTGTGTGTTTGTGAGCGCGGGTCAGGAGCACATGGTTGCCAGGAGGTCGATAACGTGGCTGCTCGGCTTCGTGGTCCGGCCCGCCGCGAGCGGTGGCCGCAAGGGCCGTTGGTACCGATGGTGATGCGCACCGTCTGATCTCTTCCGATGAGCGGCGCGGCACCACGGGCGGTGGTGTACGTGCCAAAGGGGTGGGCCCTGCCTGGGACGGCGGGGCCCACCCCTTCTTCGCGTGCGTCAGCCGACTTCGCGGGGACGGGACGCGGTCACGGTGTCCGGATGGAGGGCGAAGATCTGGTCCAGGCCGACGATGCGCAGGATGCGCAGGGTGTTGGCGGGGACCGCGGCGAGGGCGATGTCGGCGCCGACGGAGTGGGCGTGGTTACGGGCGGCGAGCAGGGCGCTGATGCCGCTGGAGTCGCAGAAGGGCATCGCCGCGAGGTCCAGGATCAGGAGCCGGCCGGGTTCGAGAGCGATGGTGGGGAGTGCGTCACGCAGCTCGGGGGCGGTGTCGTGGTCGAGGCCGCCGACGAGTTTCAGGACCGTCCCGGTCGCGCAGTCTTCGGCAATGATCTTCAGCGGCGTCATGGCGTGCTCTTCGTCGTCGTAGCGGAAGTCGTACCGAATGTCGTAGCGGAAGTCGTATCGGAAGGCGTGTCGGAGGTCGTCCCGGACGCGGGGACACCCAGCGCGAGCAGGGCGGTGTCGTCGTCGAGGCCCTCACCCAGCCCACTCAGCAGGTCGGCCAGCGCGGCGATGACGGTGGTGGCGGACGTGCCGGCGTGCTCGGCGGTGAAGGCGCGCAGCGCCTCGTCCCCGAAGAGGGACGAGCGGTCGGGGCCGGTGCGGGCCTCGATGACACCGTCGGTGTAGAGGAGGAGGGTGTCGCCGGGGGCGAGGGTGGTGGTGGCGGTGGTGAAGCGGGCGTCGGGCAGCGCGCCGACGAGAAAACCGCCGGGGGTGTGCAGGAAGCCGGCCGTGCCGCCGGTGCGCAGGACGAGGGCCGGCGGGTGGCCGCCGGAGGCGATCCGGACGGTGACGCGCCCGGTGTCCGCCTCGGGTTCCAGGACGCCGAAGATGGCGGTGCAAAAGCGCGGATCGTCGCCCGAATACCGCTCGTTCAGGACGTGGTTGAGGGTGGTCAGAGCGGCCACGGGGTCGGGGTCGTGCAGGGCGGCGGCCCGCAGCGTGTACCGGGTCAGTGAGGTGACCGCGGCCGCCTCGGGCCCCTTGCCGCAGACGTCCCCGAGGAAGAAGCCGAAGCTCTTGCCGTCCAGCGGGAAGAC
Source organism: Streptomyces sp. NPDC102467 (assembly GCF_044765445.1). Lineage (NCBI taxonomy): Bacteria > Bacillati > Actinomycetota > Actinomycetes > Kitasatosporales > Streptomycetaceae > Streptomyces > Streptomyces sp. NPDC102467. Next base: position 330,457 of record NZ_JBIWKA010000002.1, on the reverse strand, counting down.
GTCGTAGAAGTCGCCGCCGAGCCGGTCCGGGGAAGCGGCGTGGTAATAGGTGGCCGTCTCCACCCCGGGGACGACGGGCAGGGCCGCGGGCAGCAACGACTGCTGCAGCACGGCCAGCGCCTGCTGCAGGCGGGTCCGGTCGGCGCGGGCCTGCCGCGCGGACTCCTCTGCGGCCCGGCGGCTGCGCAGCAGCTCCGTCTCGTAGGAGCGGCGGTCGGCGGCTTCGAAGACGGTGATACGGGTCAGCAGGGGCGTGCCGGTGCTGCCGTACTTGACCGTGGCCGAGACCAGAACCGGCAGCCGGCCGCCGTCGGCCTGCTTGAGTTCGAGGGCGACCCCGCTGATCTCGCCCTGCATGCGCAGCAGCGGCGCGAAGTGTGTCTCGTGGTACAGCCGATCGCCCACGGGCAGCAGGTCCGTGAACCGCAACTCGCCCACCACCGCCTCCCGTTCGAGCCCCAGCCAGTTCAACAGGGTGTCGTTGAGTTTCACGACGGTGCCGTCCATCAGCGTGGACAGGTACCCGCAGGGCGCGTTGTCGTACAGGTCCTCGGTGCTGTCCTCCAGGAGCGCGGCGAACGACGCGGCCGAGGCCGTGCCGCCGTCGGTCTCATCGGGCCCCGGACCGGTGCAGCTCATCACCGCAGACCTGCCAGGAACTCGGTGATCGCCGCGTTGGTGGCCTCCGGCGCGGACAGGTGCGGGCAGTGTCCGGTCGCGTCGAGCGTCACCAGCGTCGAACCGGGAATCGCGCCGTGCACGTAGGCGCCGACTTCGCGGGGAGCGATGGCGTCCTGCGTACAGTCCAGGATCAGCGTCGGCACCCGTATGCCCTGCAACGTGTCGCGGGTGTCCGAGAGGAACGTGGTCCGTGCGAAGACCCGTGCCATGTCGGGGTCGGTGGCGCAGAAACTGTTCTTGAGCTCGTCGCCCAGATCGGGCCGCTCCGGGTTGCCCATGATCACCGGCGCCATCGTCGCCGACCAGCCCAGATAGTTCGCCTCCAGGGACTCGAGGAGCTCCTCGATGTCCTCCTGGCTGAACCCGCCGCGGTAACCCTCGTCGTCGATGTACCGCGGGGACGGGGCGATCATCACCAGGGACCCGATGCGCTCGGGCACCTGCCGGGCGGCGAGCACACCGATCATCGAGCTGACCGAATGGCCCACGAACACCGCGTCGCGCAGGTCGAGCCGGTCGCACACCTCCACCACGTCCTGGGCGTAGCCGTCCAGAGAGTCGTAGCGCTCGGCCGAGAACGCGGACAGGTCGGAACGGCCCGCGCCCACGTAATCGAACAGCACCACACGGTGGTCCCGCTCCAGCGCGGGCACCGTCAGCCGCCACATGTTCTGGTCACAGCCGAAGCCGTGGGCCAGCACGACCGCACGCCCCTGCGGGTTCCCTGTCACCGTGACGTTGTTCCTGCGGAGGATGTCCATGAACACCATGATCCCAGCCTCACGAGGAACGTGTGTCGCCAGGTCCCGGCGCAGGCCGGCCGCCACCATGCGTGGCCCGTGAGCACTGTTTGTCACCGGGGCCGCAGGGCAAGCGGGTGTCAGTGCTTGGGACCACAGGCGCAGCTGTGGGGAGCACTGTGCCTCGATGCGGTCCCGTCGCTTCTCACGGTCACTTTTGCCGGAAGCAGCGATAGGAGGACCTCCTGATGGCCACCCGCCGAGTGCACGATGACGCGCCCGAGACCGCAGAGGCGTTCCACCGCCTCGCCGCCGCTCCCGACGGACCCGAACGCGACCTCCTGTGCCAGGAGTTGGTGGAGGCGTGGCTGCCCATGGCCCACCGCCTCGCCACGAAGTTCCGCAACAGGGGCGAGAACCTGGACGATCTCAAGCAGGTCGCCGCCATGGGCCTCGTCAAGGCCATCGACCGTTACGACCCGGAGCGGGGCGCCTTCGAGTCGTACGCGGTGCCGACCGTCACCGGGGAGCTGCGCCGCCACTTCCGTGACCACACCTGGGACGTGCGGGTCCCGCGCCGGGTCCAGGACCTGCGCAACAAGGTCCGCGCCGCGCGCCGCGACGTCATGGACGAGCCCGGTCACGACGGCGAGGCGGGCATGGAGGAGATAGCCGCGCGGGCCGGGCTGACCCCGGACGAGGTACGGGACGGGATGGAGGCGCTGGAGAGCTACAACTCTCTGTCGCTGGATGCGGAGGTCGGCACCGCCGCGGACGGCCTCAGCCTCGCCGACACCCTGGGGCACACCGAGACCGGGTACGACGTCATCGCCGACCGGGAAGCCGCCAAGGAAGGACTCAGGGCGCTGCCCGAACGGGAACGCGCCATCCTCTACCTGCGCTACTTCGAGGACATGACCCAGGCCGGGATCGCCGAGAAGGTCGGCATCTCCCAGATGCACGTCTCCCGCCTCATCACCCGTAGCTGCGCGCAGGTACGGGACCACGCCAACAGGGCGCCCGAGGACCAGCGGCAGGCCGCCTGACCCGCCCGACCTCACCGACGACTCCGCCCGACCGCAGGGGCGGCCGGGCGGAGCGACGCTCACCGCAGGCGGGACCCGCCGGCACCGCCGCCGGCGTCGGTACCGCCGTCGTCATCGTCATCGTCCGGGACATGGACGTCGAAGACATTGATGTCGATCTCCGTCACATCGAGCCCGGTCATCGTCTCGACCGCGTCGGTGACGTGCGTACGGATCTGATCGGCGAGTTCGTGGATCAGCACTCCGTACTCGACCTCGACGTCGACGGCGATCGAGACCTGCTTCTCGTCCGCATCCACCTTGACCGGGCGTCCTGCGCCCGAGGAGCCGGACCTGCGGCCGGTGACCGCGCCCAGCGCCTTCGACGCGCCTCTGCCGACCGAATGGACGCCGTCCGTGTCCCGGATCGCTATCCCGGCGATGGTGGCCACGACACCGTCGGCGATGGTGGTGGTGCCGCGCGTGCCGGGCGTCCCGCTCTGTTCCGCGTTACGTGTCGTCGTGCTGCCGCTTCCGAGTCCGATGTCGGACATGGCCGCCTCACAGTGAATTGCCGGCACGGACGGGGGCGCCCGCCCGTGAGGTCCCCTCACTCACTCTGCGCCCCATGGTCGTGATCTGCCATTCGAGTGACACGAGCGCGGCCGCGCCCGCCGGATACGGGGTTCTCAGTCGCGGGGGAGGAGCGAGCCGAGCGGCCCGAGATCCAGATTGAGATCCTCCGGATTCACTCCGTGCTGCTCGCAGAGTTCCTGCATGCGCTGGTCGAGCAGCATGAGGGTGGTGCCGATCTCTTCGACCTGCTTGCCGTCGAGGCCGCCCTGCTCGACCCGGCGGATCGCCTGCCGCTCCATCAACTGCCGCAGCAGCTCGACCACCGTCAGGACCAGGGCCACCAGGTCGCGCCCCATCTTCTCGGAGTCGAGGTCGACGCGGGAGCCCGTCACAGCGGCCCCCCGTCCGCCCAGGGCGCGGGCACACGCTCGTTCACCGAGGACAGCAGCGCGTGCAGCGACAGGCGGACGAGGGGCACATCGGCGATGGCGATGACCAGGTCGCCGCTGACCACCACACCGGTCGCCAGCACCCGGTCCAACAGGTCGACGAGGGGCACACCCAACGGACCGCTCAAGGGCTCAGGACTGTCCCAGGGCACCACTTCTCGCTCCACCACTACACCCCGCCGACAAAGGAGTAGGGCACCCACGGGCCGGACAGCTCGATCTGCGCACCCGTGCGCTCCCTCAAGGAACCGACCGCCCGCCGGAGTTCGTCCGCCCGGTCCGCGGCGACCAGATAGGTGGCATTGAGTACGTGCACCCGCTGCTCACCTGTCAGAGCCGCACCGTGTGTACGGAGCCGCCGGGATTCGGCGGCGAGGTCGCGCAGCTCCGCGTCCACGGACTCCGCGACCTGCAGCGCTTCTTCCCGGCTCCGCTCCCGCCGGTCGTGGACGCCGCGCTTGCGGTTCAGGTAGGCGAGACCGGCACCCGGCGCCGGCGGACCCGGGCGGGCCGCCGCGGCGGAGACCGCAGGCTCCGGCGGAGCCGGGGGCCGGTACACCTTCACGCCCCACTCCGTGTGGTGCGCGATGCGCTTCAGGGCGCCGTGGAAGCGGGCCGCCTCGTCGCCGAGGACACCGCGGGCCCGCTCGTCGTCGAGGTACAGGGTGGCGAGGGGCAGGGGAACGGCCGGGCCACGGGCGGCCGCCGCGGACACCGCCTCGTGGTGAGCGCGCGCGTACCGCTCGATCTCCTGCCGGTCCGACAGCCGCAGTTGCCAGACCTCGTCGGTGAAGTCGGCGGCCGGCACGGTCTGGACGACGGCTGTCAGCGTTCCGGAGGCGAGCAGCCGGACCTGTCCGCCGCCGGGCATGCCCGGCAGACCGGTGAGGTCGGCCGTGTTGATGGCACGAGTACCGCGACACACGGCGAAGACGTACGTGGCGGTCGCGTCCGGTGCGGGTGCCTGCGTCTGTGCGTGCGCGGCGGGGGCGGGGTGCTTCACGACTGCCCGGCCTCCTCTTTGCCGTCAGCGTCCGCCTCCAGCGCCTCAAGACGCTCGCGCAGCTCGCGATTCTCGTCCTGAAGCGCGCTGCGCGACGCCCGTGAACTCAGTGCCGGGTCGGTCTCCCACCAGTCGATGCCCGCCTTCTTCGCGGTGTCGACGGAGGCGACGAAGAGGCGGAGCCGGATGGTGAGCAGTTCGATGTCGAGGAGGTCGATCTTGATGTCCCCCGCGATGACGATCCCCTTGTCCAGCACCCGTTCGAGGATGTCGGCCAGGTTGGTGCTCGTGGGACCGGCCACCTGCTGTCCCTGCGGCCTGAAGTCGAGGTCGGTCACCGTGACGCCCCCGCTCGGCGCTTACGGGCCGGACGCCTGGCAGGAGGCGGCTCCTCCTGCTCGTCCGCGTCCTCGTCCGTGTCCTCTTCCTCGCCCTCTTCTTCGCCTTCTTCTTCGTCAGGCTCTTCTTCGCCGTCCTCGGCCTCTTCGTCGTCGGAGTCGGCCGGGTCGGCTGCGTTGTCGTAGTCCCCGTCCCACTCGTCCTCCGCCCCTTCCTGATCCTCCTGCCCCTCCTGCTCCTCCTGCTCGACGGCGTCCTCATGAGACAGGACGACCTCGCCGTCCCGGATCTCGCCGCGCCAGCCCTCCGGTTCTTCGTCGGTGAGCGTGACGTACCGCTGGAAATGCTTGAAGTCCAGCCGCATGCGGCGGCCCTGGGCGCGCCAGAGGTTGCCCGTCTTCTCGAAGAATCCGGACGGGTAGTACTCGACGACCAGAACGATCCGCGTCAGGTTCGGGGCCAGTTCGTGGAAGCTGACGGCGCCGCGCGTGCTGCCCTTGGCGCCCTCGGAGTTCCACACGATGCGGTCGTCCGGGATCTGCTCCTGGACCGTGGCCTTGAAACTGCGCGAGGACGGCCCGACCTTGACCTTCCAGTCGCTCTCCGTCTCGTCGCCCTTCGAGACGGAGCGAACGCCCTTGGTGAAATCGCTGAACTGGTCGTACTGCGTCCAGGCGTCGTAGGCCGTACGCAGCGGCACACCCACATCGAGGACCTCGATGATGTTCATGACTTTGCTGTCACCGGCCTTGCCCTTGCCTTTGCCGCCGCCACCACCGAAGGCCTCCTTCGCCTTGTCCACGACCGCGTCCTTGGCGCCCTTGGCCTTGTCCGAGACGAACGCCTTCACCGGCGACTCGCCTTGGAGCACCCGCGAGCCGATGGACGCCAACGAGCCGCTGTTCTCCGCCGCGTCGCTCAACTTGCCCGTCAGGTCGGTGAGTTTGTCGCCCGCCTTGTCGGCCAAGTGCTGGACCTGAGCGCCGGCGAACTTCGACAGCTCTTCTTTGAGCCGCCCGACCCCCGACTCCTCGGAAGCCTCGGACTCGTCCCTGTCGTTCCTTGCCATGACTGGCTACCTCCGCCGATCGGCGCGCTTGGGCGCGGTCCGCTTCGCTGACGCCGACTTCTTGGCGGCAGACTTCTTGGCCGTCGACTTCTGCGGTGCCGACTTCTTGGCGGGGGCCGACTTCTTGGCCGGGGCCGTCTTCTTCGCAGCTGTCTTCTTGGCCGGCGCCGACTTCTTCGCGGCCGTCTTCTGCGCCGGGGCCGACTTCTTGGCGGGGGTCGCCTTCTTGCCCGCGGGCGCCTTCTTGGCCGGAGATGCCGTTCTCTTCGCAGACGCCGACTTTCCGGACGACGACGTGGCCGAGGGGGCCTGCTGGGCCTTCTTGGCAGGCGGGGCGGGCGCCCTGCCGCGCCGGGGACGCGGCGGCGCAGGGGCTTCCTCCTCTTCCTCTTCAGCCTCTTCCGGCTCGTCCTCGTATTCCTCGTCCTCGGAGTCGCCGTCCACGTCCTCCTCGTCCTCGTAGCCGACTTCTCCTTCGTCTTCGTACTCGGCTTCGTCTCCGTATCCCGGCTCCGATGCCGAGGTGAGCCGGGCGGTGCGGTCGCCGATGGCGTCCGCCAGCGTGTTCATGCCGCGTTGGGCGGCAGCGGTCATGGCCTGGCGGCCGGCGCCGAGCACCTCGCCCCTGACCTGGTCCTGCAACTGCGCGAATTGCGGCATCTCGCCGAGCTTGCGCATCCCTTGGGCTGCCAGCTGGCGGGGTTCGAGTGCGAACCGCCGCCCCGCCAGGTAGGTCGCGACGCTCAGAGCCAGTCGGCCCTTCTTGGTCCGACCCAGTACGTATCCGCCCACGACGGCTGCCGCGAGCGCTACTTTGCTCTGGTCGTCCATGCCTGTCACCTTCTGTTTGTCGGCGTCGGGCCGGTCCCCGCGGCATACAGCCGGTCGAGCAGCCGCTCCTCATCCGCTTCGAACTCGGCCAGGGTGATGTGCCCCTCGTCCAGGTCCTGGTTGAGTGCGGCGAGTTGCGCGCGCACCACGCCCGGGTCGTAGAGCTCGCGCTCGGCGGCGTCCTGGAGCCGTTCCGCGACCCACACCACGCCACGTGCCGGGGCGAGGGGGAGAAGCAGCACTCCGGTGATCAAGCCCATCGTCAGCCCCCGCCGACCGCGAGGGGCAGGGCCGGGGCGCGGGTGCCGACGAAGCTGTAGCAGGGGAGCGGCCCGGCGACGTGGAGGTCGACGTGTTCCTGGTGCGCGGCGGCGAACTGCTCGGCGGTGGCGCGGAAACGGTCGGTGTCCGCACGGGCCACGAGGAACGACACGTTGAGCGCGCAGCCCTGCACGTCGGGGCCGGTCGCCGTCGCGCGGGCCATCGAGGCGAGACCGCGCAGGGCCTGCTGACCGGCCTCGGTCGCCCGGCGGGACAGGGCGGCGGCGACGGCCTGGCCCAGCCGCACGTTGGCCTCGTAACCGGGGCGTCGGCGAGCCTCGTCGCGCAGCCGCCGTATGGTCGCCTCACCGGTGACCAGGGCGGCCAGCGCGTCGCGGGCGGGCATGGCCTTGACGTTGATCTCGACCTGCCCGGCGAGCCGCTCCAGCGTGGCGAGGTGGTGCGCCTGCGCGGCGGCCAACTGGGCCTGCAGCGTGCCCTCGTCCGGCGCCACCGCGCCGAAACGCATCGGCAGGACAGGCCCCGCCTCCGCGAGTCCCGTCAGCAGGTTCTGATGCGCCATCAGATCGCGGCGCCGGGCGCGCAACTTCGCAGGAGCGGCGCTCACGACCGCCGTCACCGGGCCCGCGCCGACCGTGCGCAGTTCGGCGGGTGGACTGCCCACCCCTACGGCCTCCTCGGGCAGCGGAGTCCCCGCCCGGACGATCGCGTAGACGTACAGTGCGTCGACCGCCATGCTCATGCCTCCGCCCTGCGCCGCCGGCTCGCGCCGCTGCTGCTGCGGGCAGGAGCGCGGCGCCTCTTGGGGGGCTCGTACTGCTCCTCGTCCCCGTCGTCGGCGTCGTCGTAGCCCTCGTTGTCGTCCGGGTCGTCTGGGTCGTCCTGACCGTCCGAGCGGCCGTCCCCGCCCACCACCTTGCGCACGGTGTCACCGACGGACTCCGCAGCCGAACGCACCTTGCGCTTGCCGATCTTCTTGGCGGCGCCGCCACTGAGGAGTTCGGGAACGGTGGTGCTGCCCGAATCCCGTTCGAGGTCGAGGCGGTTGCACGCCTCCGCGAAGCGGAGGTAGGTGTCCACACTCGCCACGACTATGCGTGCGTCGATCTTGAGGATCTCGATGCCGACCAGGGAGACCCGCACGAAGACGTCGATCACCATGCCCCGGTCGAGGATGAGTTCCAGCACGTCGTAGAGCGTGCCGGCGCGCGGAGGGCAGGGAGCGATCTCGTCGGCGTAGGTCGTGGTCGTCATCAGGGTCCTTCCCCTTGTCGTACGGAGTGGGTCACTCGTCGGCGGCGCCCCGCCGATACCGGCGGAGCCGTCGGTACTCCAGGAGTTCGCCGTCCCGGTCGAGCAGCACCTCGTAGGAGGCGAGCAGGCTCGTCGTGTCCGGGATGCGGGCCACTTCGAGGACGTCGACGACGACACACCAGCCGCCGTCGTCGCCGCGCCGCACTGCCGAAACGCCTTCGGTGCGGTGGCCGATCAGCCCTTCGAGGCTCTGGCAGGCGGCACGGGCGGCATGTTCGGGCCCCTTCTTGGGCGCGGATCTCCTCCGTGTCGCTGTCGAGGAGCCGCCGGCCCGAGCTGAACGTTGGTCTGCCATGCCACCAAGTCTTGTCAAGGTCGGCCTCGCCGCATCTTGGGAGAGCCGGTGGGGTAGCGGCCCAGCGGGCGGCGCTGCTGCGCAGGCGAGCCGCGCGGCATGGTGTGAGACTGCCCAAGGCGGCCGAGCCCGTCGGGACGGTACGACCGAGAGGAGCAGGGTGTGTTTTCGGAGTCGGCGGACAGCGCCCTGGGCGAGTTCCTCGCCGATCCGGACAACCTGGCCCTCGACCTCGCGACTTCCGTGGCCCGCAGCTCCAAGGCGCTCGGACTGGCGAACGCGGTGGTCTACCTGGCCGATCTGCAGCAGCGCCGGCTGACTCCGCTCAACGCGGCCGCGCCGGCCCTGCCCGTCGACGGCTCCCTGGCGGGCTGGAGCTACCGCACCCAGTCCCTACGGGTGGAAGAACATCACCACGGCGGGATGACCGCCTGGCTGCCGCTGGTGGACGGGGCGGAACGGCTCGGAGTCCTCGCGGTGGCGGCGCCCGTCCTCGACCCGGTGGCCCTGCGCCGCGCCAGAACACTCGCGGCGCTGTGCGCCATGATGATCACGTCGAAGCGGGCGTACAAGGACTCCTTCGTGCGCCGCTCGCGCACCGACTCCATGACCCTGCCCGCCGAGATGCTGCGTGCCTACTTGCCGCCCCGCACGATCGGTACCACCCACGCCCTGTCCACGGCCGTCCTGGAACCGGCCTACGAGATCGGGGGCGACGCCTTCGACCACGCGCTCACCGACACCACGCTGCACGCCGGTGTCCTGGACGCCGTCGGCCACAACCTGGCGTCAGGACTGACCGCGGTGGTGTCGCTGGCCGCCGCCCGGAACACCCGGCGCACCGGCGCCGACCTGCCCGACCTCGTGGAGGCGGTCGACACGGCCCTGTCGCAGTGGCTGCCCGACCAGTTCTGCACGGCGGTCCTCACCCAGCTGGACCTCGCCACCGGCAGGCTGCGCTGGATCAACTGCGGCCATCCGCCCCCGCTGCTCATCCGCGACCGGCAGCTGATCTCCGGCGCCCTGGAGCGCGACCCCGAGCCGCCCATGGGGCTGCCCGCGATCTTCTCCTCCATCCCGCGCCATGTGCACGAGATCGCGCTGGAGCCGGGCGACCGGGTGCTGATGTACACCGACGGGGTGACCGAAGCGCGCAGCGCGGACGGCGGTCAGCTCGGCCTCGAGCGGTTCGCCGACTACGTCATCCGCGCGGCCGCCGCGGGGGAGTTGGCCGCGGAGACGCTGCGCCGGCTCATCCACTCGCTCCTCGACGCCTCGGACCACCGGCTGCGTGACGACGCGACCATCCTCATGTTCGAGTGGCGCCCCCAGGCGAACTGACCTGACCGGGGCGGCCGTTCATCAGCGTGTGGGTCCCTCTTCCAGGGCGAGCCCCGCGAGGTGGTCGCCGAATCCGCCGCGGGCTCGCGGGTGCAGGCGGCCCGACGTGGCGACGGGGCAGTCGGCCGTACGCAGAACGCGGTGCCCGGTGGCGCCCAGTGCGGCGATGAGGCCGTGGTCCTCGCTCACCGGCAACGGAGGGAAGCCGCCGACGGTCAGGTAGGCGTCGGCCGCCACACCCAGGTTCGCGCCGTGCACATGCGGGTGGTGCCAGGGTCCGTGTGCCGGGCGGGAGGCGATGTAGTGCAGCTGGTGCCGGGCCGCCAGGCCGGGTATGAGCTGCGGCCACTGGGCGACAGCGACGGTGCCGACGACCGCGTCCCACCCTTCGACGGCGCGCGCGTGCTGAAAGGCGAGCCAGTTCGGCGGCACGATGCTGTCGGCGTCGGTCGAGGCGAACCAGACCCCCTCCGGGCCGTCCAGGATCTCCAGGGCGCGGTCGGCCGCCGCGGCCCGCGCCAGTCCTACGTTGCGACACGCGACCTGGACGACCTGGACACCCGCGCGCAGTGCCGCCGCGACCGTACCGTCCGAGCAACTGTCCGCGGCGACCACGGTGATCACCCGGATCCGCCGCAGCGCGGGATGCCGCGCGGCGGTGCGGATCGCGTCCAACGCCGCGGGGAGCAGGGCCTCCTCGTCGTGGGCCGGTACGAGGACGGCGAGGGAGCGCGGTCTCACACCAGGCCTTCCGCGGCCGCGGGGGAGGGCAGCGCTGTGCCGTCGTCCTGGCGGCGGCCGAACGTCTGCAGGACGAAGTCCGCTTCACGGTGCTCGGAGGCCAGGGCCAGTTCGGGGATCGACCCGAGGATGTCGGCGAGTTCGTCGCCGGTGCGCAAGTGCTCGGCGACCGGATGGTTCCAGTGCACGGCCACGAGGGTGCCGCCCGCTTCCAGGGCGTCGACCGCGTGCTCGAGCAGGACGGTCAGCTCGGGAGTGTCGAAGTAGTACAGCAGCTCGGACAGGACGACGAGGTCGAAAGTGCCCGCGGGCCACTGCTCGGGAAGGGTGAGCCGGCGGACCTCGACGTGCGCCAGGTCGCGGGTCCTGCGCGCCGCGCTGTCGGCCGCCGACCGGACACGGTCGCAGGCCAGAAGCGAGTCGCAGCGCTCGGCCAGCCGCAGGGTGAGCTCGCCCACCGAGCAGGCCGGTTCGAAGGCACGGCGGAAGCGCGGGCGGGGGAGCGCGGCGAGGGTGAGGTCGTACTTGCGCCGTTCGTACCAGCGCTCGGTCAGATGCCAGGGGTCGGACGCGCCGCGGTACATGTCCTCGAAGTACGAGGGCGGGGTGCTCACTGGAACAGGACCTCCGTGGGGCGCAGGTGATGGGCCAGCTCCTCGGGCGGGAGGATCGCCGCCTCGTCGGGGCCCGGCCCCAACGGATGGATCTGGGTGGTGAACCGGTCGATCGCCGCCCGTTTCAACTCCTGTACGTGTGCAGGGAGTTGTACACGCCGGGCGGCCCCCCAGGGCACCCTGGGGTCGTCCGGTGCCGCCCAGTGCCACATCCAGACCGGGTACAGCGAACAGGGGGTGCCCACGCCGTGCGCGGCCGTGAGGGCGGCCCGGCCGGCCGCCTCGTGGTCGCTGTGCACGTCGCCGGTCCACGGTGCGACGACCAGGTCCGCGTCACGGACGAGCGGCGCGAGCGCGTCCACGATCTGTTCCTCGTGCCGGGCCACGCCGGTGTCCGGAACTCCCAGGCGGACGATCCGAGCCTGCTCGGCGCCGAGTTCGGTCAGGGCGGTCCGCAGCTCCTGGGCCCGCAGACGGGCCAGGGAGGCGGGTGTCACGACCCGGCTGCCGGGGTGCGAGCCCTCGCCGTCCGTGATCGAGACGACGGTCAGCCGCACCCCGCGCTCCGCGAGGACGGCCATCGCGCCGCCGAAGCCGAGCACCTCGTCGTCGGGGTGCGCGGCCACCACCACGACCCGGCCGCGGTCCGGCAGATGTGCGTCCGGTATCGCGTCCCACCCGCTCCAGCCGCGCCAGTACGCCTCGTCGGTGCCGGCCGCCTGGATCGGGTTCGCGGCCGGGGCGTGGTCGGTCCGCACAGCGGGCCGCGTCACCGGGCGTCCTGCGGGCGGGCGAGGAGGCCGCCGAGCTCCGCGAGATCGCGCTCGCCGTGGTGCTGGCGCACATAGACGGTCAGGTCCGCCACGTCGCGGGCGTGCCGGAGGTCGTGGCAGAGCGGGCCCGCCCCGGTGGCGCGGCCCACCCGGGTCAGCACCTCGGTGCACACCGACTCGATGAAGGCACGGACCCGCAAGCCGCGTACGCCTGCCTGGCCGCTGCTGTCCGAGGGGTCGGCGTCGATCTCCGCGGCCGCGCGCCGGAGCACGGTCTCGGCGGCGTGCAGCTGTATGTCGACCGCTCCGAGGTGGGCGTCCGTATGCGGGTCGGGACGTTTGGCGGCGGCGTGGCGCAGGGTGCGGGCGACGGCGAGCGCGCCGCCGTACCAGCAGGCGGCGACGCCGATCCCGCCGTGCTGGAAGCCGGGCCGGCGCACATAGGACTCGACGTCCCCGACGGCGACGGCGGGGACCTGCTCGAACTGCACATCGGGCGTATCGCTGCCCGCCATGCCCACCGCCTGCCAGCTGCCCTCCACCGGGACACATCGACGTGCGTCGACGGCGGCGGCGAAGAGCCGTCGGCCCTCCGGTGTCCGCGCCGTGACCAGGGCGTCGGTGCAGCTGTGGGCGCCCGAACAGTACGGCTTCAGGCCGTTCAGGACCCAGCCGTCGCCGGAGCGGGTGGCTTCGAGCGTGGCGCCGGGCGGCTCGGCGGCCCAGACACCCCACCGCTGTCCCGGCCGGGGCGGCGGGCCGCCCAGTTCAGCGAGGATGGCCAGCGCGTCCACGTGCCCCTCGACCAGCCGGGCCAGGCACAGATCGTCCTCGGCGACGGACTGCAGGGCAGCCAGCCGCGCTCCGGTGCGCCCGGAGCCGGGCAGCGGGAACTCCAGCTTCCCGGCATCGATGAGGCCGACCACCGCGGCGAACCGCGCGGCACTCTCCCGGCGGGCCTCGTCCGGCGCGATTCCGTCGGGAACCCGGCCGGACGGCCCGCTCGTGGTGGAGTGTTCGGGCGCCAACGTACTGTCCGTCATGCGTGATCCTTTGCCATGTACCGATGTGCCACGTACGGCCGTGTACCGATGTGCCGTGTACGTAAAGAGGCACGGACAGATGAGAGCCGGTTCAGGCCACCAGCGTCTGGTCGGCCTGCCCCTGGCCCGCCTGGGGCGTCCGGGCTTGTGCGTCCGTCGGCGTCGCCGCCAGGAAACGGTCCGCCGCGGCGAGAGCGTCCTCGATCTCGCAGGTACCGGTGGTGACGCACAGCGTGTACGCGGCGTCCTCAAGAAGGCGCCGGTTCGCCACGGTGTCGTCGTCGATGAGCTGGACCCGCGCGGTCGCGTAACGGGACACCAGCGTGCGCAGGATCTGCGGGTGGGGAGTGATCATTCCGAGAGGCTCCTTCTACTCAAGCAACTCGCACCCCGAGTGTCCCGGCACGCTCATTTCATGCATCGCCGCGCAGGGGACCCGGCAGGGTCATTCACCCCCCCGCGTCCTCCTGAGCGGCAGGGTTGGGCGTGATCGCGTCGGCGCTCTCCCCGCGTCGCCGGTCCTTCTTCTCCTGGTGTTGGGGGTCGGTCTCGGCGTCCTCGAACTCGTCCAGGACCTCTTCCGTCGCGGTCTGGGCGGGGCGGGTCTCGTCGTGCTGCCGGTCGCGGTGGTGGGTCATGGTGGCTCCTTGGGTCGGCGGGGCGGTTTGGGTGACGGCGTCAGGGCTGGGCCCGCTCCTGCGCGGTGCGGTGGCGCTCGTTGTAAGCGCGTGCCGCCCGGTCGTTCAGGGCACTGCCCAGCGAACGCAGCCGCTCCCCGACCGTGCGGGGGGCCGCCGGTTCGACGTCGATGCCCGGACGCAGCTCGGGCTCGCCCTCCGGGGCGGGCAGCAGAGCGTTCGCGACATGGCTGAGCCGCGCGGTGAGTACCGGAGCGAGCCCGTGCGCCTTGTCGGCCGCGCGAGCCGCCGGGGTGAGCACGAGCCGCACCCGGCGGCGCTGGACGGCGGTGACGATGCGGTCCGCCGCGCGCCGCGCGTCCATCGAGACCAGCGGAGTCCCGGCGAGCGCGGAGAACCAGGCGAACTCGCGGCGCCGGTCACCGCCGAACACGGCGTGCAGGTGCGAGCCCGTACGCATCAGACCGGGATGCACGGCCGTCACGGAGACGCCGGCGCGCGCCGCCTCCACGTGCAGCCCTTCGGTCAGAGCGCCCACGGCCGCCTTGGCGCAGGAGTACGGCAGGAGGTGCGGTACGGCGAGCAGACCTCCCACGGAGCCGATCAGGGCCAGCCTGCCGCCCGCCGCGCTCTCGCGCAGGTAGGGGAGTGCTTCGAGGCTGGTGTGCAGGGCGCCGGAGAAGATGGTGCTCATCGCGTCGTCGAAGCCGGCCACGCCGACGGTCTCGGCCGGAGCGACCTGGATGATCCCCGCGTCGGCGACGACCACGTCCACGCCTCCGCAGTCGGCCGCCGTCTGCCGGAACAGGTCGGCGACGCTCTTCCTGTCGCGTACGTCGGTCACCGTGGTGCGCACGGGGGCTCCGGGATGCCGCTGCCGCAGCAGTGCGGCGGCCCGCTCCAGCTCGGCCGCGTCCCGGGCCGCGAGGGTGACGGAGCAGCCGCGGCGCACCAGTTCGTCGGCGATGAGCAGTCCCAGGCCGCGTGAGCCACCGGTGACCACGGCGGACAGACCGTGCAGCGGTGCGGATGGGCGGAGCGGCAGCGATGCCGGCATGAAGGTCACTCCCTGTCTCCGAGGGGAAGGGGAAGGTGTCGTCAGCGGCGCGTTCCCCGGGGCCGCATCGTCAATCCGGTGATCGCCGGGTCGCCTGGAGGGCTCGTTAGGTGCCTGCGCATCAGCCTAAGTCCGGGGGCCGATCGCCGCGCGGCCGTCCTCGCGGGGCGCGACTCGGGTGGGTTGAGGTGTTGTTCGTGTTGTTAAAGCGCCCCGACCTGGTTACTTGTGATGGATGGTCCCGAATCGCGGGACCGGGAACGTGCGGAGAGGCAGGCGGCGGGGACCCGTGGTGAATCGGCTTCGGAGTGGTTGGGCGTGGTGGGTGCGGGCGTGGAATTCGCCGGGGCACGAGCGGTACACGGCGCTGCTGATCGGGAAGAGCGTGCTGGCGGCGACGGTGTCCTGGTGGGTCGCGCACGATCTGCTGCGGGCCACCTCCCCGGCATTCGCGCCCTTCTCCGCGGTGCTGATCATGAACGTCACCCTCTCCCGGTCGGTCTGGCAGGCGCTGCGGTACGCCGCCGCGGTCACGGTCGGAGTGGGTATCCAGGCCGCCGTCGGCTTCGTCGCCGGTCCCGACCTGTTCGCCTTTGTCGTGGTCGCGTTCATCGCGCTGTGGATCGGCCAGTGGCCGGCGCTGGGCGAACAGCGCTCCCAGGTGGCGACGGCCGCCTTCTTCGCCTTCTCCACCTACGCCTCGGCCACCACCACCGCGGCGAAGGCGAGCCAGCTCGGGCAGATCATCCTGCTCGTCCTCATCGGCTGCGGGGTCGGGCTGCTGGTCAATCTGTGCATCGCCCCACCCCTGCGCTACCGCAGTGCCGAGCAGGGACTGCACGCCCTGGCCGCCGAGATCGAGTACCTGCTGGACGACATGGCCGACGGCCTGTGCAGCGGGAACGTCGACGCCGAGCGCGCCGAGCAGTGGCGCAGGGCGGGCGAGCGCGTGCAGACGGCTGTCGGCCAGGCCCGGGCGGGGCTGAGCACGGCGGAGAACAGTCTGCCCTTCAACCCCAGGCGCCTGCTGCCCGCACACCGCGGCTACCTGACGTTCGACCGGTACCGCCAGACCGTCAACGCCCTGGAGCGGGCGGTCTACCAGCTGGGCTCGCTCACCCGGGCGCTGGGCCGGTGGCGCGAGACGGAGAACACCTATAGCTACGCGCCCGTCCTGAAGACGTACGCCGACTTCGCGGAGAGCCTGCGCGACATCGCCCATGTCATCGCCGAGCTCGACAGCGACACCCTCACCGAGCAGGCCCAGCAGATGTGCGAGCTGGCGGCCACCGCGCAGGAGGCCCTGCAGAAGGTGCTGGGCGCGGCCCAGGAGGCGGAGCTGCCGCTGGCCGACATCTCCCGGCCGTACGGCGTTCTCGTGGTCGAGGCGAGCCGGCTGATGGAGGAGTTCCAGAACACCTGCAACGTATTGATGGACACCGCTGAGGACTGAGGCGGTTTAAGAAACCGCTTTGAGGAGACCCAGCCTGAGGCCGCCCGCGCTCCTCGAGGGAATCCCGTCGAGAGCCGGGCCCGTTGCTGACAGAGAGGAACCGCCATGTTCAAGGCCATCGCTGATGTACTGCGCGCGATCGGTGGCGCCATCGCCACCGTCGTCACGCTGCCCTTCCGGGCCGTCGCACGGCTCTTCGGCGGCGCCTCTGCCGGCGCACAGGGCCGGCACTGAGCGTCCCGGCACCTCCGGGGGGCTCAACAGCAGGTCGGCCCATATGTGTATTTGCTTTCAGGAGAGGTGCGCTGGCAGCGTGAGAGTGGCAGGCGAGATCAGAACTAGAAGGGGCGGACACATGACCACCGTGGCGGCGCAGGACCGGACGCAGGCAGCGGCCCCGCAGGCGGAGCAGGACCTGATCGACCGCGCCTACGCGGACCCGGCCTCGCTCGCGCCGAAGGACGCGCGAGAGGTCGGCAGGCGCTTCTTCGACCGGCTCGCCGAGCTGGAGGAGGGCACGCACGAGTACCAGTACGTGCGCAACTGCCTGATCGAGATGAACCTGTCGCTGGTGCGCTACGCCGCATCGCGGTTCAGGCACCGCGGTCAGCAGGAGATGGAAGACATCATCCAGGTCGGCACGATCGGCCTGATCAAGGCGATCGACCGGTTCGAACTCACCCGTGAGGTCGAGTTCACCTCCTTCGCCGTTCCCTACATCACGGGGGAGATCAAGCGGTTCTTCCGGGACACCTCCTGGGCCGTGCACGTCCCGCGCCGCCTGCAGGAAGCCCGCCTCGAACTGTCCCGGGCCACCGAGGAGCTGCGTACGCGCCTCGGGCGGTCGCCGTCGACGGCCGAGCTCGCCGAGCTGATGCAGCTGGAGCCCTCCGAGGTCGCGCAGGCGCAGATGGCGTCCAACGGCTACAACAGCGTCTCGCTGGACGCCGCCGTGAGCGGCAAGGACGACGAGTCCGACACGATGCTGGCCGACTTCGTGGGCTTCGACGAGGACCGCTTCGAACTCGTCGAGAACTACCACTCGCTGGCCCCGCTGATCGCGGACCTCGACGACCGTGAGCGCAGGATCATCCACCTCCGCTTCGTCGAGGAGCAGACCCAGCAGCAGATCGCCGACGAGCTGGGCTACTCGCAGATGCACGTCTCCCGGCTGATCACTCGCGTGCTGGGCAAGCTGCGCGCCGGTCTGCTGACGAGCGACTAGCCGGGCCCGCCCCGCCGATCTCGTTCTCCCGCCCTCGGTCCGCCCGGACCGGGGGCGGCGTGCGTGCGGCGCGGGGAGTGCGGACAGGACGCATCCCAGCTGGGGCTTTGCCTGCATGGATGGCGCGGGGCAGGGCACCCGGCACGAAGACCACGATCCGCCGCGGAGGCATAGCGGCAGATCGGCCCGGTGCTTCGGATCGGCGTGGATAGGACCGCCGAAACGGGGTACCGAAACAGGGCAAACCGGTACGAGACAGGAGGCTGTACGTTGACTTCCAAGGCCACCACCCCCCGTTACACCGTCCCCGGCATCACGGTGCAGGACGCCGCCACGGTCATCGAGGTGCTGCAGCAGCGTCTGCACTCCTTCAACGACCTGCACCTGACGCTGAAGCACGTCCACTGGAACGTGGTGGGCCCGCACTTCATCGCGGTGCACGAGATGATCGACCCGCAGGTCGACGCCGTCCGCAACATGGCCGACGACGTCGCCGAGCGCCTGGCCGCCCTCGGCGGGGTCGCCCAGGGCACGCCCGGCGCACTGGTCGCGGGGCGCACATGGGAGGACTACAGCGTGGGCCGGGCCGACGCCATCGCTCACCTGGGCGCCCTCGACCTCGTGTACACGGGTGTCGTCGAGGACCTCCGGGCCACGATCAAGACGGTGGGGGAGATCGACCCGGCCACCGAGGACCTGCTGATCGGGCAGCTGCGCGACCTGGAGCAGTTCCAGTGGTTCGTGCGCGCCCACCTGGAGACGGCGGGCGGCACGCTCACCACGGCCGACGCCACCACGGAGAAGGAGGCGGCCGCCGAGTCCTCGGCGTGACGCCGAGGCGGCTCCTGTCGCAGGGGGCGCGACCGATTGCCGGTCGCGCCCCCTTTCGCGTGGCCACGCCCGGACTGTTCAGTCGCCCTTCAGCTGGGCACTTGTAACTGACAGACCAATCGGTCGGCGGAGGGGATCCGAGCAATGGCGCTGCCTGCTTTGACGGCCCGTCAGAGGGCTGAAGCCCTGAAGAGAGCCATCGCCGTGCGGGTCGAGAGGGGAGAGGTGCTCACCGCGCTGCAGCGCGGCTCGCTGTCCCTGCGGGAGGTCCTGGAGCGCGGCGGCGACCCCGTGGTGGGTGCGATGCGCGTGCACAGCCTCTTGATGTCCATGCCGGGGATCAGAGACGTACGGGCCCGACAGCTGATGCGTGAGCTCGGCATTCCCCCGCGGCGGCGCGTACAGGGCCTCTCCGCCACGCAGCGCGAGCGGCTACGGGCCGTCTTCCCCGACGCGTCGTAGTCCGAGGCCGTAGTCCGAGGCTGTGGGCCGTTGCGGGCGACGCGTTCGCCCTTGATACCGGGATGCCGGGTTTGTTACGCGCGGAGCGGGAGAATCGCCAGCCATGACACCTGCTCCCGGCACCCGGCCCCCGACCGTCGGCGTCCTCGTACCCCGACTGCTGCGCTCCTGCGTCGACGCGCTCGAACGAGTCGAGAACGCCCAGGCTCTCGACCGGGTGGTGACGCCCGTGCAGAAGGCCGTCCGGGCGCTGCCGCTCGGCGCCCTTCGCGACGTGCTCCACGGCCGCCAGCTCGGCCACCCGCTCCATCCGGTACTGGTGCAGGTGCCGATGGGCGCCTGGATCTCCTCGGCCGTCCTGGACTTTCTGCCCGGCGCCCGCCGGCCCGCCCGCGTCCTCGTGGGCCTGGGCACGCTGACCGCGCTGCCCACCGCGCTGGCCGGGTGGGCGGACTGGGCGGAGCAGCACGAACAGCAGATGCGCACCGGCCTGGTGCACGCCGCCGCCAACGCCGGCGCCGTCTCGCTGTACGGCGCGTCGTTCGTCGTACGGGGGCGCCGCCCCATGCTCGGCCGTGCTCTCGGGCTCGGCGGTCTGACGTGTGCGAGCGTCGGCGGTTTCATCGGCGGTCACCTCGCCTACCGGCAGGCCGCGGGGGCCAACAAGACGGAGCCCGTTCCCCATCTGGTCGAGCCCGGCTGGCACCGGCTCGGCCCGGTCGGGGAACTGACGGCCGGAAAGCCGGTGCGCTGGATGCTCGGTGAGGTGCCGGTCGTGGTGGTCCGCGCAGAGGACGGCACGATCGACGCGCTGGCCGACCGGTGCAGCCACCTGGCGGGCCCGCTGTCGGAAGGCGAGGTCGCCGACGGCTGCGTGACGTGCCCGTGGCACGACAGCGTGTTCCGCCTCGCCGACGGCTCGGTGGTGCGCGGCCCCGCCACCGCGCCGCAGCCGTGCTTCGAGACCCGGGTCGACGCCGACGGCACCGTGGCCGTGTGCCTGCCCGGGGCGGGCTGAGCGCGTATGCGGATCAACTGCCTCATCCTCGACGCCGCCGACCCCGAGCGGCTCGCCGCCTTCTGGTCCGAGGTGCTCGGCCGCCCCGTCGTGGACCGCACCGGGCCCTATGTGTGGCTCCAGCGGGACAACGGCCTGGGGATGGGATTCCAGCGGAGCGGTGTGGCCAAGGCGGGCAAGAACCGTCTGCACATCGACATCACCTCGCCCGAGCCCGCCGCCGAGCAGGCGCGCATCGAGGAGCTCGGCGGGCGCAGACTGCCGGAGTACGCCGACGGGGGCTTCCTGGTGATGGCGGACCCCGAGGGCAACGAATTCTGCGTCATCCCCGAGGGTCCGGTAGGGCTCGACGACGAGGGACGGGCGCACTACCTCGGCCGGCAGGACCTCGACTAGAAGGCCCGGGGGAATTCACCCCACCAGGTCCGGCGCGCGCAGCATCTCCGGCGGGATGTCCCAGGCGTCGACGAGGTCGAGCGCGAGCGGACGGACCTTGCGGCAGAGGTCGTTGACCTCACGGCTGATCGCCTTGGAACGCTGGACGGTGAGGCGGCCGTGCTCCATGAACCAGGCGCGGTCCGACTCGATCGTCGTGAGGGCGAAGAGGTCGCAGAGCAGCCCCAGCGCCACCTTGTTGTCACCGTCGGGGAGCGCGCGCACCTTGGCGACGAACGCTTCGAGCACGAGCCGCTCCACGTGCGCGTCGGCCACTGCGATGACGTGGTCCTGCACCTGGGAGAAGACGACGCCGGGATCGGTCTTCTGGTCCATCCCGCGCTTGAGCCGGCGGGCCGCGCCGGCCAGCATGTGCTCTTCGCGGAAGCGCATCATGGCGAGCTGGTACTCGGAGTCGAGCAGGCCCGCCTCCTGGTCCCACTCGTCGCCGCCGGGCAGCAGGTCGCGTACCCGTTCGAGGAGTTTGTGGGCCGAGGTCTTCTCGATGACCGTCTCGACGGCGAGGCCGGTGACGTACTTGACCATGTCGAGCTGGTCCATGTCCCCGAACTCGCTCGCGTAGCCGGTGAGAAGGCCCTTTGCGACGAGCTGGAGCAGAACGTGGTTGTCGCCCTCGAACGTCGTGAAGATGTCGCTGTCGGCCTTGAGCGCGGCGAACCGGTTGACGGCGAGATAGCCGGCACCGCCGCACGCCTCGCGGCACTCCTGGATCACGCGGGTGGCGTGCCAGGTGCCGAGCGCCTTGGTGCCCGCGGCCCGTGACTCCAGCTCCCGCCTGCTCTCCTCGTCGTCCTTGATGCCGGAGAAGACCTCGTGCAGTTGCGTGCGGACGACGTCCTGGGCGAAGTGCAGCGCGTACGTACGGGCGATGAGCGGCAGCAGGCGGCGCTGGTGCAGGCCGTAGTCGAGGAGCACCTGCTCCTCCGTGTCCGAGGTCGCCTTGAACTGGCGGCGCCGCACGGCGTACTTCGTGGCGACGGCGAGGGCGACCTTGGCGGCGTTGATGGCGCCGCCGCCGACGCTGACCCGCCCTTGGACGAGCGTGCCGAGCATGGTGAAGAAGCGGCGGTTGGGGCTCTCGATCGCACTCTCGTAGACGCCTTCGGGGGTGACGTCGGCGAAGCGGTTCAGCAGCGCCTCGCGCGGCACCCGTACGCCGTCGAACCAGATCCGGCCGTTGTCCACACCGTTGAGGCCCATCTTGCGGCCGTCGTCCTCGATCCGGACGCCCGGTGCCACCTCGCCGTCGACACGGACCGGGACGACGAAGGCGTGCACGCCCTGGGACGTGCCGTCCACCTCCAGCTGGGCGAAGACGACCGCAAGCTCCGCGTGGCGGGCGGCGTTGCCGATGTAGTCCTTGCGCGCCCGGTCGTCCGGGGTGGTGATGACGAATTCCTGGCTCTCGGCGTCGTACGTGGCGACGGTGCCCAGGGCTTGGACGTTGGAGCCGTGTCCGGTCTCGGTCATCGCGAAACAGCCCATCAGCTTCCCGGTGATCACGTCCGGGAGGTAGGCGTCGTGGTGACGTTCGGTGCCGAGCTGCAGCAGGGCGCCGCCGAACAGACCGAACTGCACGCCGACCTTCACCAGCACCGACAGGTCGCCGAAGGCCAGGGTCTCGAACGCCGCGATCGAGGCGCCGATGTCGCCACCGCCGCCGTACTCCTTCGGGAAGCCCATGCCGGTCTGGCCCGTCGCCGCCATCTCGACGACAAGGGCGCGCACGCGCTCGCGGTACTCCTCGATGCCGAGTTCCTCGGCGTCGTCGAGGACCGAGGCGTAGGTGGCGAGGTTCGTGCGGACCAGGTCGCGGATCTCGGCGTACTCGCCGTCGAGCACCGCGGTGAGAGCTGCGATGTCGACGGCGGGCTGCACATAACCGCTCGGGTGCGTGGCGATTTCGGTGGACATGCCGCTCTGTTACCCGTCCGTAGGGCGATCAAGCCGCCCGCTGGACCGATCGGCGCACACGCGGAATCACGGGCTGGGCTCGGCGGGCGATCCGGTGCCGCTGTCCAGAGTCGCGTGAATGTGCCGCAGTGCCTCTTCCTGGCTGCCGGTCAGGGCCAGGACGTCGGTGACGCCGGTGATGTCGAACAGCCGCCGGACGACACTGCCGTCAGGGACGGCCAGGACGAAGGGCCGCCGCGCCTCGTCGTGCTCGGCCCTCGCCCGCAGGATCAGGTTGAGCAGGGTGCTGTCGGCGAAGGCGAGTTCGCCCAGATCCAGCAGCGTGGCGTCAGTGCCGGTGTCGGTACGCGCGCGATGGAAGACGGCGGTGACCTCGGCGCCGTCCTCGAGGTCGATGTCATCGCGCAACGTGACCACCGCCACCCGCTCCCGCTGGGTGAGTTCGATGCTTTCACTGTCACATGCCATGCCCCGACCCTGTCATATGCCCAGGCCTCTCAGGAACGGGACGGCTGTGTTCTTGAACTCCTGTATGCCTGGGAAAACACCAGGTCGAAGCGGTTTTTCACGGGTGTGAACGCAATTTGAGCGAGTGACTTGTCCGAGGGGGTGTGCGGATAGCAGCGCTGGGAAAGCGGAAACGAAGCGACGACGAAATGCAGTGTTTGCACGTGTACAGAGAGAGGATCACGTCTTGATGAGTGCTCCCGAGACACCTGCTTCAGAGCGCACGACCTGCGCGCAGGCCCGGGCGGAAATCAGTTGGGTTCTCATGGAAGTGTGCTGCGGCCTTCCGCTGCACCAGGCGCGACGTCTGCACGACGACGCGCTGCTGGTGGCCACTGAACTGACCGCCAATGCCATCCGCCACGCGGGCGGGACGACCGGCTTCGAGGCCGGCCTCCAGGGCGATGTCCTGTGGATGAGCGTGAGCGACGGCAGCGCGGAGGTGCCGCGCCGTGCGCCCTCGGCGCCGAGCGTGCCGGGCGGGTTCGGCTGGATGGTGGTGCAGCGGCTCAGCTCACACGTCGCGGTCGATGTGGGGCCGCGCGGGAAGACGATCACCGCCGTACTGCCCCTGCCGCGGCCGGTGGCCGAAGGGCCCCTGTGACGGGGTGCGGCGGGACGGTTCGGACCGGTGGTTCAGGCGGGTTGTGACTCATCGCCGGAGCGCGTCGCGGCGGCGCGCTCCAGGACGCGATCGGCTGCCATCAGGGCGTCGCGCACGGACTGGGTCCCGGTGCTGACGCACAACGTGTAGGTGACGTCGTCGAGCTGCCACCGGAGTTCCTGGGTCGGCCGCTCCGAGAAGCGCAACTGCACGTCGGCATAGCGGCTCAGCAGAGTCCGGATGAACATCGGCTCGGTATTCAGCACGAGGCGCCCCTGTTCGGTTGTCCTGGTGTCCTGGCGTCCCGTGAAACCGGGATCGACGGACACCGACTGCCCAGGTTCTGCCCGGACATGCCTACCGGGCCGCCTGAGTAACCGCTCGGGTGACTGCCCGAGTGATTGCCTTCGTACGTGCGGCCGGGAGATCCGGATGATCAGGCCGCACTGCTCCGGGAGGTCTGCGTCACGCACGTCGCCGCATGTTCCGCGCTGCGCGACAACGGCTCAGCGGCGACGCAGCCGGCCGAGCCACGCGCGGGCCTGCGCCTGCTTGCGGGGGTCCGAGGCCGTGCGCCGCGCCGTCGCGATGGCGCGGCGGCCCTGCGGGGTGCGGCTGTACTGCTTGATCCGGTCGAAAATGCCGGGCATGACGCCTCCATGGTGGTTCGACAAGGGAGCGACCTTGGGTCGCTGCTTCTGTTCCGGCTACCCGTGATGCGGTACGGAACACGAAAGAGGGCACACGGGCGACGAAGACAAGGAACTGACAAGCGTCCGACAAGAGTCCGACGAGGAACGGGAGTTCACATGTTCGCCATCGCCGCCGCTGTGCTGTTCTTCCTGGCGTTCTTGATCAATGCCGCCGACATCTCGACGAACGACGTCTTCACCTCGGTGAACGTCATGCTCCTCGGCCTGACCGCGCTGGCCCTGCACCTGGCGGGAGCCGGCGGCTGGGCACGCACCAGAACGTCACGCCGACGCTGACCTCGCGCCGGAACGGAAAGACCGCCCGTACCCGCGGAAGTCATCGCGAGTGCGGGCGGTCGGCCGGTCAGGGTGTCTGCTGTATCTGCTGAACGTCACGCTCGTCCCAGGCGCTGGTGTCGCGCGGCTCGATGAACAGCTCGTCCTGGGTGGGGTGTCCACCGCTGATCGCCCGTTGCCGGGCGATCTCGGCATCGAACGCGAGGCCCAGCAGGATGGCCAGACTGCTCAGCCACAGCCATACGAGGAAGACGATGACGCCCGCCATGGTGCCGTACGTCTTGTTGTAGGACGCGAACCCTGCCGCGTACAGCGTGAAACCGGCCGAGGCCACGAGCCAGACGACCAGGGCGAGACACCCGCCCGGCGTGACCCAGAGCCAACCGCGTCCCTTCACATTGGGCGCCGCCCAGTACAGCAGGGCGATCATCAGCACCAACAGGACGGCGAGCAGTGGCCACTTGGCGAGTGACCAGACGGTGAGCGCGGTGTCTCCCATCCCGAAGACGGAGCCGACCCGCCGCGCGACCCCGCCCGTGAACACGACGACGAGCGCGCTCAGCGTGGCGAGCAGCATCAGGGCCAGGGTGAGGCCGAGGCGCAGCGGCACGACCTTCCACAGCGGTCGCCCTTCAGGTACGTGGTAGATCTGGTTCGCCGTCCTGATGAACGCGCCCACGTAGCCCGACGCCGACCACACGGCCAGTACCAGACCGGCCACGGCCATCACCGAGCCGGTGCCCGAGTGCCCCTGCAACTGCTTCACGGCATGGGTGAGGATCTCCCGCGCCGCGCCCGGAGCCAGCGACTCCAGGCTGTCCAGAACCTTCTGGGTGGCGGTCTCGCCGGCCACGCCGAGCAGCGCCACCAGGACCAGCAGAGCGGGAAAGAGGGAGAGGACGGAGTAGTACGTCAAAGCGGCCGCACGATCCGCGAGTTCCTCCTTCTGGAACTCGCGGAGACTGCCCCGCAGCACCTGCCCCCACGCGTGCCTGGACAGATCCGCCGGGCTGTCCGGCGCCGCCTCCTCGACCTCGGGGGAGGGGCCGTACTCCGCCGCTTCGTCCGCGTCCGACGCCTCGTCATCGCGCCGTTCAAGGTTGCTCCGCTGCTTCGACATGACTCCCGGATGTCCGCCGGACGGGGATTCAGACCTGTGAACCCACACGTCGTCACAGGCCCCACGGCGTCGGCCCCGAGCCGTCCGCCCAGGCCGCGAGCTCGGAACCGTCCATACAACGGATGCCGCACGCCTGCGCGTACTCCTCGGCCGGC
Organism: Streptomyces sp. NPDC102467; assembly: GCF_044765445.1. Classification (NCBI taxonomy): domain Bacteria; kingdom Bacillati; phylum Actinomycetota; class Actinomycetes; order Kitasatosporales; family Streptomycetaceae; genus Streptomyces; species Streptomyces sp. NPDC102467. The sequence continues at coordinate 304,912 of NZ_JBIWKA010000002.1, read as the reverse complement.
GCCGTGTACTCACTGGTGGTCACCACAGCCGCGAACTGTGCTCCGTGCACGGTCCAGCAGGTGCCGCCGAAGCGCTGGAGGTCCTGGGAGCCGACCTTGTGCGTGGGCCCGTACAACTTGCACTGCACGACGACGCGTCGGCCGTCGGGCGCGGTCGCGAGGACATCGGCGCCGAGGTCGCCCGCGCCGCCCACGATCTCGACGTCCGTGCAGCCGTCCCGTTCGCACAGTGCTGCCACGGCCGCCTCGAAGCCGTCGGGGTCGAGGTCCGTGAAGTCGGGGGCGGGTTCCGGCAGTACGGCGGTGAGGCCGTCCCGGGGCGCGGCGGGGCCCGTCCCGAGGCGGATGGTCTCGTGATCCCGGTCGGCAGCGGACGCTACAGGCGTCTCCTCGATCCGCGCCGACGCGGCGAGCTCGCGGTCGGCCTGGGCCATTCCCGCGCGGGCGGCGCGGCGCAGCTCGCGGGTGCGTGGCATGGCGCGGAACAGGACGTACAGCACGGGTATCGCGAGCAGGGCGAGGAGTACCGCGCCGAGGGGATGTGCGCCGGCCCAGTCGGCGAAGCGTATGAAGAGCAGTACCGTGGCGCAGACCAGGGCACCGACTAAGCCGAGGGCGATGATCGGCCTGGACAGTCGTTCCGTGACCTGAACGTGGCCCGCGGCACTCTTCGTCTTGTGTGTCAGCACTCGGTCTCCTGCGCGTCGTCGCGAATCTCCGTGGACGACGAGTGCCCCGACCTGCTCGTTCCATGATCGACGAGTGCGAATGAGGCTACGCGTGCTCGTACTCGTACTCGTACGAGTGCAGGGTCACAAGAAGTGCTGCACGGTGCGCGTCGCGGCCTCGGCGGCCCGGAAGGCGAGCGGCCGCTCGGCCCAACGAGCGGGATCCACCCGGACGCTGTGGGTGATGTCCTCGTCGTAGTCCGCGTCGAGCGCCGCGGTGAAGGGCTCGTCCAGGACGGCGAGCATGACTTCCTCGTCGTGGTTCATGGAGCGCCGGTTGAGGTTCGACGAGCCGATGAGGGCCGCGTGGCCGTCGACGGTGACGACTTTGCAGTGCAGCATCGTGCGCTGGTACTCGCGGACGATCACGCCGCACTTCAGGAGCCGTTCGTAGTAATGCCGGCCGGCGACGCGGCTGATCTGCTTGTCCGTGTGCGGGCCCGGCACGAGCAGCTCGACCTGCACCCCGCGGCGGGCCGCCTTGCACAACAGCTCGACGAAGTAGTCGTCGGGGGAGAAGTAGGCGGTCGCCAGGCGCAGTCGGTGCCGCGCGGACTCGATCACCACACGGAGCAGTGTCTGCATGTCCTGCCAGCCGAAGCTGGCCGAGCCGCGGACCACCTGAACGATCGCGTCTCCCTGTGCCTCGTGCTCCACGAAGCGGTCGCATGCGTCGAAGAGTTCATTGTGACATTCAGCCCAGTTCTGGGCGAAAGCCGCACAGATCCCGTCGACTGCGGGCCCGCGCACATGGACGTGGGTGTCCCGCCATTCGCGAGGACCACGGGCGTTGCCGCACCACTCCTCCGCGATGCCGACGCCGCCGGTGAAGGCGGTCACCTCGTCCACGACGAGGACCTTGCGGTGGCAGCGGTGGTTCTGCTTCAACGGGGACAGGTGAAGTGGCTTGCGGAACCAGGCGACATGCACGCCCGCCTCGTTCATGAGCCCGAGGAGGCTCTCCTCGATGGTGCGGCTGCCGAAACCGTCGAGCAGCAGCCGCACCCGCAGCCCGGCCCGGGCGCGCTCGGCGAGCGCGAGAGCGAACTCGCGGGCGATGTCACCCCGCCAGTACACGAACGTCATCATGTCGATCGTGTGCCGGGCGCCGCGTATCGCGTCCAGCATGGCGGGGAAGATCTCGTCCCCGTTGCGCAGGGGTACGAGGCTGTTCCCCTCCGTGGCCGCGATCCCGATCAACCGCTCCAGGCGGCGCCGCAGTTGCTGACGGGGATCCGTCGCCGCTCTGCTCGCGGACGTGACTGGAACGGTGCTTACGGGGGACGCAGACATGGGAACTCCGGTTCATCGATGTGTACAGCGTGAGACCGGTGCCCCCTCACAACTCGTTCACGCGGCATCCGACTATGTGTCCGCCCGAACAGGGGCGGTCCGCGCGCCAGGGGACCGTCCGTCGTGTCGTGGCTGTGAGTCGTAACACGGCGCGAGCGGGGCATTCGGACGCCGGGACGGGATACGCGCTTCTCAAGCGGCGCCTGGCTGCCGGGGCGAACGGGCCTCTGCACACCACGAGTTCACAGAACGCGAGAACCATGAAGGTTTGGCCAGAGATTCACGGGCACGCGGGGTGGAGATCGAAATGACAGACACATCAAATCCTTCACAAGACGAGTCCGACGGCACATCGAGGGAACCCGCCAAGAAGGGGAGCGGAACAAGGAGGCGCGCCGCGGCCGAGAAGCCCCGGCCCAGCAAGAGCCTCCGTCCGACCGAGGCGATCCGGGAGGCACGCGAGCAGTTGACGGAGCTGACCGGCAGGCAGGTCGACTCGGTCTCCTCGTTCCGTGCCACCGATGACGGGTGGCTGCTCGAGGTGGAGGTCCTGGAACTGTCCAGGGTCCCCGACACGATGAGCCTGCTCGCCAGTTACGAGGTCGCCCTGGACGACCAGGGCATCCTCACCGGCTACCGGCGGCTCAGGCGCTACGAGCGCGGGCGGTCCGACGACCGCCACTGACCGGCCGCCGCCGGCGGGCGGCGAGCTCCCCGAAAGGCGAATGAAAGGGAGGAGAAGCACATGACAGTCGCAACGACCCAACAGGGTGGTGGAGGCGGCGGGACCAGTGGCCTCTACGACGTGCTCGAGCTGGTCCTCGACCGAGGCCTCGTGATCGACGCGTTCGTCCGTGTCTCACTGGTCGGCATCGAGATCCTGAAGATCGACATCCGCATCGTCGTCGCCAGCGTGGACACGTACCTGCGCTTCGCCGAGGCGTGCAACCGCCTCGACCTGGAGACCGGCAGCAAGAAGCCCTCAGGACTGACGGACATCATCGGCGACACCATGGAGTCCGGCGCCCACGGCAAGACCAAGGGGGCGCTCTCGGGCGCGGCCGAGACCATATCGGACGCCTTCTCGCAGGCCCGCGACGAGAGCCAGAGCGAGTCCCGCCCGCGTCAGCGCCGCGCCTCGTCCAGCCGTCGTAAGGAGGAGCAGGAATGAGCACCTACGTATACGGCATCGCCGGTGCCGACCACCCGAGCCTGCCCGACGGCATGGAAGGCATCGGTAGCCCGGCGCTGACCGTCCGCGTCGTCACGGCCGGCGGCCTCGCCGCACTGGTGAGTGACGCCCCCGAGAACCTGCGGCCCAAGCGGCGCGATCTGCTCGCGCACCAGAACGTCCTGTCCGAGGCCGGCGGTGGAGGCACCGTCCTGCCCATGCGGTTCGGCAGCGTCGCGACGGACGACGCCGCGGTCGCGGCGGCCCTCGAAGAGCGGGTGACGCACTATCAGGAGCGGCTGGCCGCGCTGAGCGAGCGCGTGGAGTACAACGTCAAGGTCCAGCACGACGAAGAGGCGGTACTGCGTACCGTCATGGCGGAGAACGACGACGTGCGGGCTCTCGCGGTGCGCAACCGTGACGCCGGTGGCGGCAGCCACGAGGACAAGCTGCTCCTCGGCGAGACCGTCGCGAAGGCCGTCCAGGCCCGCGAGGCGCAGGACGCCGAGATGGTCCGTACGGCACTCGAGCCGCAGGCCGACGATGTCAGCGAGGCGCCGGGGAGCACCGGCTGGATCACCAACCTCTCCTTCCTCGTGGACCGGGCCTCCTCCGAGCGGCTGCTCGGCGCGATCGAGGAGATCCGGCAGGCGGCTCCCCACCTGGTCTTCCGGGTCAACGGGCCGCTCCCGCCCTACAGCTTCGTGGAGCCGGCCCCGGCGGCCTCCGCCGCGGGATGAGGCACTCATGGGGCTGCTGAGCGAGGTGCTCCTGCTGCCGCTGGCCCCTGTTCGAGGCTCCATGTGGGTTCTCGACCAGGTGGTCAAGGAAGCGGAGAGCCAGTACTACGACCCCTCGGCCATCCAAGCGCAACTGGCCGCCCTGGAGAAGCAGTTGGAGGCGGGCGAGATCGACGAGGAGACCTTCGACCGGATGGAGGACGAGCTTCTCGACCGGCTCGAGGCCGGTCGGAGCAGACAGACAGGCGCGTGACGCCGGATCACACCTAGGCGCGTGAAGCCATACGTGCAGGAACGGACGACACCATGAACCGAACAGCAGTCGGCCTCGCAGTAGGAGCCGGGTACCTCCTGGGACGTACCAAGAAGATGAAGCTGGCCTTCGCCGTCGGCACCATGGTCGCCGGCAAGAAGCTGCAGCTGAGCCCCAAGGCCGTCGTGGACCTGGTCCGCACCCAGTTGGACAAGAACCCGCAGTTCCAGGAGCTCGGCGGGCAGCTGCGCGACGACTTCCGCGGCGTCGGCAAGGCTGCCACCGGTGCGATCCTGGAACGGCAGATGGAGGGCCTGGCCAACAGGCTGCACAGCAGCACGACCGGTGTGCGGGACCGTCTAGAGGGCGGTTCCACGGAGTCCGACAGTGCGGACGACGTCGATGAGCGGGACGACGAGCAGCACGAGGCGCGGGACGACGAGCAGCACGAGGCGCGGGACGAGGCGCAGGACGACGACAAGGCGTCGGCGCAGGACGAAGAGCGGCCGGCGCCCCGCAAGCGGGCGCCCGCCAAGAAGTCCGCGTCGTCCGGTCGGCGGAAGCCGGAGCAGGGCACACGGGCACAGGGGACGACCGCCAAGAAGTCGGCTTCGTCCCGGGCCAAGAAGCCCGCGGGGGCCGCCAGGCGGTCCCCGAGCAGTGGTACGAAGGGAGGCCGGAACAATGGCTGAGCTGCCCAAGGCGAACCCGCTCAAGGACCTCGCGAAGAGTCAGGCGGCCGACCGGCTGAAGGCCGAGGCGCAGGACTACCTCGCCGCCAAGGCGACCCATCTGCTGACCGGCGTCGGCAACAAGCTGGGCCAGACCACGGCCAAGCTCAACGACATCGCCGAAGGAAACAGCCCCGGCTTCGGCAAGCTCGCCATGGACGGCGGCCGCAAGCTCGCCGAGGGCAAGGGCCCGGTGCGTACGGCCGTCGAAACCGGCGCGGGCCACCTCAAGGACAATCTGGTCGACGGGGTGAAGGGAATGTTCGGCAAGGGCGGCAAGGGCAAGTCCAAGTCCGGTGCCGGCCAGAAGCCGACCGTCATCCTGGAGAGCATCGACGTCGGCGTCGACGTCCGCACCGCCTACGACCAGTGGACCCAGTACCAGGAGTTCTCCACCTTCGCGCGGGGCGTGAAGAACTCCAACCGCGCGGACGACGTCACGTCCGACTGGCAGATGAAGATCTTCTGGTCCAGCCGGAGTTGGAAGGCGCACACCACGGAGCAGGTGCCCGACCAGCGCATCAGCTGGAGCTCCGAAGGGGCGAAGGGCACCACGAAGGGCGTCGTCACCTTCCACGAACTCGGTGCGAACCTCACCCGCGTCCTGTTGATCATCGAGTACTACCCCAAGGGCCTCTTCGAGAAGACCGGCAACATCTGGCGGGCGCAGGGCCGTCGTGCCCGCCTCGACCTGAAGCACTTCGCGCGCTTCATCTCGATCAAGGGCGAGGCGACGGACGGCTGGCGTGGTGAGATCCGCGACGGCGAGGTCGTCCGCAGTCACGACGACGCGGTCGCCGAGGAGGAAGAGGAGCGCTCGCAGGACCAGTCCGACGAGCAGTCCGAGGACCAGCCCGACGGCGAGTACGAAGACGAGGACCAGGACGAGGCCCGCGCCGAGGACGGCGAGAGCGAGGAAGAGCCGTCCGAGGACGACGAGTACGCCGACGAGGACGAGCCGGCGTACGAGGACGAGGACGAGGACGAGGAAGCGGGCGCGGAAGCCGAAGTCGACGAGGACGCCGAGGACGCTGAGGACGACGACGTCGAGTACGCCGACGAGGACGCCGAGGCCGACGCCGACGAGGACGAGCCCGCCGACGAGCCCGACCGGCGCGAGCACGCACCCGCCCGGAGTCGCTGATGAGCACAGCAAGCAGGTTCCCCGACTCCCCCCTGAACGGGGGGAGTTCGGGGGCGAACCTCGCGGACATCCTGGAGCGGGTGCTGGACAAGGGCATCGTGATCGCGGGTGACATCCGCATCAATCTGCTCGACATAGAACTGCTCACGATCAAACTGCGCCTGATCGTCGCCTCGGTCGACAAGGCGAAGGAGATGGGCATCGACTGGTGGGAGGACGACCCGTCGCTGTCGTCCGGTGCGCGGCGCAAGGAACTCGCCCGGGAGAACGCCGAGTTGCGGGAGCGGCTCGCAGCCCTGGAGGGCGGGAGCACGTCGTCGCAGGCGCTGGACCCGGCCCGGGAGAAGGAGGAGGAGCCGCACCATGACTGACCTGCGGTACGTCTACGCGGTCTGTGACTCCCTCGACGCCCCGCTCGCGGCGGACCTGACCGGCGTGGGCGAGGCCGTGCCACGGCAGATCCACCATGCCGGTCTGACGGCCGTCGTGAGTCACGTGCCGGCCGAGCAATTCTCCGAGAGCGCGTTGCGCCGGAACCTGGAGAACCTCGACTGGCTCTCCGACACGGCACGCGCCCACCAGGCGGTGATCGCCGCGCTCATGTCGGTCACCAGCCCGCTGCCGCTCCGGCTGGCGACCGTGTTCCGCGACGACAGCGGGGTGCGCGCCATGCTTGAAGAGGAGGAGCAGCGCTTCCGTACCTCCCTCGTGCGCATCCGGGACCGGGTGGAGTGGGGTGTGAAGGTCTTCGTGGAGGAGCAGCCGGCCGAGCCGACTGCCGTCTCCGGTTCCGGTTCCGGTTCCGGTTCCAGGGCAACGGGGTCCGAGAGGCGGGAGCGCGTCACCGCGCAGGCGCTCGGCAGCGGTTCGGGCCGCGACTATCTGCGCCGTCGTCGTGCCGAACGAGACGGACGCGACCAGGTATGGCAACAGGCGGAGACGTTCGCGCAGCAGCTCCACGACCAGCTCGCGCAAGCCTGCGCGGAGACCCGGATCCATCCGCCGCAGAACCCGGAACTGGCCAGGAGCTCGGGACGCAACGTCCTCAACGGCGCCTATTTGGTGGACCGTTCGACGTCGGAGGCGTTCGTGGAACTCGTCGACGCGACCAAGGACACGCAGCCCGGACTGCGCGTGGAACTGACCGGACCATGGGCCGCGTACTCCTTCTCCGCACCGCCCGAGGAACGCGCGGACGAGCCGGGGCCGTCGACAGGTGACACGCGATGACCGTCATCGAGCGACGCGAGGTGGCCCTCGTGGACCTGCTGGACCGGCTGCTCGCCGGGGGAGTGGTCCTCGCGGGCGACGTCACCTTGCGTATCGCGGACGTGGACCTGGTCCGTATCGACTTGAAGGCCCTGATCAGCTCGGTGAACGAGAACGTCCCCTCCCCTTGGGAGAACATCCTGTGAGCCCCTACGACGATACGGGCCGCCCCGGCGCGCCACTGGAGGCCACGGCACAAAGCACGTGCCCGACCTGTGGCGGGCCGGCCCAGGGCCCCGAAGCGCAGCCTCAGGCGCAGCCCGAAGGGGACCCCGGCAGGGAGCCCGAGGTGGGGAAGGGGCGCGGTCGCATCCAGATCGAGCCCGACACGGTGGAGCGGGACCTGATGAAGCTCGTCCTGACCATCATCGAACTGCTGCGACAGCTGATGGAACGTCAGGCGCTGCGCCGCTTCGACACGGGCGACCTGACGGAGGAGCAGGAGGACCGCATCGGCCTCACGTTGATGCTGCTCGAGGACCGGATGACGGAACTGCGCGAGCGCTACGACCTCGGCCCCGAGGACCTCAACATCGATCTCGGGCCCCTGGGCCCGCTGCTGCCGCGCTGAACCCGGCTGCACCCGTCGAGGAGTGGAGAGCGGATGTCGGTCGATCTGTTGGGTTTTCTCGGCGTGGTGGTAGTGGCCTATCTCGTTCCGGGGCCGGATTTCCTGGTCATCGTCCGGTGCGCGGCCGAGAGTTCTTCCAGGGGGCGCGCCGCCGCGCTGGGTGCTCAGGGCGGGCTCTGCGTGCATATGGCTGCCGCGGTGCTGGGGCTGTCGGTGATCGCGGCCCGCTCCGCTCTGATCTTCCAGACCATCAAGTTGCTGGGGGCGGCGTATCTGGTCTACCTGGGCGTGCGAGCTGTGGTGACGGCCAGGCGGGGTGCGGGCGAGCGCGGTGGGGTCCGTGCGCCGAAAGCGCACGGACGCCGTGCGTCGCGCACCCGTCGGCGCTCGGGTTTCGCCGAGGGGTTCCTGACCAATGTGCTCAACCCGAAAGCGGCGCTCTTCTTCCTCAGTGTCCTGCCGCAGTTCGTCGACGGCGACGGTTCCGCGACCCGGCAGATCCTCTTTCTGGGAGCCCTCGACATTGTCATCGGCCTTGTGTACTGGGGTGTGCTGGTCTCCGTGGCCGCGCGGTTGCGGGCACTCCTCGCGCGGCCGGCGATCCGTCGGCGCTGGGAGCTGATGACCGGCTGGCTCTTCATCGGCATCGGCGCGGGCGTGGCGGCGTCATCCTGAAGCCGCGAGCCAGGCGTGGCGGCGAGCAGACGGGTTACCCGCCGCTCATGGAGCAACGACCAATTCCACGGCACGACCACGATGAGGACCGCGACACCAACCGGTTCGGTCCGGACGAACAGGTCGAACAGCGGGCTCCGAAGGCACCGACCGACCTGCCGAAACGGTCATGGACGGCCGTACTCAAGGGCAGCCTGCGGGAGTTCAAGGACGACGAGCTCACCGACCGGGCGGCCGCGCTGACGTACTACGGGGTGCTGTCCCTGTTCCCGGCACTGCTGGTGCTGGTCTCCCTGCTGGGGGTGACGGGCAAGTCCGCCTCGGACAAAGTGCTGTCCAACCTCAAGCAACTGGCGCCCGGCTCGGCCCGCGACATCATCACGCAGGCGGTGGAGCAGTTGCAGGGCAACAGCGGCACCGGCTCCCTGATCGCGATCGTCGGCCTGGTGCTGGCGGTCTGGTCGGCCTCCGGCTACGTGGCGGCGTTCATCCGATCCGCCAACGCCGTCTACGACATTCCGGAAGGCCGCCCTGTGTGGAAGGTCCTTCCGGTGCGCGTGGGGGTGACCGTGGTGCTGATGGTGCTGGCCGCGGTCAGCGCTCTGATCGTGGTGTTCACCGGCGGCCTGGCCCGACAGGCCGGCACCATGCTGGGCATCGGCGACAGCGCGCTGGCGGTGTGGTCGGTCGCGAAGTGGCCGGTCCTCGTCGTCCTGGTCACCATCATGATCGCGATCCTCTACTGGGCCACGCCGAACGCCAAGGTCAGGGGATTCCGGTGGATCACGCCGGGCAGTGTGCTCGCTCTGCTGGTCTGGCTGGCCGCTTCCGCCGGGTTCGCCTTCTATGTCGCCCACTTCGCCTCGTACAACAAGACCTACGGCACGATGGCCGGGGTGATCGTCTTCCTCGTGTGGCTGTGGGTCAGCAACCTGGCCGTCCTGCTGGGCCTGGAGTTCGACGCGGAGACCGCGCGCCAGCGCGCCATCGCCGGCGGTCATCCGCCCGAGGCCGAGCCGTATGCCGAGCCGCGTGACACGCGGGCATGGGACGAGCAGGACAGGCGTCGCATGGACGAGACGTGACGTGACGTAACGAGACGGTGTGATCCGCTGAGCGCTCTTTTCCGAGGTGTAGCTGTTCCCGGTGCAGCTGTTCGAAGTGCCGGCCGCCGAACAGGCCGCGCACCGCCTCCGCCTGGACATCGTCGAACGCGTCCTCGCCCCGCACGGAGGCGCCGAGGCAGGCCGCCCGGCCGGCGCCCTGGTGAGCGTGGCCACCGAGGACGCCCGCAGAGTGGGCGCGCTCAACATGGCCGTGACCCTCGGGGTGGCGGCGGTCGTCGGAGTGGTGGCGGGGGCGGTGCTGCTGCTCCGGGCCTCCCTTCCCCTCGGGCTGCTCGTCCTCGTGGGAGCGCCGGTCCTGATGGTCCTCGGCCACTTCCTCGCGCGCCCCCTGGAGCACCGCAGCGAAGCGGAACAGGAACGCGCCGCGCACGCCTCGGCCGTCGCCGCCGACCTGGTGGCCGGGGTCCGGGTGCTCAAGGGGCTGCGAGCCGAACGCGCCGCCGTCGACCGCTACCGGTCCACCAGCCAGGCGTCCTTGTCCGCGAACCTCCGGGCCGCCCGCGCGGAAGCCCTGCAGAACGGCCTGATGCTGGCCCTCACCGGGGCGTTCATCGCCCTGATCGCCCTCGTGGCCGGGCGACTCGTCCTGACCGGCTCCATCGGCCTCGGCGCCCTCGTCTCCGCGGTCGGCCTCGCCCTCTTCCTGCCGGGACCGATCGGTGTACTGGCCTATGTGGGCGCCGAGTTCGCCAAGGGACGCGCCTCGGCCACCCGGATCGCCGACGTGCCGGCCGCGCCGGGTGAGACCAGCGGCGGCACCGCGGCGCTCGGCGGACCCGCACCCGGCGAACTGCGCCTCGACGGGCTCGGCCACGAGGGGCTCACCGCCGTCGACCTGACCGTGCGCCCAGGCGAACACCTCGGCATCGTCGTCACCGACCCGGCGGACGCGACGACCCTGCTGCGCTGCCTCGCGCGCCGGTGCGATCCGGAGCGCGGCAGCATCACCCTGGACGGCACGCCGGTCACCGAACTCGCTCCCGAGGCCCTGCGCTCGGCCCTCCTGGTGGCCGAGCACGACGCCCAGCTCTTCGACGGCACCCTCCTCGCCAACGTGACCGCGGCCGCGCCCCGGGAGAGCGATCCGGGCCCGCCATGGACGCGGCCGCCGTGGACCAGGTCGCCGCCGTCTTCCCGGCCGGCGTGCACGCCGGGGTCGGCGAGCGCGGCAGCTCGCTCTCCGGGAGCCAGCGCCAACGCGTCGCCCTGGCGCGGGCCCTGGCCGCCGACCGCAGCGTCCTGGTCGTGCACGACCCGACGACCGCGGTGGACGCCGCCACCGAGGCCCGGATCGCCGCCGGTATCCGCCGCGTCCGCGCCGACCGGACGACGCTGCTGGTCACCAGTAGCCCGGCGCTGCTCGCCGCCACCGACCGCGTCGTCCTCATCGAGGGCGGCACCGTCACCGCCGAGGCCCCGCACGAGGACCTCGTACGCGACCATCCCCTCTACCGTGCGGCGGTGCTGTCATGACCACGGTCTCCGCGATACCGGACCTGCCCGACGCCGAGACTCCCGCCGGCGTCCCGGCCGCCACGGACGACGTCAGGGAACTGCTGCCCGTCGCCACCGCCGCCAGGACCCGGGCCGCCCTGCGCGCGCTCGTCCGGCCGGACCGGGCGCGGGCCCTGCTCGGCACCGGGACGCCGACGAGGTACTCGACGACGTGCGGGACTACGTCGTGGCAAACCTCGGTGACCGCGATGCGGTCCTGATCGTCGATGACACCGGCTTTCTGAAGAAGGGCATCCGCTCGGCCGGGGTGCAGCGGCAGTACTCCGGCACCGCGGGACGCACCGAGAACTGCCAGGTCGGGGTCTCCCTCGCCTACGCGTCCGAGCGGGGACGCACGCTGATCGACCGCCGCTTGTATCTACCCATGTCCTGGACGGATGACCGCGACCGCTGCCAGCAGGCGGGCATCGACGACAGTGTCGCCTTTCGCCACGAAGGTGGCGATGGCCAAGGCGATGGTCCGCCGGGCCAACGCCGAGAAAATCCCGTTCAACTGGGTGACCGCGGACGCCTCCTACGGCTTCAGCAAGGGCTGGCGATCCGAGCTCGAGCAAGCGGACGTCTTCCACGTCATGGCCACCACCAGGCACGACACCGTCGTCACCCGCTGGGCCATGGACCATCCCGTCCACGACCTGTTTCCCGGCCTGGCGCGGCAGAAGTGGAAACGCCGGTCCTGCGGCGAGGGAGCCCATGGCCGACGGATCTACGACTGGGCACGCATCGAGGTGCGGCCCTGGCACCGCGAAGACCGCCGGCACTGGGTCCTGGCCCGCCGCAGCGTCAGCAGGCCCGAGGAAATCTCCTACTACATCGCCTCTTGCCCCGCCGACACCACCATGGACGAGCTGATCCGTGTCGCGGGCAGCCGCTGGGCGGTCGAGGAGTGCTTCCAGACCGCGAAGCAGGAATGCGGCCTGGACGACTACCAGGTTCGCCGCTACCCCGGCCGGCACCGCCACATGACCCTGGCCATGGCCGCCCACGCCTGCCTGACCGTCCTGCGGGCCCGCCAGTTGGATACGGAGAAAGCAGAAACGGATCCTCCCAGCTCATCCACCTCAGCCTCGCCGAAATCCGACGGCTGATCACTCGGCTCACCAACCGCCGTCCCACCCCGGTCGATCACATCCTGCACTGGTCACACTGGCGGCGACAGCGCCAACACCAAGCCCGCATCAGCCACTACAAACGACGCGGCCACAGCCCCTAAAAACTGGCCAGCACTCAGGACAAGCACCGTTGCAGTACTAGTCGACCTCGATCCCGTAGTCCTGCAGCAGTGCCTCCAGGCCGCCGCTGTACCCCTTGCCGCCTACGACGAAGTCCCAGTCCCCGCTGGGCCGGTGGCGGAACGAGCCGAGGACGAGTGCCGTCTCGCCGGGGCGGCCGTCGGAGACGTCGAGTGCTCCGATCTCGGTCAGCCGCGGATCCAGCAGGCGTATCCGTGCGTCGGAGAATCCGGCCAGGTCGGCGTCCGGGTTGACCTCCGGGTCGACGGCCGCCACGAGGACGAAGCGGTCGGCGGCCGGTGGCAGACCTTCGAAGGAGACCCGGAGCGCGGCCTTGTCGGAGCCGGCCGGCGGGAGCGCCTGTACCGCACCGTCCGGAGTGCGAGGGTTGTTGTAGAAGACGAAGTGGTCGTCGCTCAGGACGCGGTTGCCGCGGCAGACGAGTGCGCAGATGTCCAGGGCCACCGACCCCGACCACGACATGCCCAACACGTTGTAATCGGCGGGCAGTTGGGGTTCGGGAGCGGCGGCCGAGGGTCTGTCGGCCCGCGTGCCGGGCCGTGGACCCAGTCGCCCGCGCAAGCCGTGCCGGTGCAGGAGGTCGACGAGCTCCTCGCCGGAGATGAGCTCCAGCGGCTTGCCGTTGGCGAACGTGTGGGACCCGGGGCCGAAGCGCGAAGTAGTCACCAGGACACCCTTGTTGGCCCCGGCGTCCTGCACGGTCCCGAACAGATCGCGGACGGCGGTGGGTGGCACCGTGTTGCGGTACCGCTTCACCTGCACGACGATCTTGCCGCCGCGGATCGGGGCGGGATCGAGGGCGTCGACGTCCACGCCCCCGTCGTTCGAGCGCTGGGTGGTGACCGCCTGCATGCCCATGGCCCGGAAGAGTTCGGCGACGAGCGACTCGAAGGCGATCGGGTCCATCGCGTACAGGTCGGGCTCGCCGTCGCCGCCGTGGCTGACCACCCGGTTCCCGGCCTCGTCCGGTCGCCGCGCGGGCCGTACTGAGCTCAACTGGTCCGGCTTCGAAGAGAGTTGACCGCGCAGTCCGTCGCCCAGACAGCTGACCGGGTCGACCTGCGCGAGATGCAGATCCGCGAACGCCGTGCGCGAGGCCATCACCGTGGCCAGCACGATCTGCCCGGGCCGGCCGGTGACGGGATCGTGGTCGTCGACGAAGCCGTTCAACGCCACGGAGTCCAGGGCGCCCGGCTCGTCGGCGGCGAACAGGTCGTGCAGCGCGAGCAGCACGCACTGCGCGACCACCTCCCGGTAGAGCGCGCGGCGCTGGGCCAGCGGGCGCGGACTCTCCTTGTCCTGGTCGAGCGAGGAGACGTACCGCACCGCCTTGGCCTCCGGGACGACGTCGTACCCGGGCAGCTCCCAGTCCAGGACCAGTTGCCCGGCGGCCGCGTCGTACGCGGCGGCGACCCGGCGCGGAAAGCCTTCCGGCCACGCGGTGGAGGCGTACAGCGCCGCCGAGAAGTACTCGACGACGGCATCCGGTTCTCGGCGGCGGACCCCTTCGACCACCGCGGTGACACCCGCGTTGTGCCGGCGCACCTCGGTCCGCCGGGCCGCCGCCCACGCGTCGTACTGGTTCCAGTACGCGGTCAACTCCTGCTGCCGCCGCGCTTCCGCGGCCTGCGCATCGCGCAGATCCCGCTGATACCGCGCGTGCGCCTCGGCCTGGGCCTGGGCGCGGCGGTTCGCCGTCCACCCGTTCTGCGCCTGGTAGCGCAGCGGATCCGGCGGCGGCACAGGGTTCGCCAGTGGCCCCGGCGTGAACGGTTCGATCTCGTCGGTGCGCAGGAGCGAGTCGGCACGGAACGCGGGGGCCCGGCAGCCGGCCGCGAGCAGCCCCTGCAGCGAGGCCACTCGGGCGTCGAGTTCCTCCGTACGACGATGGGCCTCCGCCTGCCGGTACTCCCGGTGGCTCTGCGCGACCCGGCGCTGGTACGCGCGTGCCCGCTGAGCTTCCAGCCTGAGCTGCCTGGCCTCGGCCTCCGACTGACGCTGCTGCTGCCGCTGCATCTCGGCCCAGACGCCGAGGACACCGGTGGAGCGACGACTCATATGTGAAGAACCTCCCCCGCCTGCGCATCACCGTCGACGGACTCACGCTGCCCCCACAGCTGGACGGTGACCTCACAACTTTACCCAGCAATCCCTTCCGCGCATATCCGCCTGTCAAAGGCAACCAGCTCTGGCGGTACGGGATTTCAGGGACCTACGCGGAGAATGAGTACGCGCACTCAGGCCCGTCGGACCTGCCCCGACCGACGAGGGGACGACCATCACCGAGAGGACCCCGCTGCCGTGCCGGCCGCACGCCGCGGTCACGGCCGACTGGCGTACCGCCGCCGCGCGTCTCGGCGAGCCGGCCGCGGCCGTGGCCCGGATCGCCCGGCAGGCCGGGTGACGATCACCCCGCGTACCCTCGTCACGTGCCCGCCTCCCGCCTGCATCGTGTCGCCGTCCTTGTCAGCGAGGGCGCCAAGCCGCTCGACGTCGGTATTCCGGCCCAGGTGTTCACGACCCGCGCGAGCATGCCGTACGAGGTACGGGTGTGCGGGGCGGCGCCCGGCCCGGTGACCGGCGGGGACGGCCTGTCGTACGTCGTCGCCCACGGTCTCGAAGCGCTCGCGTGGGCCGACATCGTCTTCGTCCCCGGCTACCGGTTCCCGGACCGCGACGATCCGCCGCCGGCCGTCGTCGACGCGCTGACCGCCGCCCACGAGCGGGGCGCCCGGCTCGCCGCCATCTCGACGGGAGCCTTCGCGCTCGCCGCCACCGGACTGCTCGACGGCAAACGCGCCACGACCCACTGGCACTACACACGGGCCCTCGCCGCGAAGCATCCGCGGGTGCGGCTCGACGAGAACGTGCTGTTCGTCGACGAGGGCAGCGTGCTGACCTCGGCCGGCGCCGCCTCCGGCATCGACCTGTGCCTGCACATCCTGCGCGGCGACCTCGGCGTAGCGGCGGCGAACCACGCGGCCAGGCGCCTGGTCGCGGCCCCTTACCGCAGCGGCGGGCAGGCCCAGTACGTGCCGCGCAGCGTGCCCGAGCCGCTCGGCGAACGGTTCGCCGCCACCCGCGAGTGGGCTCTGCACCGCCTCGGCGAACCGCTCACCCTGGAGGCGCTCGCCGAGCACGCGGCGGTGTCGCCGCGCACGTTCTCGCGGCGCTTCGTCGACGACACCGGCTACACGCCCATGCAGTGGGTGATGCGGGCCAGGATCGACGTGGCCCGCGAACTGCTGGAGCGTTCGCAGCGCGGCGTCGAGCAGATCGCCGCCGACGTCGGCCTCGGTACCGGCGCGAACCTGCGCCTGCATTTCCAGCGCATCCTCGGCACCACACCGAGCGAGTACCGGCGCACGTTCTCCCGGGGCGAGTAGAACCCGCTGCTCGGTCGCCGGGACCCGTTGGCGGGATCCTTGCGGACCATGGCGATCGTGCCGCTGTCACCGGCGAATGCCGCGCGCGAGTCTTGAGGTGAAGAAGAGGGAAGGGACATTTCTCATGACTCGTATCGCCATTAATGGGTTCGGCCGCATCGGACGCAACGTGCTGCGCGCCCTGCTCGAACGGGACAGCGAGCTCGAGGTCGTCGCCGTCAACGACCTCACGGAGCCCACCGCTCTCGCGCGGCTGCTCGCCTTCGACTCGACGGCCGGCCGGCTCGGCCGCCCGGTGAGCGTCGACGGCAACACCCTGGTCGTCGACGGCCGCCGCATCACCGTGCTCGCCGAGCGGGATCCGGCCCAACTGCCCTGGGCCGACCTCGGCGTCGACCTCGTCCTGGAGTCGACCGGCCGCTTCACGTCGGCCAAGGCCGCCCGGGTGCATCTCGACGCGGGCGCCAAGAAGGTGCTCGTCTCCGCGCCGTCCGACGGTGCCGACGTCACGCTCGCCTACGGCGTCAACACCGACGCGTACGACGCGTCCCTGCACACGATCGTCTCGAACGCCTCCTGCACGACCAATGCCCTTGCCCCGCTGGCCGCCGTCCTCGACGAACTCGCCGGGATCGAGCACGGGTTCATGACGACGGTGCACGCCTACACGCAGGAGCAGAACCTCCAGGACGGCCCGCACCGCGACGCCCGCCGGGCCCGCGCGGCCGCCGTCAACATCGCCCCGACCACGACGGGCGCCGCCAAGGCCATCGGCCGCGTGCTGCCGAACCTCGACGGGAAGCTGTCGGGCGACTCGATCCGGGTGCCCGTTCCGGTGGGCTCGATCGTCGAGCTCAACACGGCCGTCGCGCGGGATGTGACGCGCGACGACGTGCTGGCGGCCTACCGCGCCGCGGCGCAGGGGCCGATGGCCGGAATCCTCGAGTACTCCGAGGACGCGCTCGTGTCGTCCGACATCACCGGCAACCCGGCGTCGGCGATCTTCGACTCGGAGCTCACCCGCGTCGACGGCCGCCACATCAAGGTGGTCGCCTGGTACGACAACGAGTGGGGCTTCTCGAACCGGGTGATCGACACGTTGCAGCTCCTCGCGGGGGAGTGAGAGCCGCACGGTGAGAGTTCGCTTGTTTGTGCGGGCCGAGAACGGCTAACCGCACACCATGGCTACTCAACGAGACAATGAGAACAGGACGAAGACCGCACGGAAGACGACGACCGGCGCAGCGGCCGGTACGGCCGCGAAGGCGGAGGCCGCGGGCCAAAAGGCAGGCCACGCCGCCGAGTCGGCCGGTTCCGAGACCGCCCGCGCGGCGACCGGCGCCGGCCAGGCCGCGGGCCGCGCCGCGCAGACCACGGGCGCCGCTCTGAACAGCGCGCGCGAGGGCGTGACGGCCGCGGCGGGGCAGGTGGCCACGGTGGCCACCACCGCCTGGACCGTGCTGAAGAACCGCAAGATGATCGCGGCCGGGGCCACGGTCGGGGCGACCGCCCTGACCGCGGCGTCCTTCGCGGCCGGACGCCGCGCCGAACGCGGCAACCAGGGCCCGCTGACCCGGCTGACCGGCGGCCGGGTCTGACCGGGCGGCTCAGCGATGACGCCGGGTCAGGTCCCCGGCCCCGCCGGGGACCTGCCGTCCGCCAAGCGCTGGAGGCGGATCTCGGCGTGGCGCATTCAGCGCCTGTCTTCGAACCCTCCCCGGGGGAGCCGGCTCAACCGGCCAGAAGCTTTCCGAGCCTGTCCAGGACGGTGTCGATCTCCTCGTCGGTGAGCGGGACGAGTTCCAGGAGCAGTTCGCCGTCGTCCTGGCGGTGGTCCATGACCCAGATCGCGGGGCTGCCCGCCCGCAGCGCCTGTGCCAGGGCCACCGCGTCGGCCGCATCCATGCGCAGGCTCGCACGCGGGAAGGGCAGCCCGGTCGGATCGGCCGCGAGCGCCGCGCGGACCCCCGGCAGCGCACCGGCCCGTTCGATGAAGCGCGTGACCTTCTCCGTCTGGGCGCGCTGCCACGCGCCGAGGTCGGTGTCCTGCCGCACCTGAAAGGCGGCGAGCACCCCGAGAACGGCCTCCTTGCTCGCCTTCATCGCCCGGCCGATGCCCTTCTCCTGCGCCCGCACCGCGCTCACAGGACCCGCGCCGCCGAGCACCACGCCCGCCGTGGGGGAGCCCAGGTATTTCTGGCCGCTCACCAGCACCAAGTCTGCGCCTGTGGCGAGGAGTTCGGCTATCCGGAAGTCCTGCGCGGCTCCGTCGACGACGGCCGGGACCCCGCGCCGGTGGGCCGCTGCCACGGCCTCCGCGAGCGGCACATGGGCGCCGCGCACCAGACGCGACGACACGAGCAGCAGGCACGCCGTGTCCGGGTGGGCGAGCTCCCGTTCCAGATCGTCGATGACGCAGTCGTCCTGCGTCCCGGCGAGCACGGGCGTGGCTCCCGCCAGGCGGATGTCCTGCACGAGCGGATGACCGTAGTGGACCGCGTGCCCCGCGGGCAGCACCACGCGCGTGGGCATGCCGCTGCTGTCAGGCAGCGCCGCGATGCGCTCCGGCGACGGCCCGGTCATCGACGCGGCGACCGCCAGAGTGATCGCCGAGGACGTGCAGTGCACGACGGTCGCGGCCTGCGCTCCGGTGGCCTCGGCCAGAACGCGGCTCGCGAGGTCCTGCACCTCCTCCATGACGAAGAACTCACCCAGGGCCTCGGCCGTGGCCGCGGCGACCCTCGGCTCACTGCGCGAGACGCCCAGCGGCGTGAACGGCCCCCTGGCGTTGATGACGTGCGTCAGCCCGTAGTGATCGCGAAGTCCCATGCCAGGCATCCTGCACCCTGCGCTTACGCCACGGACATTGACGTGGGATCAGCTCCGGTCGTGGACCGCGGTCAGCAGCCCGTACAGGACGACGTTGCCCGTGTAGCCGGTGCGCTTGCTGTACGAGCCGCCGCAGGTGATGACCCGCAGTTCGGGCAGGCCCGTGCCACCGTAGACACGGCGGTCGGGGAAGTCGGTCTTGTCGACGACGTCGATGCCGTGGATCTCGAACACGGCGGTCCTGCCGTCGGCGCGGTCGATCTCGATGTGCTGGCCCTTTTTCAGGGAGCCGAGCCCGTAGAAGACGGCGGGGCCGTCCGCGTTGTCGACATGGCCGTCGATGACGGCGGTCCCGCGCTCGCCGGGACTGACCGCCCCGGTGAACCAGCCCGCCAGATCGGCGTCCTCGGGCGGCGGAGCCTCCAGCCACCCTTCCTTGTCCCGGCCGACCCGGGTCAGCGGCGCGTCCACCCCGATCTGCGGGATGCGCACCCGCACGGGTACGGCGGCGGGGAGAGGATCGGCGGGCGGCGTGGTGGTACCGAGCTTCGCCGCTCCGGGGTCGGGCTGCGGCGGGCCGTCGGCACGGGACACACCGTGGTGCACGAGCAGCACGCCCGCCAGCAGGATCACGGCGAGCAGCGACCAGGAGGGACGGCGGGCCTTCGGCGCGGCCGGGGGAGCGGGCGAGGACACGGACGCGTGCCAGGTCCGTCAGCTGTCGTCGCGGCGCTTGCGCAGCCGCAGGTATCCCACCCCGAGCGTGCCCGCGATCAACGCGCCGCCCGCCGCCATCAGGGCGGGGTCGGTGCCGCCCGCGCTTCCGCCGAGCCCGGCCTTCACGCCGTGATCGACGGTGGTGCCGTGACCGGTGCCCGACGCGATGGTGAGGCTCGTCGTGCCCTTTTCGCCGTCGCAGTCGAAAGTGACGTCGTACTGCGCACCCGGCTTGGCGTCCGGATAGACCTGCGCCGAGGCGGTCTGCCCCTCATTGAGCTCGACATTGTCGAAGACCGGCGCCGTCACGTGCACCGTGGGAACTTCGCATTCGCTGGAGCTGAGAGTGACCGTGCCACCGGCCGCGACCGTGGTCGGCGAGACCGTGAAACCGAAGGACGTGACATCGGGCTGCGTGCCCCCGTCGTTCGCCACGGCGGCCGGGGTGGCCAGGCCGATCGCGGCGAGGGAGACCAGCGCGGACGAGAGCACGGATATGGAACGCATACGAGTCCTCCGGGGAATGGGCGACTCCTGTGACGTTATTTGGGCGTACCCCTGCCGACCATTCAATAGGGCCGAATGGGGGACGCCGCACGAAAATGTGAAAAGCCTTTTCCGGGGAAGCGTGTTGTTCACCGGCCCGACTTAATGATTTGCCTATCTTTGGGGCGCGCAATCAAGCGCATACAACTCCCGCAAAAGAACAGCGAGTTGCATATGCATCGCATGAAGTACGCGTCCGCCGCCGCCCTCTCCGCGCTGGCGGTGCTGGCCGGACCCGTGGCCGAGGCGGCCTCCCCGGCGACCGCGGCGGTCCAGGCCGTGCGCCCGTCGATCAGCGCGAAGGCGACGGTCGGCAGCGTACGGGCGTGGCAGCAGTTCCGGATCTACGGAAAGACCCAGCACCTGCGAGCGGGCACCCCCGTGACCCTGCAGCAGTTGCAGGGCAAGCGCTACGTCTCCCTGCCCGTCCACATGGCCACCAACCGCACCGGCGGCTACAACCTGCGCGTCAAGCTCGGCCTCGTCGGGCGCAACTCGCTGCGCATCGCCGGCGGCGGCGCCGTCTCCCCGGTGCTCCACGTCAACGTGCACCGCTGACCGTCCCCGGCCCCGGGGAGCGCCCGGCCGTCACCCGTCGACGGGTGACGGCCGGTCCTGTCAGCGGAGCGGACGCCGCTTGCGCAGGTGCTTGCGGACGAGGAGGGGAACGAAGGACAGGACGAGGAGCGCGGCCGCGGCACCGAGGTGCCGGGAGAGGCCGGTACCGGTGTCCGCGGACGCCGCTGGGGCGGCTGGAACGGCCGCCGCGGCGGCTGCCGACTTACGTGCTCTGGAGAGGCGTTGGGGGCCCGCGCCGTGCACCAGGCGCAGCGGCGCGGCGACGAAACCCCAGTCGAGCAGGGCGCGGCTCTCTTCGTAGACCGCGTTGAACGACTCCTCCTGCGGATTCATCACCGTGACCAGGATGGTGCGGCCCTTCTGGGTGGCGGCGGTCACGAGCGTGCTGCCGGCCTGCGACGTATAGCCGTTCTTGACGCCGATGATCCCGGGATAGGGCGCCACGCCGTGGGAACCCACGAGGAGTCGGTTGGTGTTCTGGATCTCGTACGCGTCCGGGCCCCCGGAAGCCGGGAAGCGGGCCCACCTGGTGCCCATGTAGCGCCGGAAGTCGGGATTCTTGAAACCCTCTCTGGCGATGAGGGCCAGATCGTGCGCGGAGGAGAACTGGCCGGACGTGTCGAAGCCGTCCGGCGAGCGCACCTGGGTGTCGCGGGCACCGATCCGGCGGGCCGTGGCCTGCATCTGGGCGAGCGTGCGCGACAGCCCGCCGTTCATCTGCGCCAGGGTGTGCACGGCGTCGTTGCCGGAGCTCAGGAACACCCCGCGCCACAGGTCGGCGACCGTGTACCGGCTCCCCTCGTCGACCCCGACCAGACTGCTGCCCTCGGCGACCTCGGCCAGGTCCGCGGAGGTGGCCTTGTGCACGACGTCCTGCCGCAGCCGGGGCAGGAGCGTGACCGCGAAGAGCGTCTTGAGCGTGCTCGCGGGCGGCAGCCTGCGGTGCGGCGCCTTCGCGGCGAGTACCTGCCCGGTGCGGGCGTCCATGACCTCCCAGGACAGCGCGGACAGGGACGGCGCGGCGGGCGGGGCCGGAGCGGGGGCCGCGGCGCCGGCGGGTCCGGCGACGGCTCCGAGGGCGATCACCGCACACAGCCCCGACGCCACAGCCGCCTTGGTAATACCAGCGTGAAAGCCGATGAATGTGGCCATGCCGGAAACGTAGGGGCATGATCGTCGACTCCGCGATCCGCTTACGCCATGTGGTCGAGGTGCGCGGAGAACGGGAAGGATCTACCCTTTTCGGGCGATGGTTCGCCCACTCGGTACCGGCCGCGGCGTACGTACGCTGGAATGACACGACGGTGGAGGTGTTGCGCCATGACGGCCCAGACACGACTGCTGAACCGGCTGCCGCGTGCCTATCGCGACCGGCTGATGGTCCTGGCCGAGGAAGTCTCGTTCCCCCAGGACACCCGGATCTTCGACGAAGGTGACCGGGCCGACCGGTTCTGGATCGTCAGGACCGGCATGGTCACCCTCGACATGCGTGTCTCCGACCGCACCAGGCTGCCCATCGACCCGCTCGGGCCGGGCGATCTGCTCGGCTGGTCCTGGCTGTTCCCGCCGTACGCATGGGACTTCGGCGCCGAGGCGTTCAGCCCGGTGCGCGCCTACGAGTTCGACGCGGGTGCGGTGCGCGGCCTCTGCGATCTGGAGCCGGCCCTGGGTATGACCTTGCTGCACGGTGTGGCCGAGGTGATGGCGCACCGGCTGGAATCGGCGCGTGTGAAGCTCGTCGAGGCCCACCGGGCACACGGTCACCACCTCTGAAGCCTGGCTCGATGGTGCCGTGTCCCGGGGCATCGGTACGCCCCGGGTCACCCGCGTGTGCCCCGTTCGTCACCCACCTCGCCGCCTCGACAGGCGGCGCGCCGTCCCGCGGGGTTGGCTCGGCCGGGAACGCCGTCGGTGGCAGCGCCGGCGGCCCGTCCGGAAAGGCCCCGCATGCGTCGCACCACGTCCTGGTCGACCTCCGCCGTCGCCGCAGCCGTCCTCGCCCTCGCCCCGCCGGTGTGCGCCCACGCCTGGGCCGACGGGGACGACACGACGTGGGACAGCACCTCGTGGGAGGACTCCCCGCCCGACACCTGGGAGGCGGACAGCTCCGCCCCGGCGGAGCCCGGCGCGCTCGAACTCGACCCCGCCGAAGCCCGCCCCGGTACGACCGTCACGGCGAACACCTCCGCGTGCGGCAAGGACCGCAGGGCCACCGGCGACGCCAACAGCCTCGGCGCCGGTGACTTCCCACTGGAGACGAGCACCCAGCAGGGCGACGTGGTGGGCCGCTTCGACGTGCCGTCCGGGGCACGCCCGGGAACGTTCCCGATCTCGGTGAGCTGCGAAAGCGGCACCGTGGTGCGGCAGACCCTCACGGTGTCGGGCAGCGGCAGTACCGGACTCCACGGCGTGCACGCCGGTGACGGCGGCTCGCTGGACGGTTTCAGCACGGTGCAGCTCGTCCTGGGCGGCATGCTGATCGCCGGTTCGGTGGGGGCGGCGGGCGTCTACGTACGCCGGCGCACCCAGGAGACATGACAGCCCTGGTCGCTCGGGGATGAAGGCCGCCGCATGGCACTCAGTTCCCTGACCAAAGGTACGTAGTGCCAAGGCGGCCCGCGCGGTGTTACGTTCCCGGCATGAGCGAGGCACGCGAGGTCAACGAGTCACAGAAGAAGCCGCCCATGCGGGAGGTGCTGGCCGAGGCGGCGTTCCAACTGTTCCTGGAGCGCGGGTTCGAGCGGACGACCGTGGACGACATCGTGGCGCGGGCCGGAGTGGGGCGGCGCTCGTTCTTCCGGTACTTCCCGTCGAAGGAGGACGCCGTCTTCCCGGACCACGAGAGCTGCCTGGCCGACATGACCGCGTTCCTCGACGCCGCGAGTGACGAGCGGGACGCCGTCGACGTGGTGTGCGGCGCGGCGCTGCTCGTCCTGCGGATGTACGCCGCGAACCCCGAATTCTCCTTCCAGCGCTACCGGTTGACCCGCGAGGTGCCGGGCCTTCGGACCTACGAACTCTCCGTCGTGCGGCGCTACGAGCGCACCCTCGCCGGATATCTGCGCGGGCGCTGGGACGGTGCCGCGGACGGGGCGCTGCGCGCCGAGGTCGTGGCGGCGTCCGTGGTCGCGGCGCACAACAACGCATTGCGCTCCTGGCTGCGGTCGGACGGCGAGGGGGACGCCGAGGAGGCCGTGGACCACGCCCTCGACCTCGTACGGCAGGTGTGGGGCGGGGCGGCCGTGCCGCCGGCCCCCGCGGGGGCGGCGCAGAAGGAGGTCGTCGTCATGGTCGCCGCGAAGGGCGCTCCCATGTGGCGCGTCATCCAGCAGGTCGAATCGGCGCTGAGAAACGACTGAACCGGACTTGAGGGGTACTCGGTGTCTTTACCGCGCGGCACTGAGTGCCATACGCTGAGGAGGCGCCGCGGCCGCAGCCCGGCGCGCGGCGGGCGAACGCGGGGAGGCCGAGAGATGTCAGAGCTATCCGGGATGTTCAGGGGCGGTATCGGTGTCATGGCGCCGACGGCGGAAGCCGACACGGGATTCACCCACCAAAGGTGTCGCTGGTGCGGAACCGCGTCGTTCCGGCGGCTGCTCTGTCCGGTCTGCGCGTCGAGCGACCTGACGACGGAGCGCAGCGCGGGACCGGGCATCGTGGTGCAGTCCCGTGTCGTCAACCGCGGCACCGGGGTGTCACGCAACGAGTCGCTGGTCCGTTTCCCCGAGGACTTCGTCGTGCCCTGCCGGATCGTCGGCACCGCCCCGCACATGGTGTGGGTGGGGGCCGCTGTGCGCCCCGCGCGAGGCGCCCACGCCGACTCCGCCCGTGCCGACTCCGGGGAAGTCGTCTTCGAGCTGTACGACCCGTCCGGGGACGACGGGCTGCGCTGAGCCGTCGCCGTCCCCGGCGTCGTCAGCCCAGCTTCTTGAGCAGCTCGGCGGCGAGCGGCGCGGACGAGGCCGGGTTCTGGCCGGTGACCAGGTTCCGGTCGACGATCACGTGCGGCGCCCACGGCTCACCGACCCGTACGGTGATCCCGGCCTCGGTGAGGCGGTCCTGCAGCAGCCACTTCGCCTGCTCGGCGAGGCCGCCCTGGATCTCCTCCGCGTTCGTGAACGCGGCCACGTCGTAGCCCTTGAAGGAGTTCGCGCCGTCGGCCCCCGTCGCGGCGAGCAGCGCGGCCGGGCCGTGGCAGACCACGCCCAGCGGCTTGCCGCTCGCCAGGGCCAGCGTGAGCACCCTGCCGGACGCCGCGTTCACCGCGAGGTCCTCCATCGGGCCGTGCCCGCCGGGGTAGAAGACGGCGGCGTACTCGTCGAGATCCACGTCCTCGATCTTGATGGGGGACTGCAGCTCGCTCATCGCGGCGAGCGCGCTCGCGGTCCGCTCGGCGCCCTCGGGGCCGCCGTTGAACTCGGGCGCGAGGCTGCCGTGGTCGACGGGCGGTACGACGCCGCCGGGGGTGGCGACGACGACCTCGTGGCCCGCCGCCTTGACGGCCTGGTACGGGGCGACGACCTCCTCGGCCCAGAAGCCGGTGGGGTGCTCGGTGCCGTCGGCGAGCGTCCAGTGGTCGGCGCCGGTCAGTACGAAAAGGATCTTCGACATACGTGGTTCTCCCAAGGTGGATCCGCCGCTTCGGGCCCGAAGCGCGGGCCGGGACAGTTCGGGCCGCGCCGAAGTGTCCCGGACCTAACGTCAGGGTCATGACGCACACTACGCATCGATTCGACCGTTACGCGGACGTGCGGTCGGCGCTCGCCGACCCGGCACTCGTTCCGGAACTTCCGGCCCCGGACGGCGGCCCGGCAGGCGCGAGCGTGGCGTGGTTGCGTGCCTCGGTGGCCCGGTTCGATTCCGGCGAGTCGCACCGGCGTCGGCGGGCCCTCGTCGAAGCCGAACTCGCGCTCCTCGATCCCCTCGCGCTACGGGAAGCAGTGATCGCCGGCGCCGGGGGCGACGTCCCCACGCGGGTGGTGCGGACGCTCGCCGAAGCACTGGGGATGCACGAGCCCGCAGCGGTGGCGGAGGCCGTGACCGTGGTGGCCGGCGCCTACTTCGAGGGCGGCGACGCGGCGGCGGACGAGGCGGTGGCCCGGTTGGTCGCGCACCTGGTGCAGGACCCGGCCGACGCAGCGGCTCTGGAGACGGTGGCCAACCGCATCGGGTTGCTCGTCCAGGCCTGCGACGCGACAGCCGCCCTCGTCGCGGCCGACAGCGGCGACGTACCGCAGGCCCGGGCGCTCCGGGAGAACCCTCCGGTGCGGACCATGCGGCGCGTCGCCGCCAGGGTCACCCACGTCGCGGGCCGGAGGATCGCCGAAGGCGACGCGGTACTCCTCGATCTTTCGGCCGCCAACCGCACCCACCCGGTGCCCCTCACCTTCGGCGCGCCGCCCCGCGTCTGCCCCGGCCGTGCCCACGCTCTCGCCCTGGCCGACGGCCTGCGTGGGCGCCCGCTGACCCCTTTCGCCCGCCTGCACCACCAGGCCGCTCCGCTGCTGCTGCCCAACGCCTGGGACCACGCCTCCGCAGCAGTCCTTGCCGCACAGGGCTTTCCGGCCATCGGTACGACCAGCCTGGGCGTGGCCGCCGCGACCGGTTTGCCGGACGGGGCCGCGGCCACCGTCGGCGCGACCATTGCGCTGGCCCGCAGCCTCGGACAGGGCTCCTTCTTGTTCACCGTCGATGCCGAGGGCGGCTTCAGCGATGACGTGGCGGAAGTGGCCGAGCTGGCCCGGAAGCTGTACGAGGCGGGCGCGGCGGGGATCAACCTCGAAGACGGCCGGCCCGACGGAACACTCGCTCCCGTGGAGCTGCACGCCGCGAAGATCGCCGCCGTGAAGGCCGCCGTGCCCGCGCTGTTCGTCAACGCGCGCACCGACACCCACTGGCTGGGCCGCCAGGCGGAAGAGACCTCGACGCGCCTCGCGAGC
This sequence comes from Streptomyces sp. NPDC102467, assembly GCF_044765445.1. Classification (NCBI taxonomy): domain Bacteria; kingdom Bacillati; phylum Actinomycetota; class Actinomycetes; order Kitasatosporales; family Streptomycetaceae; genus Streptomyces; species Streptomyces sp. NPDC102467. The sequence goes on along the minus strand of NZ_JBIWKA010000002.1, from coordinate 278,446 downwards.
TACGAACAGGCCGGTGCGGACGGGGTGTTCGTGCCGGGCCTCTCGGACCCGGTCGAAGTCGCCGAACTGACGGCGGGCCTGGTGACGCCGCTGAACCTGCTGTACTCGCCGACCGGCCCCACCCTCGCCGAACTGGCCGCGTTGGGTGTACGCCGGGTCAGCCTCGGCTCGCTGCTCTACCGCAGGGCCCTGGCGGCGGCCGTGGACACCGCGACGGCGATCCGGGACGGGCGGCCCCCTGCCGACCTGGAAACTCCGTCCTACGCCGAGGTGCAGCGGCTGGCCGCCCGCTGAGCGGTGGGCTCCTCGCCGGCCGCCTCCCGCGCGATCAGGTCGAACTGCGCGCCCATCGCGGCGGCCAGAGCCTGCGCCGCCGACAGCGGGCGGACCATCACCATGAAGTCGTCGATCAGCCCGTCCTCGTCGACGTGCAGGAAGTCGCAGCCGGTGATCTGCCGCTCGCCGACCCGCGCCTCGAAGACCAGCGCGTGATCGCGCCCGTCGGCGCTCTCGATCTCGCGTACGTAGCGGAAGTCCTCGAAGACCCGGGTGACGGCGCGCAGGATCGCCGCGGTGATCGCCTTGCCGGGGTACGGCTTGAACACGACCGGGCTGGTGAAGAGCACGTTCTCGGCCAGCGTGGCCTCGACCGCCGCCAGGTCGCCCTTCTCCACTGCCGCGCGGAAGGGATGCATGGGCGCCACCTCTGTTCTCCAGGCCACTATAGGCAATTATTTGAATAGGTGCGGGAGAGAATAATCGCCTCGCTGTATGGTGTCCATATGTCTCTCAAGTACGCCGTACTGGCCGCCCTGTTGGAGGGCGAGGCGTCCGGATACGACCTGGCGAAGATCTTCGACGTCTCGGTGTCGAACTTCTGGGCCGCGACGCCGCAGCAGCTCTACCGCGAGCTGGACCGGCTCGCCGCCGAGGGGCTGGTCGACGCCCGGGTCGTGCCGCAGGAGCGCAGGCCGAACAAGCGGATGTTCACGCTGTCCGGGGCCGGCCGCGCCGACCTCGCCGCGTTCACGGCGAAGCAGCCGAAGCCGATGGCTATGCGCGACGAACTGATGGTGAAGGTGCAGGCCGTCGACGTCGGCGACCTCGGCGCCGTACGCGAGCACGTCGAGGAGCGCATGGCCTGGGCGCACGGCAAGCTGGCCCGCTACGAGCGGGTGCGCCGGCATCTGCTCGGCGACCTCGGCGAGGACGAGTTCCTGGCCGGGGGCGAGCGCGTCGGCCCGTACCTGACGCTGCTGGGCGGCATCGCCCTGGAAGAGGAGTACCTGCGCTGGGGGCGGCGCGTCCTGGACGTCCTGGAGCGCCGCGCCGCCCGTGCCTCCCGCGCCCCGGGTCAGGCCCCGGGTTCCGCGAGCTGAAGTCCGTTCTCCCAGATCTTGTTGAGCGTCGTCACCAGCCGCTCGTACGGGATGCGCTGTCCGAGCACGAACACCATGTACGCCATGCGGCTGACCATCACGGACAGGGCGTGCGCCGTCACCAGCGGGTCCAGACTCGCGTCCGCCGCGCCGCTCTCCTGCAGCGACCGGATCAGCTTGGCGTTGCGCCGCGCGAACGCGTTGCCCCGCTCGATGCGCAGCTTCATGAACTGCTCGTCGATCTGGGCCACTTGCTCGAACAGCGCCATCAGCCGCGCGTTCTTCTTGTACGCGCGCAGGTACTCGCGGTTGGAGGCGTCGATGAGCTCCCGCGGATCGGTGATGCCGGTGCGCTCGCGCAGATGCGGATGGAGCATCTCCTCCTGCACCTGCTCGACCAGCGCCTGGAAGATCTCTTCCTTGCTGTTGAAGTATGTGTAGAAGGAGCCGGAGGCCACGTGTGCGGCCGCCGAGATGTCCGTGATCCGGGCGTCGAGATAGCCGTCGCGCTCGAAGACCTCACGGGCCGCGGCGACCAGGGCGGTCCGCGTCCTGATGCCGCGTGCGCTGCGGGGGGTGATCGGTTGCTTCTGGCCGCCGTCGGCGGCCGGGGCCTGAGCAGCCAAGGCAATCCATTCGATGTCGTTCGAGAAGTTCGAGAAGTTCGAGAAGTTCGAGAAGTTCGAGAAGTTCGAGAAGTACGGGGAGATGGGGTGTGGGCCGGGGTCAGCCGAGCTCGGCGAGGAACTCCAGCAGAGCCGCGTTCACTTCCTCGGCCCGTTCCTGTTGGATCCAGTGTCCCGCCCCGTCGAGGACGACGCGACCGCGCAGATCGGTCAGCACCCGCTCCAGTTTGTCGTCCGGCATGAAGCGGCCGACCGGGTCCTTGGACCCGGTGACGAACAGCGACGGGCAGTCGATGGTGCGCCCCGCCAAGTGCTCGGTCAGCTCCCAGGTACGGTCCAGGTTCCGGTAGTAGTTGAGACCTCCGGTGAACCCGGTCCGCTCGAACTCCTCGACGTAGTAGGCGAGTTCCTCCTCGGTCAGCCACGGCGGGGGCGGGAACTCCTCGTCCGGGCGTGCGGCCCACGCGGCGGACCAGATCTCCCGCGTCACGAGCGTCCTGCGCACGTTCTGCGCCAGGGCCCGGTCCGCGACGCCCGGCTCCTGGAACCACACCATGTAGAAGTCGTCACCGAGGCGCCCCCGCATGACCGGCAGCGGCGGCACGGGGGAGCGCGGCGTCACCGGCACACTCATGCCCACCACGGCCCGCACCCGCTCCGGATACGCCCACGCCATGTGCCACACCACCGACGCGCCCCAGTCGTGTCCCACGAACACGGCGTCGTCCGCGCCGATGTCGTCGAGCAGCCCGGCGAGATCGGCGCAGAGCGTCAGCGCGTCGTACGCCTTGACGTCCGCGGGCCGTGAACTCCCGCCGTAGCCCGGCATGTCGGGGGCCAGGACCCGGTACCCGGCCCGGGCGAGCGCCAGGACCTGGTGCCGCCATGAGAACGCCAGCTCCGGGAAGCCGTGACAGAGCACGACCACGGGCTTGTCAGAGTTCTGCGGGCCCTGCGGCCCGTGCTCGAAGACGCGCAACGTGATGTCGCCGGTCGCGACGGACCGCGACGTGACCCGCTCCCACGCGTCGATCGACAGATCTGCGGTCATGTGCGCACTCCTCGGAATCTCAGGTTCTGAACTTTCCTGAACGTTTCTGAACTCGACGTTGGGTTCAACTCTACAGACCGGCCGCCCGGTCCACATCCATTGAACCTGAACCCGGATTCAAGTACGGTGCCGAAGGCCGGGCGGTCGAAGGGACAAGGGGAGAAGCGGATGCTGATCAACGACAGGGTGGCCGTCGTCACCGGAGCCGCGGGCGGCATCGGCGCCGCCGTCGCGCAGCGCCTCCTGGAAGCCGGGGCCCGCGGAGTCCTGCTCACCGACCTCGACGCCGCGCGCCTCGACGCGACCGTACGGCGCCTGGCCGAAGAGCACGGGGAGCGCGTGGCGGGACAGGCGGGCGACGCGGCGGACGCCGGCGATCTGCGCGCGCTGATCGACACGGCACAGGAGCGGTTCGGACCCGTCGACCTGTACTTCGCCAACGCCGGGATCGGCGGCGGCGCCGGCCTCGACGCGAGCGAGGCGGAGTGGAGCCGCGCCCTCGACGTGAACGTCATGGCGCACGTGCGCGCCGCGAAGCTGCTCGTCCCCGGCTGGGTGGAGCGCGGCCGGGGCTACTTCTTCAGCACCGCGTCGGCCGCGGGCCTGCTCACCCAGATCGGCTCCGCGACGTACGCCGTGAGCAAGCACGCCGCCGTCGCCTTCGCCGAATGGCTCTCGGTGACGTACGGCGACCAAGGGGTGAGCGTGAGCTGCCTGTGTCCGCAGGGAGTCGAGACCGAGCTGCTCATGGCGGGCACCCGCTCCGAAGATCCGTCCGAACGGGCCGCCGCGCGCGCCGTGTTGGACTCCGGTGACCTGCTCAAGCCACTCGACGTCGCCGACCGCGTGGTGGAGGCCGTCGCCGACGAGCGGTTCCTCGTCCTGCCGCACCCGCAGGTGCTCGACTACTTCCGCCACAAGGGCAGCGACTACGACCGGTGGCTGCGTGGCATGCGCCGCTACCAGAAGGCGGTGCGATGACCGGCACCCCCGCACGTCGCGCGGTCCTCTTCGACTTCGGCGGCGTGCTCACCACCAGCGTCGTCGCCGCCTTCGAGGACTTGGGGCGCGAACTCGGGGCCGAACCGCGCCTGTTGCTCCGCCTGCTGTCCAAGGACGCGCCGAGCAGCGCGCTGCTCGTGGCGCACGAGGAAGGGCGCATCGGGGAGCGGGAGTTCGAGGACGGCTTCGCGGAGCGGCTGCGTGCGCACGGCGTCACCGTCGACAGCGGCGCCGCCGGACCTCGTCTCCTGATCCGGCTGCAGGAGCGGCTGCGGCCCGACGCCGACATGGTCGCGCTCGTGGCGAAGGTACGGGCCGACGGGCACCGGGTGGGGATGCTGTCCAACTCCCTGGGCGACGACTGCTATGCGGGCTTCGACCTGCCGGCCCTGTTCGACGCGGTCACCGTGTCCGGCGAGATCGGGGTGCGCAAACCCTCGCGGCGGGCGTATGCCATCGCCTGCGAGCGGCTCGGCTCGCTGCCTGAGGAGACCGTCATGGTCGATGACCTCGAGCAGAACATCACGGCCGCGGCCCGGCTCGGCATCGCCGGTGTCGTACACCGCGACGCCCCGACCACCGCGGCCGAACTCGCCCGCCTGCTCAGCCCGCCGGACCCTCACTGACACCGCACGACACCCTTGTTGGAGGACCCGTGTACGAACTGTCGGCCAAGGCCGAGAAGTACCAGGACAAGCTGCTCGCCTTCATGGACGAGCACATCTACCCGGCCGAGCCGGTGTACGCCGCGCAGATGGCCGAGTCCGGCGACCCGCACTTCCACCCGCCGGTCATCGAGGAGCTGAAGACCGAGGCGAAGAAGCGCGGCCTCTGGAACCTCTTCCACCCGCACCCGCAATGGGGTCCGGGCCTCACCAACCTCGAATACGCTCCGCTCGCCGAAATCATGGGCCGCAGCGCCCACTTGGCACCCGAGGCCACCAACTGCAACGCGCCCGACACGGGCAACATGGAAGTGCTCACGCTGTTCGGCACCGAGGAGCACAAGGAGAAGTGGCTGAAGCCGCTTCTCGACGGGGAGATCGCCTCCGCGTTCGCCATGACCGAACCCGCGGTGGCCAGTTCGGACGCGAGCAACATCCAGATGAGGATGGAGCGCGACGGCGACACCTACGTCCTCAACGGCCGCAAGTGGTGGACGTCGAACGCCCTGCACGCGCACTGCAAGGTCCTGATCGTCATGGGCAAGACCGACCCCGAAGGGCCCGCCTTCCGCCAGCAGTCGATGATGGTCGTGCCGCTCGACACCCCCGGCGTCACCGTCCTGCGCGGCCTGCCCGTCTTCGGCTACCAGGACCGCGAGGGCCACGCCGAGGTGCTCTTCGAGAACGTACGGGTCCCGCGCACCGCCCTCCTCGCGGGCGAGGGCGACGGATTCATGATCAGCCAGGCGCGGCTCGGTCCCGGCCGCATCCACCACTGCATGCGCTCCGTCGGCATGGCCGAGCGTGCCCTGGACCTGATGATCGACCGGGCGCAGTCGCGGACGACGTTCGGGGCGCCGGTCGCCGAGCGCGCCAACATCCAGGACTGGATCGCCGAGGCCCGCATCGAGATCGACATGGCGCGACTGCTCACGCTCAAGGCCGCGTACCTGATGGACACCGTCGGCAACAAGCAGGCCCGCACCGAGATCGCCGCCATCAAGGTGGCCGCCCCGGAGGTCGCCCTGAAGGTCGTCGACCGGGCCATCCAGGTGCACGGCGGCGCGGGCGTCAGCGACGACTTCCCGCTCGCGAGCATGTACGCGCACCTGCGCACCCTGCGCCTCGCGGACGGCCCCGACGAGGTGCACAAGCGGACCATCGCCCGGCGCGAGCTGCGTCGCCGCGAGATCGAGCGCGGCGAACGGTGACCGCTGCCCAAGGCCCGTCCGGGGGCTCCCCGGCGGGCCCGCTGGACGGGAAGGTCGCCGTGGTGACCGGAGCGTCGCGCGGCATCGGCCTCGCGGCCGCCGGCGCTCTGCGCGACCGCGGCGCCCAGGTCGTGGTCACCTCCCGCGACGGCGACCGGGCGAAGGAGGCGGCACGTCGGCTGGGGGCCGGCGCCGCCGGGTTCGCCGCCCACGCCACCGACGAGGCCGCCGCGCGCGCCTGCGTCGACTACACCGTCGCCACGTACGGGCGACTCGACATCCTCGTCAACAACGCCGGTACCAACCCCGCGTACGGCCCCGTCCTCGACCAGGACCACGCCCGGTTCACCAAGACGATGGACGTGAACCTGTGGGCGCCGATCCTGTGGACCTCGCTCGCCGTGCGGGCGTGGATGGGCGAGCACGGCGGCGCCGTCGTCAACACCGCGTCCATCGGCGGTTATACGGTCGCCCACGACGTCGGCATCTACCACGTGTCGAAGGCCGCCCTCATCCACCTCACAAAGCAGCTCGCGCTGGAACTCGGCCCCAAGGTCCGGGTCAACGCCATCGCGCCCGGCGTCGTGCGGACCCGGCTCGCCGAGGCCCTCTGGCGGGACGGCGAGGAGCGGCTCGCCGGCGCGACCCCGCTGGGGCGCATCGGCGAACCGGAGGACATCGGCGAGGCCGTCGCGTTCCTCGCCGGGGACGGCGCCCGGTGGATCACCGGCGAGACGCTTGTCGTCGACGGGGGCCAGCTCATCGGTTCGGGGCCGCTGTGACGCGGGGTGCCGCGCCGCGTCAACACGTGTAGGGAAGCGGGGGTTGCCGGGGGTGGTCCTTCAGGTGAAGCGTGCGCGAGGATGGAGGCATGACCGCGGCCCAGCGCGCCATGACCGAACTCGGGACATGGCCGAACCTGGTAATCGGCCCGCCCCGGTGCTCGGTGGGGCACGCGTTCGGCGCGGCGGGCCATGAACTCGTCCATTTCCACGCCGACGACTGCGCCGATCTGTACCTCACCGCGACGGTGGTGCAGCGGCTCCTTCCCCAACTGCGGCACAACAGCGCCATCCGCGTCCATCCGGGCGCCTCGTGGATCACCGTGCTCCTCGAATGCGACACGGACGTGCAGCTGCTGCTGAGCCTGGTGAGCGTCGCCCTCAAGGAACACGACGCGCACGCCTGCCCCTCACCACCGTGCGACTGGGAACGCCCGCGCGCGTCATGACGCCGGATCGTCTACTGGTCCTCGTCGTCGAAGCGGTCCCAGAGCTGTTGCAGTCGTGCCTCCTCCAGGTCGAGCACATGGGTCGCGCCGGTCAGCGCGCGTGAGCTGTACGTTCCCCGTGTGCGCGCGGCGAGCAGCGCGTCCCGCTCGGCGGTGACGACGCGCAGCCGCAGTCGCATGTACGTGATCCCCGCGTCGTCGGGGCCCTCGGGCGGGGGCATCTCCCGCCCCTCGTCGTCGGTGGGGCGGATCAGGCTGTCGGCGCGGACCCGGTCGAGGATCTCCGGGGCGACGCCGCCGTCCGCCGCCTCCGCGTCCAGGGCGTCCGTCGCGGCCCGGGACACCTCGGTGATCAGCTGCCCGTACTCCGCGCGAAGGCGCTGCGGATCGTCGCCGGGGATACCCACGACGCGGATCACGGACGGCAGCGTCAGCCCTTGCAGCAGCAGCGTCGTCGCGGCCACGACGAACGCGATGAGGATCAACTGCGGCCGGTACGGGGTGTCCTCCGGCAGGGTCTGCGCCGCGGCCACCGTGATCGCGCCGCGCATCCCGGACCAGGCGAGCACGGTGCCGCCCTGCCAGCCGAGCGTCTCCGTGAGACGGAAGTCGATGTCGGCGCTCACCCGGCTCACCCGGCGCTCGAACTGCGCCTTCCTGCGCGGCCCGAACCGCTCGCTCATGTCGAAGCCGGCCATCCGCTCCTGCCACCGCTCCATCATCGGCTTGGCCGCGGCGGCCCGGCGCTCGTCGCGGCGCAGCATCGCCACCAGAGGCGCCACGAACACGACCCGTACGACGATGACGAGCCCGGTGACGGCGAGACCGTACAACACGACCCGGCCCGCGCCAAGGCCGTTCTCGTGGGCGTGCGCCTCGTCGAGGAGCGTCTTCAGGCCGAGCCCCATCAGGAGGAAGATCGCGCTCTCCAGGAGGAAGGCGAGGGTGCGCCAGTTCGTGGCCTCGCCGAGCCGGTCCTGCGCCCGCAGCAGCCGCGGGCTCAAATGTCCCGTCACCACGCCCGTGACGACGACCGCCAGCACCCCCGAGGCGTCGAACTCCTCGGCGGGTACGTAGGCGACGAACGGCACGACGAAGGAGATCGCCGTATTGAGGACGGAGTCGTTGAGGAGCGCCCGTACGCGCACGTTGACGTAACCGACGACGAGACCGACCGCCACGGCGACCACCACCGAGAACACGAACTTCCCGGCCACGCCCCACAGCGACACCGCCCCCGCCAGCGCGGCGACCGCCGAGCGCAGCAGCACCAGGGCCGATGCGTCGTTGACCAGGCCCTCGCCCTCCAGCAGGGTCAACAGCCGTGAGGGCAGGCCGAGTTTGCGGCCCACCGAGGTCGCGGCGACGGCGTCCGTGGGGCTGACGACCGCGCCGAGCGCGAGCGCGGCGGGCCAGCCGAGATCCGGCATCAGCAGATGTACCAGCCAGCCCGCGCCCAGGGTCGACACGGCGACGAGCAGCACGGCGAGGCCCGTGATGGCCTTGATGTCGCGCCGGAAGTCCTGCGCGGGCATGTTGACGGCCGACGAATACAGCAGCGGCGGCAGCACTCCGGCCAGGACCCACTCCGGTTCGATCTCCACCACCGGCACGCCCGGCACGAAACTCAGCGCGATCCCCACCACGACGAGGCTCAGCGGCGCGGCCAGGCCCAGGCGTTGGGAGAACGCGGCGACCGCCACGACGCTCGCGACGCCGACGACGGCGATCAGAGTCACTTCCATGGCAGCCCCGCGCTGCTCTGTCCTGTTTTGCGCATGATCGCATTCTGGCCTCCCCTGCTGCGACCTTGCGCTTCGGCCCCGCCGATTATCGCCCTGGGCGAAGCCGGGCCCCGGCTCGGCGACGCGACCGTAGGCTGATCCGATGACCCATGAGACCCGCAGGCCCCGCCCCGCCGTCGCTCAGGAGCCGCTGTGGCGGCATGTCGTCGGGGACGTGCTGCGCCGCCGACGACGGGCCCAGGGACGGACCTTGCAGGACGTGGCCGACGTCGCGGGGATCTCCATGCCCTACCTCTCCGAGGTGGAGCGCGGCCGCAAGGAGGCGTCCTCGGAGATGCTCGCCGCCGCGGCCGGCGCGCTCGGCCTCGGGCTCGTCGACGTACTGTCGCTCGCGCAGGGCGAGTTGGCGCGGTCCGCCCAGTTCCGCAGGCCGGTCTCCGTCACCGCCGTCAGCGTGCTCGGGGCGGGCGCGAACGGTGCGCAGGGCCGCGGCACGGTGTGCCTCGCCGCCTGAGAAGCCTCAAAGGCAGGCTCTCAGGCCTCTTCGAGGTGGCGTACGAGCACGGGCACATGGCTGTGCTCGACGTCCTTCACCGATGTCAGCAGCGTGACGGAGCCCTGCCGGGCCAGCGCGCGGACGTGCTCGACCAGTTCGGCGCGGGCCGGCTCGGCCAGCTCCGCGCCGTACCGCTCGACGAACGCCTCGTACCGCCCGGCACGGTCCTCGTGGTACCAGGAGCGCAGTTCCCTGGACGGCGCGATGTCCTTGAGCCACTCGTCGACGGCGGCCCGCTCCTTGGAGATCCCGCGCGGCCACAGCCGGTCGACCAGGAGGCGGCTGCCGTCGGAGGAAGCGGGCGGATCGTAGACGCGGCGGGCAGGGAACGGGCCGGGCGCCGGAATTGCGGTCATGAATCCATTCTGCTGTTTTCCCCTGGTGCGCGCCCCGGGCGTGGTGTGGCCCCGGCGCACGGTGCGCGGAGCCGGCCGGTTTCCATCCCGGTGAGGGCGTCATCCGTTCGTCCCGGTCCCGCTGGCGGGCGCCGGAGCGCGGTGCTAACAGTCGAACATGACGCACGCACCGTACGACCCGCAGAGCCGGCACCGGAGCACCGAGCAGGACGAGCCGCCGCGCCGTCCCGAGGGGCCGCTCGGCAGACTCGCTCATGCCGCGTGGCAGGCGGTCCTGCTCGCAGGCGTCGCCGCGCTGATCCTCGGTGTACTGGTCCTTGCCTGGCCGGGCGCCTCACTGTGGGCGGCCGGCATCCTGTTCGGCGTCTACCTCGTGGTCAGCGGCGCCTTCCAGCTCGTCACGGCCTTCGGCACGCATGTGACGACGGGGCTGCGCGTGATGGCGTTCATCAGCGGCACCGTCTCGATCCTGCTCGGTCTGTTCTGCTTCCGCGGCTCGATGCAGTCGATCCTGCTGCTCGCCCTGTGGATCGGCATCGGCTGGCTGTTCCGCGGCATCACCCAGACCGCCGCGGCAGCCTCCGACCCGGGAACGCCCGCGCGCGGCTGGCAGATCTTCCTCGGGATCGTCAGCGCCATGGCCGGCATCGTGCTCATCGTCTCGCCGTTCGAGTCGGTCGCCGTCCTCACCCTCGTCGGCGGCTGCTGGCTGGTGGCGATGGGCGTGGTGGAGATCGTCGAGGCGTTCATGCTGCGTGGCCGGGCCAAGAATCTGCCCCGCGGAGTCTGACGCGGTACGCGACTGTGCCCCGCGCTCGACGAGAGCGCGGGGCACAGTCAGGTAGGTCCGGGGGAGCGGCGCGTCAGACGCCGACCGCCTCCTCCAGCTCCTCCTCCACTTCCTCTTCGTCTTCTACGTCTTTCACGCCCATGTCCTCGACCGGTGCGGCCGCGGCGAGCGCCCGCTCCTGCCGGTGTCCGGCCACTGCCGCGACCGCGAACACGACCGCGCCCACCGCGAGCCAGGCCACCAGCGTCCACACATAGCGGCCCAGGTCGTAGTGCTCGAAGTACAGGAGGCTGCGGGCTCCCTCGACGAAGCCCGCGCCGTTCCAGAAGGCGTGCAGGCTGCCGAAGAACCCGTTCTGCAGCTCGGGGCGGAAGACGCCGCCGGAGCTGGTGAAGTTGAGCATCACGAACAGCACCATCACGGCGAGCGTCGTCCACCGCTTCAGGAACGTGTGCAGCCCTACGCCGATCAGCAGGATCCCCGCGGAGTACACCCAGGCCATGCCCCACAGCCCCCACAGCCCGGTGTGCGCGAGGTGGAAGACCGGGCCCGCGAAGGCCGCGCCGATCAGGCCGACCACTCCGGAGACGCCGGCCACGAGGAGCGCCCGCGTCCGCGTCCGCAGCGCGGCACCCGCGCCGCCCAAAACCGCCACCGAGGCGTACGAACCGATGCTCACCGCGACAAGCAGGAAGAACAGGCCCTGTCCCGTCGGGTCGTCGGAGACCGGCGGCGCCACGTCCGTGACCTTGAGCGGCTCGCCCTGCTGTGCGGCGACCGGCGTGAAGATCTTCTCGACGACGGAGACCGTGGTGTCGGAGCCTGCCGAGGCCACGATCAGCTCGGGGGCCCTGTCTCCGAGTACGTAGGCCCCGTCGATCTTGCGTGTCTTGAGCTGGTCGATCGCCGTGGCGCGCGTGTCGACCGTCCGCACGTCGAGGGCGTCGCCCGCCTTGTCCTTCACGGTCTGCGCGAAGACCTTCGCCTCGGCCCCCGAGCCGACGACGGCCACCGGCAGATGGTGCGGCTCGGGTGCGGCGAAGGCGCCCAGGTAGGCGAGGCCCATGCCCACGCACATCAGGAGCGGGGTGAGCAGATGCGTCAGGACGTGGCGCAGCGCCGGATTGTGCGCGCCGTTCGCCGCACCGCGTACCACCCCGCGCACGGCGCCGGTGCTCTCGGGCCGATGAGCTCTGTGGTCGGCGGGCATGGGCAGGACCTCCATAGGTTGGCTTATACAACTCTTAACCAAGTTGTACTGTACAACCACATGGGGAGGGGGCGACTTCCGATCGGGTGTGACCATCGACACCCGAGGTGGGGGAGGGGTCAGGCGGGCCGTGGCAGCGGGTGCTTCTCGAAGCCGGGCGCGGAGCGCTCCTCGTTCTCGCTCTCGTACCTGTGCAGGCGCTCGCGCAGGGCACGCAGGCGCATGCTCGTCTCGTACAGATAGCGGACCTTCGTCCGCATCACCCACGGCTCGATGGGCTTGACGACATAGTCGGCGACACCGAGCTCGAAGGCCTTGAGGGCGAGCGCGGGGTCCTGGCCGGCGCCGGTGATCATCATGATCGGTATGTCGTGGGTCTGCTCCAGGCGCGCCATGTAGTGGGCCACCTCGAAGCCGCTGACGTCGGGCATCAGCACGTCCAGGAGAACCACTGCTATGCCGCCCCGCAGGACGGTCTTGAGGGCGTCGTCCCCGGTGCTCGCGCGGTCCAGCGGGTAGCCGAGCGGAGCGAGAGCGCTCTCCATCGCGAAGAGCGTGTCCTCCCGGTCGTCGACGACAAGGATCTTGGGCCGTGCAACGATGGGCATCGCCGTACACCTCCCCTCGTCGGCACCGACAGCATATGCCGGAACGGGGGCGGCGGAAGGGTGCTCTCAGTCCTCCCCGCGCACCAGATTCCAGTCAGGATCGCGCTGGGCTTCGGGTTCGGGGGCATCGCGCCCGTCGCGACGAGCCGGGCGGCAGGTGCGGACGCGGCCCCTGACCTCGTGGTTGGTCTCCGCGGGGTGCGGTGCGTGCTGACGTACGTTCATGAACGGACCTCTCCTCGGACAGATGCGGGCCGATTCGGCTTGTAGACAGCTATGCAGACGGTCTTATGCGTTCTATTACTCCCATCGCGTTTCATGAGCGATCGCAGATGTGTCGAATGCGTCAAGTGGCTTTCGGTGCAGCCTGGTTGGGCTCGGTCAGTGCGACTTCGGCTTCGCCAGGTGGCCCGCGCTGCGCAGCGAGAACGGATGGCCGGCCGGGTCGGCGTACAGGCGCGACTCGGTGCGGCCGCCGCTGCCGCGGGTCTCCAGCGGCCGGCCGCCGAGTCCGACGATCTGCCGCTCCACCTCGTCCAGGTGCTCCGCCGCCACCAGCAGGTCCAGGTGGGCCTGTTGGGAGTCGTCGGGCCGGGGCCAACTCGCCGGGGCGGCGTTGAGGTCACGGCGGAACGCCATGTGGGTGCCGCCCGCTCCGACGAGCTCGATCCGGTTGCCGCCGTCCGGCGGCTGGATCTTCCCCTCGAGCAGAACCTGGTAGAACTCGGCGAGTTCCTCCGGCTCCGCGCAGTCGAGCACCAGCACCGCCGTTTCGACGTGGCTCATCGCACCTCCCCTGTCGACCGGTGCGGCCGACGTCGCTGTGGCTCCGCTAGTACCCGCGTTCGAACCCCCGAATCAGGCGCCCGCCGGCGGTCAGTCGCGCACCCGCTGCGGCACCTCCACCACGTCCAGGAAGATCTGGTCCGCCTCGGGCCAGGCGTCCTGGATGGACTCCTTGATGCGCTCGCTGACCAGTTCCAGCCGTTCGCTGTCGATGCCGGGGGTCAGATCGACGCGGGCGGCGACGAGCGTCGAGTCCATGCCGAGGACCATCGTGTACAGCGACGCCACGTAGTCGATCTCCGGCTGCGAGTCCAGGAGTTCGAGGATGCCGCGGCGCAGCTCCGGGTCGACGGCCTCGCCGATCAGCTGCGCGCGGGCGCTCTTGCCGAGGCGGAACGCGACGTACACCAGGAGCGCGCCGATCGCCAGGGACGCAGAGGCCTCCCACACGATGTTGCCGGTCACCATGTGCAGCACCATGCCGCCCGCGGCGAGCAGCACGCCGAGCACCGCCGTGCTGTCCTCGGCGAGGACCGTGCGCAGCGCCGGGTCGGAGCCGATGCCCTTGCCGGGCTGTGCCCGGACCTGGAGGACGGCGCGGATCAGGGAGGCGCCCTCGGCCAGCAGCGCCACTCCGAGGACCACGAGGCCCACGACGTAACCCGTGTGCGACTCCTTGGAGGCGGGTGTCGTCAGCGCCTCGAAGCCCTGGAAGAAGGAGAAGCAACCGCCCATCACGAAGATGCCGACCGCGGCGAGCAGCGACCAGAAGAACCTCTCCTTGCCGTACCCGAACGGATGCTGGCGGTCCGCGGGGCGGCGGCTGCGGTGCAGCGCCGCGAGGAGGAACACCTCGTTGAGGCTGTCGGCCACCGAGTGTGCCGCCTCCGACAGCAGGGCGGGCGATCCGGCGATCAGGCCGCCGATCGCCTTCGCCACGGCGATGACCAGATTCGCGGAGAGTGCCACCAGGACCGTCAGCCGGGTCTTCCGGTCCTCCGCGTTGCCGGACTTCTTGGGCTCGGTCACGTGTCAACTCGCATTGTATCGGGGGCGATTACGGGGTTCCGCTGCGGCGAGCGGGAAGGGCCGCCGCTACCGGCGCGGCCGCGGCCCGCTCGCCGACGTTCGGCGTACCAGTAACCGGGGCCCCGAAGCTGTAAACCACGCGCCCAAGTATGTGAACCCTGGCCGGGCGGCTGATCCCGGAGGCTGCTACTCCGCGCCCTGAAGGTGGGGCAGGGGCGTGCGGATGGTGCGGAGTGCGCCGAAAGTGACCCGGTGCGCCCTCCTTCGTCAGGGAAATGACCAGTTCCTCGCTGCCCCGCCGGTTTGGCCGCCAGGGAAGCGGCTACCCGCGTCGGAAGCAGACGTTCCCCGAAAGGAGCCGGGCCGGTGACCCCCCTGGCGAAGCATCCGCCCTTCCGCGCCGAGACCACCGAGGTTGCTGACTCCGCAGAGATGACCGATCCGCCGAAGGACGACCTCGTCCGCTTCCTGGAGGTCCGATTCGCCTGCGCACAGGCCTGCACCGAGACTGCCCGCGCCGCCGCTCTGCGTGTCGGCGCCCTCGAACCGGGTCCTGTCGCCGCCCCCGCGCGCGGTCCCGTACGCCCCGCCCCGGCCTGCGACTCCGAACGCGAACGGATGCGGCACAGCCTGCGGCGCTCCCTGCTGCTGTGCGTCGAGGTCTGCGACGCGACCTGCCGGCTGCTGTCGGAGGAGGCCCATCAGGACGAGTACGGGCTGCGGCTCCAGGTCGAGTGGTGCCGCGCCGTCGCCCTGGAGTGCGCGCACGCCTGCGACCGCGTGCCGGACGCCGCGCACTGTGCCGAGCAGGCCCGCGCGGGCGCGCGGGCCTGTACCGACTTCCTGACGATCCTCGGCTGACGCCAGGTCCGCGAGCGGCGACTGATCCGTCCCCGGCATTCCCTATTTCTGGAACGAGTTCTACTGTGTGCGCCGTCAAGCCCGCGCCGACGCCGCCCAGTTGACCGCCAGGAGGGGCCGTGCACCTCGAATACACGCCTGAGCAGCAGCAGTTGCGCACCGAGCTGCGCGCCTACTTCGCCGAACTCGTACCCGACAACGCGTACGCCCGCTACGAGGACCCGACCGCCCAGAAACGCTTCTACCGCGAGACCGTGCGCCGCCTTGGCACCGACGGCTGGCTCGGGGTCGGCTGGCCGAAGGAGTACGGCGGCCGCGGCCTGACGCCGATGGAACAGTTCATCTTCTTCGACGAGGCCGCCCAGGCGGGCGTCCCGCTGCCGCTGATGGCGCTCAACACCGTCGGCCCGACGATCATGCGCTTCGGCACGGACGAACAGAAGGAGTTCTTCCTGCCGAAGATCCTCTCCGGCGAGCTCGACTTCGCGATCGGCTACAGCGAACCCGACGCCGGTACCGACCTCGCGGCCCTGAAGACCCGCGCCGTCCGCGACGGCGACGACTACATCGTGAACGGGCAGAAGATCTGGACGACCAACGGCGACACCGCCGACTGGGTCTGGCTCGCCGTGCGAACCGATCCGGCCGCCCCGCCCCACAAGGGCATCACGATGCTGCTCGTGCCGACCTCCGACCCCGGCTACACCTGCACCGTCATCAACACCCTCGCCTCGCACGACACCACAGCCAGCTACTACGAGAACATCCGGGTCCCCGCCACGCGCCGCGTCGGCGAGGAGAACAAGGGCTGGCGGCTGATCACCAACCAGCTCAACCACGAGCGCGTCACCCTCGCCGCGCACGGCACCATGGCGATCCGCGCCCTGCACGACGTCCAGCGCTGGGCCATGGAGACCAAGCTCACCGACGGCCGGCGCGTCATCGACCTCGGCTGGGTCAGGAAGCGGCTGGCCCAGACCCACACCAAGCTCGACGCCATGAAGCTCCTCAACTGGCAGATGGTGAACGCCGTCCAGGAGGGCACCCTCACGCCGCAGGACGCCTCCGCCGTCAAGGTCTACGGCTCCGAGGCGCGCCGTGACGCCTACGCCTGGCTGATGGAGGTCGTCGCCGCCGCGGGCGCCCTGAAGGAGGGCAGCGCCGGTGCCGTCCTCCACGGAGAACTGGAGCGCGGCTACCGCTCGGCCGTCATCTTCACCTTCGGCGGCGGCAACAACGAGATCCAGCGCGAGATCATCTCGTGGATCGGCCTCGGGATGCCGCGTGTGCGCCGATAGGGCCCCTCTCGTCGCGTGCGTAGGCTGGCCGTGTCGGCCATGACGACGGCGGGAGGCGTGGGGTGACACAGGTGCGTACGGCGGATCCGGGGCTGTTCGGGCCCGACTCGGTGACCTGGCAGATGCACGCCGATCCCATGATGTGGGTGGCAGGCATACGTGCCCTCTATCTGCAGGCACTGCACCCGCGCGCGGTGCGCGGAGTGATGCAGAACTCCGACTTCCGGCGCGACGCCTGGGGCCGCCTGATGCGCACAGCGGGCTTCGTCGGGACGACGACGTACGGCACCGGTGAGGCGGCCGAGAAGGCGGGCGCCCGGGTCCGCGGGATCCACCGCCGCCTCACGGCCACCGACCCGGACACGGGGGAGCGGTACGGCGTCGACGAACCAGGGCTGCTGCTGTGGGTGCACTGCGCCGAGATCGACTCCTACTTGCACGTCGCGCGGCGCTCGGGCTTCCGCCTCACCGACGCGCAGGCCGACCGGTACATGAGCGAACACCGCACCAGCGCCCGACTCGTCGGCCTGGACCCTGCCGAAGTGCCGGGCAGTCAAGCCGAGTTGGCGGCGTATTTCGAGAAGGTGCGGCCCGAGCTGGCAGCGGGCCCGGACGCCCGCGTCGTCGACGCGTTCCTGCAACGACCGCCCACCCACCCCCTCCTGGTCCCGGCGCGCGAGATGCTGTGGCGGCGCGTAGCCAATCTGGCGTACGCCTCCCTGCCGCCGTACGCCCATGACCTGTACGGCCGTCGCGCCCCCGCCCCTGCCGTCGTCACCCGCCGCCTGCGTGCCACGGGCACCGCGTTGCGCTGCGTTCCCGCCCGCGTGCGCTGGCAACTGCCCCCCAAACACATCCTGCGTGCCATGGCACGGCTCGGCCCCCACACTCGACCGGCACCGTACAAAGTCGGCAGATGGGTAGCCATACTGGACGGGCCGGGGAGGGCGCAGCGAGCTGACGGGGGCGACAGCGGGACATGCCAGAGTGGGGGGAGACCCGGGGCGCCGGACTGATCCACGGACGGTACCGGCTGCTCGACCGGATCGGCCGGGGCGGCATGGGCGAGGTGTGGCGCGCCCGCGACGAGTCGCTCGGGCGGCAGGTCGCCGTGAAGTGCCTCAAACCGCTCGGGCCACAGGGCGACCAGTCGTTCACCCGCGTGCTGCGGGAACGATTTCGCCGCGAGGCCCGGGTCGCGGCGGCGCTCCAGCACCGCGGCATCACCGTCGTGCACGACTTCGGCGAGTACGACGGCATCCTGTATCTGGTGATGGAGCTCCTGGAGGGCAGAAATCTCAGCCAGCTCCTGGAGGACAACCGGCACCATCCGCTGGCCGTCGACGACATCGTCGACATGGCCGAGCAGATCGCCTCGGCACTGGCCTACACGCACGAACAGGGCATTGTGCACCGCGACTTGAAGCCCGCCAACATCGTGCGCCTGGCCGACGGCACGGCCAAGATCTGCGACTTCGGCATCGCCCGGCTCGGCCACGACATCGGCTTCACCGCCCGACTCACCGGCACCGGCATCGCCATGGGCACCCCGCACTACATGTCACCCGAGCAGATCGGCGGCACCCAAGTCGACCAGCGCAGTGACCTGTACTCGCTGGGCTGCGTCCTGTACGAGATCGCCACCGGAGCGCCGCCGTTCGACCTCGACGACGCGTGGGCCGTACTCGTCGGACACCGGGACACCCCACCCGAGCCGCCGCGCAATCACCGCCCCGACCTGCCCGCGTACGTGGAACGGATCATCCTCGACCTGCTCGCCAAGGACCCCGGGCAACGGCCGGACGACGCACGGGAGGTGGGGCGCCGCATCGTCGCCGGACGCGCCGCGCGCGGGGCGTACGTGCCCACCGTGCGCGCCCGGCAGGTCGAACCGGGCACGAACACGCGGGTGCCCACCGAGCAGCCGGTCTCGCGTGAGCCACGACTGCCGTCGTGGACGCGCGGCATGACCACCGGGCACAAGGCCACCGGCGGAGCGGGGCTGCGCGTCACCCCGCCCGACGCCGCGGCAGGCCTCTCCGGCGCATGGGTTCCCCGGCCCGGTGCCGCCGGCACCCCGTCGACACCGCACGAACTCCTTGAACGGCCCACACCCGCACCGGAGTTGCTGACCACCATCGCCTCCCGGCACGACGCGGGCCTCAGCCTGGGCCGGCTCGGCCGCTGGACCGAGGCCGGCGAGGTGCACCGCACGGTCGCCACGGAGCGGGAGCACGCGCTCGGCCCCGACCACCCCGACACCCTCGCCAGCCGCTACGAGGTCGCCTTCTCGCTGAGCCGCACCGGGCGCGCCGCCGACGCGCTGCGCGAGTACCGGCGCGTCGTCGAAGGGCGCGAGCGCACTCTCGGCGCCGACCACCCCGAAACGCTCGGGGCGCATCAGGAAGTGGCGTACGTGCTGGGCAAGTTGGGCCGCCACCTGGATGCTCACCAGGTGTACACCGCGGTCCTCGCGGCCCGGGAGCGCGTCATGGGACCCGAGCACCCCGACACCCTGCGCTGCCGCCACAACCTCGCCTTCAACCTGAGCCGTCTGGGACGCCTCGACGACTCGTACCGTATGGCGAGCGAGGTCGCGGACGCACGGGCCCGCGTCCTCGGCCCCGACCACCCCGACACCCTCGTCACACGCTGCGAAGTCGGCTACACGCTCGGCCAGTTGGGGCGCTGGAGCGAGGCGCTGCGCGCCTACCGTGAAGTCGCCGAGGCCAGGGCGCAGGCGCTGGGCACCGACCATCCGGACACCCTCGCCGCACGGTACGAGGTGGGCGTCAGCCTGGGCCGGCTCGGCCGCAGCGCGGAGGCGCTCACGCTCTACCGCGACCTGATCGACGACCGCGCCCGCGTCAGCGGCCCCACCGACCCCGAGACCCTGCGCGCCCGGCACGGCCTCGGCGTGAACCTCGGCCGCATGGCCCGCTGGGAGGAGGCCCTCGCCGAGGCCCGCGACGTCTGCGCGATCCGCGAACGGATCCTGGGCGCCGACCACGTCGACACCCTCATCAGCCACCGCGAGGTCGCTGTCGGGCTCGGCTGGCTGGGGCGGTGGCAGGACGCGCTCGTCGAGTACCGGAAGGTGGCCGCCGCCAGGGCACGGGTGCTCGGAGAGGACCACCCGGACACTCTGGCCAGCCTTGATGACGAGGCTCACTGTCTGGAGCAGCTGGGGCTTGGGACGGAGGCGGTGCGCTTGTATCGGCGTGTTGCCGCGTTACGGCAGGGAGGCGAGAATCGCGGCTGAGGTCGCGGGGCTCTGCCCCGGACCCCGCTCCTCAATCGCCGGAGGGGCTTGTCGGTCGCTTGCCGGAGGGGCTTTTCATGGACCAGTACGACGTCGTCATCGTCGGCGGAGGCCACAACGGTCTCGTCGCCGCCGCCTACCTCGCCCGGGCCGGCCGCACCGTCACCGTGCTCGAACGGCTCGGGACCACCGGCGGCGCCGCCGTCTCCACCCGGCCCTTCCCCGGCGTCGACGCCCGGCTCTCCCGATACTCGTACCTGGTCAGCCTGCTCCCCAAGAAGATCGTGGCCGAGCTGGGACTCGACTTCGCCGTGCGGCAGCGGACCGTGTCCTCGTACACGCCGACCGTCCGGGACGGCCGCCCGACGGGCCTGCTGGTCGGTGGCGGACCCGACCGCACCCGCGCCGCCTTCGCCCGACTGACCGGCGGCGAGCGCGAGTACGAGGCGTGGAACCGGTTCTACGAGACCACCCGGCACGCCGCCGAGCGGATCTTCCCCACCCTCACCGAACCGCTGCCCAGCCGTAAAGCGCTGCGTGAGCGCGTCGGGGACGACGCGGCCTGGCGGCTGCTCTTCGAGGAACCCGTCGGTGTCGGCATCGAGGAGCGCTTCGAGGACGACCTGGTGCGCGGCGTCGTCCTCACCGACGCACTGATCGGCACGTTCGCCGACGCCCACGACCCGTCGCTGGCCCAGAACCGCTGCTTCCTCTACCACGTGATCGGCAACGGCACGGGCGACTGGGACGTGCCTGTCGGCGGCATGGGCGCGCTCACCGACGCCCTCGCCGCGGCGGCCCGCGCGGCCGGCGCCGACCTTGTCACCGGGCACGAGGTGACCCGGATCGAAACCGACGGACAGCGCGCGGAGGTGACGTACAGGACCAAGGACGGCGAGGGCACTGTCGCCGCCCGGCACGTCCTCGTCAACGCCTCCCCGCAGGACCTCGCCCGGCTCCTCGGCACCATCCCGCCCGCTCCCGCCGAGGGCGCCCAGCTGAAGGTCAACATGCTGCTCAAGCGGCTTCCGCGGCTGAAGGACACGTCCGTCGACCCGCGGGAGGCGTTCGCCGGGACGTTCCATGTCGCCGAGGGATACGGCCAGTTGGCGACCGCGTACGCCGAGGCGGCCGACGGCGCTCTGCCGAGTGCGCCGCCCTCCGAGATCTACTGCCACTCCCTGACCGACCCGACGATCCTCGCCCCGGATCTCGTCGCACGCGGCTACCAGACCCTCACCCTGTTCGGGCTTCATACCCCGGCGCGGCTGTTCACCGAGGACAACGACACGGTGCGCGCCGAGCTGTTGAAGGCCACCCTCGCGCAGCTAGACGCCCACCTGGCGGAACCCCTCGCCGACTGTCTCGCCGAGGACGCCGAAGGCCGCCCCTGCATCGAGGCGAAGACCCCGCTGGACCTGGAGCGCGACCTGCGGCTGCCCGGCGGCAACATCTTCCACCGCGCCCTGTCCTTCCCCTACGCCGAGGCCGGTACCGGCCGCTGGGGCGTGGAGACGGCCCACCCGAACGTGCTGCTGTGCGGCGCGGGCGCGGTGCGCGGCGGCGGGGTCAGCGGCATCCCCGGGCACAACGCCGCCATGGCGGTGCTCGGCCGCTGACCCCGCCACCGGGGACGGTTCAGTCCCGGGAGGCCGTCCAGCCCACCGCGTCGATGCGCGACGAGTCGGCCGGGCGGGCCTCGTCGAAGACGACCCGGCGGCCGTCGGTGACCCGTACGCCGTCCACGTAGGCCCCGCGTCCCACGTACAACTGGTCCGTCGTGTACCGCCAACGTACGCGCGTAGAAGCCGTGTTGAACCCACTGAGGTCGGCGGTGAGGCGGTGCCAGGTGCGGTCCGCGTAGCCGTCCACCGCGCCCGTCGCGTGGGCGTCGGCGTGGTCCGTGGTGAAGGGGAGCGCCTTCCAGGTGGAGCCGCCGTCCGTGGACACTTCCATGACGAGGGAGTCGGCGCCCGGTTCCGTGTCCCACCACAGGGCGCACGTGAGGCGCGCTCCGGGTGCGGTGAGGCGCAGGTCCGGCAGGGTCAGGGTGGCGGTCGTGGCACTCGCCATGCCGGCGAACCAGGCGGTGCGGCCGTGCGCGGGCCGCACCGCGACGGCGCGCGCCATGTCGTTGCCCGTGGCGACCCGGGGAGCGGATCCGGACCGCCAATTGCGCACGGGATGAACGGAGTTGCCGAGCACGATGAGGAAGGAGTCGGTCGTCGGGTCGAGGACGATCGAGGTGCCGGTGAAGCCCGTGTGGCCCGCCGTGCGCGGCGTCGCCATCGCGCCCATGTACCAGTGCTGGTAGAGCTCGAAGCCAAGACCGTGCTCGTCGCCGGGGAAAGCCGTGTTGAAGTCCGTGAACATCAGCTCCACCGACTTCTCCGACAGGATGCGGGCGTCGCCGTACACCCCGCCGTTCAGCAGCATCCGGCCGAGGATCGCCAGGTCCCACGCGGTCGAGAAGACACCGGCGTGGCCCGCGACGCCGCCGAGCCCGAACGCGTTCTCGTCGTGCACCTCGCCCCAGACCAGGCCGCGGTCCAGGCCCGACCACGGCGCCCGCTCGTCCTCCGTCGCCGCGATCTTCGGCTTCCATGAGGCGGGCGGGTTGTAGCGGGTGCGCGTCATTCCGAGCGGCTCCGTGATCCGCTCGCGCAGCAGTACGTCGAGGCTCTTGCCGGTGAGCTTCTCCAGGACCAGCTGGAGCGAGATGAGGTTGAGGTCCGAGTAGAGGTAGACGGTGCCGGGCGGGTTGAGCGGGACCTCGTTCCAGACCAGGCGGAGCTGCCCCTCGCGCGTGGCTTCCTTGTAGAGCGGGATCCAGGCGCGGAACCCTGAGGTATGCGTGAGCAGTTGACGGATGGTCACGTCCTGTTTTCCGCCACCCGCGAAGTCCGGGAGGTACGCGGCGACCTTCGCCTCCAGTTCCAGCACGCCCCGCTCGATCGCCTGCACGGCGAGGATCGACGTGAACAGTTTCGACACGGAGGCCAGGTCGAAGACGGTGTCATCGGCCATGTCGATCTGCTCGTCCGCGGGGAACTCGACGCCGGTGTCGGTCGTGTCGTCGTAGTGCGAGTAGCGCACCGCCTTGCCGATCGGCTGGTGCAGCGCCACGGTGCCGCCCCGCCCCGCGAGCAGGACCGCCCCCGCGTACCAGGGGTGCTTGGGGGAGGGGGCGAGGAACTTCTCCGCGTCCACGACCAGTTGACGCAGGTGACCGGCGAGCAGGCCCGCGCGCTCGGGGGATCCGTGGCGCAGGGTGGGCCGCCGCCGCTCCTTCTTCCGCTCGGCGGCCGCGGCGGGGCCTGCCGGGAAGGGGGTGAGGGCGACGGCGCCGCCCAACGCGAGTCCTGCGGCGCCCAGTTGGCGTCGGGTGAGGCCGCCGCGTGATCTGTCCTGGTCCCCTGAGTTCATGAGCAGGCCTCCTGAAAGTATCTTTCGGGATCTCACTGGACGGGTGAAACTTTCATGTCAGTACTACGTCGTGTCAACCACCCCGGGCCGGGTGAGCGAGCGGTGAAGAATCTGACGCTGCATCAGAAAACCCCTTCCGTCGTCCGCCCCGCTGCGGCATCCTGCGCCCATGCAGACGGAGCTGAGCAAGAAACTGGGGATCGAGCACGCTGTCTTCGGCTTCACGCCGTTCCCCGCGGTGGCCGCCGCCATCAGCAGGGCCGGAGGCCTCGGCGTGCTCGGCGCGGTCCGCTACACGGCACCCGAGGACCTCACCCGCGACCTGGACTGGCTGCACGAGCACGCCGACGGCCGTCCTTACGGTCTGGACGTCGTCATGCCCGCCAAGAAAGTCGAGGGCGTCAGCGAGGCGGACGTCGAAGCGATGATCCCGGAGGGCCACCGGCGGTTCGTCCAGGACACCCTCGCCAAACACGGCGTACCCGAACTCGCCGCGGGCGAGGCGTCCGGCTGGCGCATCACCGGCTGGATGGAACAGGTCGCCCGCGGCCAGCTCGACGTCGCCTTCGACTACCCGATCAAACTCCTCGCCAACGCGCTCGGCTCACCCCCGGCGGACGTCATCGCCCGCGCCCACGAGCACGACGTCCTCGTCGCCGCGCTCGCGGGCAGCGCCCGGCACGCCCGCAAGCACGCCGACGCGGGCATCGACATCGTCGTCGCCCAGGGCTACGAGGCGGGCGGCCACACCGGCGAGATCGCGTCGATGGTGCTCACCCCCGAGGCCGTCGAGGCCGTCGCCCCGCTCCCGGTGCTGGCCGCCGGCGGTATCGGCAGCGGACAGCAGGCGGCCGCCGCGTTCGCCCTCGGCGCGCAGGGCGTCTGGCTCGGCTCGGTGTGGCTGACGACCACGGAAGCCGACATGAGCTCGCCCGCCCTCACCCGCAAACTGCTCGCCGCGGGCTCCGGCGACACGGTGCGCTCCCGCGCCCTGACCGGGAAGCCGGCCCGTCAGTTGCGCACGGAGTGGACGGACGCGTGGGACGACCCGGCGGGTCCCGGCACCCTGCCCATGCCGCTGCAAGGCCTGCTCGTCGCCGAGGCGGTCTCCCGGATCCAGAAGTACGAGGTGGAGCCGCTGCTCGGCACTCCCGTGGGGCAGATCGTGGGCCGCATGAACGAGGAGCGCAGTGTCCAGGCGGTCTTCGATGAGCTGACCCGGGGTTTCGAGAAGGCGATCGACCGGGTCAATCGGATTGCCGGTCGGTGACAGGTTCTTGGGCCGGGTCCGCCGATTCGCCGTGGGGCGTGAGCGGGTTCCGCGGCCGCGGCCCGGTGGGGCTTCTCGCGCAGTTCCCCGCGCCCCTGAAATGCGCACTGCGTGCGCCATTCCAGAGGCGCGGCCCTAGGGGCGCGCCTCTAGATGGCGCGCTTAGCCCCCACCGGCCCGCGGTGGCAAAACCTCCTAGGGGCGCGGGGAACTGCGCGACCGGGCCCCACCGGGCCGCACCCAGCGACGAAACCTCCACCCGTCAGAAAGGACGCACCCCATGCCCGACCAGCACCCCCCGAACGGTTTCTGGGCCCAGGCCACCGAAAACCCCGGCCGCACCGTGCTGCACGCTCCGGACGGCGACACCTGGACCGCGGGACGCCTGCACGCGGCCGTCAACAAGCTGGTGCACGGCCTGCGCGAGGCCGGGATGAAGCGCGGCGACGCCTTCGCCGTCGTCCTCCCCAACGGCGTCGAGTTCTTCACCGCTTACCTGGCCGCCTCGCAGGCCGGGTTCTACCTCGTGCCCGTCAACCACCACCTGGTCGGCCCGGAGATCGCCTGGATCGTCGCCGACTCCGGGGCGAAGGTACTGATCGCGCACGAGCGGTTCGCCGAGCAGGCCCGGGCCGCCGCCGACGAGGCGAACCTGCCCGCGACCCACCGCTACGCCGTAGGCGATGTCGACACCTTCCGGCCCTACACCGAACTCCTCGACGGGCAGCGGGAGTCGGCGCCGGACGAGCGGACCCTGGGCTGGGTCATGAACTACACGTCAGGGACGACGGGCCGCCCGCGCGGCATCCGCCGCCCGCTGCAGGACAAGCTCCCCGAGGAGGCCTACCTCGGCGGTTTCCTCGGGATCTTCGGCATCAAGCCCTTCGACGGCAATGTGCACCTCGTCTGCTCGCCGCTCTACCACACGGCGGTGCTCCAGTTCGCGGGCGCGGCACTGAACATCGGGCACCCGGTCATCCTCATGGACAAGTGGACACCCGAGGAGATGCTGCGGGTCATCGACACCCACAAGTGCACGCACACGCACATGGTGCCGACCCAGTTCCACCGCCTCCTCGCGCTCCCGCAGGACGTGAAGGACCGCTACGACGTGACCTCCATGCGGCACGCCATCCACGGCGCCGCGCCCTGCCCCGACCACGTCAAGCGCGCCATGATCGACTGGTGGGGCACGTGCGTCGAGGAGTACTACGCGGCGAGCGAGGGCGGCGGTTCGTTCGCCACCGCCGAGGAGTGGCTGAAGAAGCCGGGCACGGTCGGAAAGGCCTGGCCCATCAGTGAGTTGGCCGTCTTCGACGACGACGGGAACCGCTTGCTCCCTGGTGAACTCGGAACTGTCTACATGCAGATGAAGACCGGCGGATTCTCGTACCACAAGGACGAGACCAAGACGAAGAAGAACCGCATCGGCGCCTTCTTCACCGTCGGTGACCTCGGGGTCCTCGACGAGGACGGTTACCTCTTCCTCCGCGACCGGAAGATCGACATGATCATCTCCGGTGGCGTCAACATCTACCCCGCCGAGATCGAGTCGGCGCTCCTCATGCACCCGGCCGTCGCCGACGCGGCCGCGTTCGGGATCCCGCACGACGACTGGGGCGAGGAGGTCAAGGCCGTGGTGGAGGTCGCCGAGGGCCGCGAGGCCGGTGACGCCCTCGCCGCCGAGATCCTCGCCCACTGCGAGGCCCGGCTCGCGGGCTACAAGCGGCCCAAGAGCGTCGACTTCATCGAGACGATGCCCCGCGACCCCAACGGCAAGCTGTACAAGCGGCGCCTGCGGGACCCGTACTGGGAGGGACGTACCCGGGTGGTGTGACCCGCGGCGGGCCGCACGCACGTGTCTTGACCTGGCGTCCGCGGGCGCACAGGATCACGCCATGACGACGTCACCGGCAGCCGAAGCGGCAGGCAGCACCGGCAGTACCGTCGACGGGATGCTGCGCCGCAGCGCCCGCCGCACCCCGGCGCGGATCGCCCTGCGCTACGGGCCGCGCGTATGGACGTACGCGGAACTGGACGACGCCGTCTCGCGCGCGGCCGGCCTCCTGCGCGGCCTGGGGCTCGCTCCCGGCGAGCGGGTCGGCGCCTACGCGCACAACTCCGACGCGTACCTCATCGGGTTCCTGGCCTGCGCCCGCGCGGGCCTCGTGCACGTCCCCGTCAACCAGAACCTGACCGGTGACGACCTCGCCTACATCGTCCACCAGTCCGGCAGCGCGCTCGTGCTCACCGACCCGGGCCTCGCGGACCGACTGCCCGACGGCGTCCGGACTCTGACGCTGCGCGACGCGGACGACTCCTTGCTGGCGCGGCTGGCGGCCTCCGCCCCCTACGACGGGCCGCAGCCGGGCCCCGACGACCTCGCCCAGCTCCTCTACACCTCCGGCACGACGGCCCTGCCCAAGGGTGCCCGGATGTCGCACCGGGCTCTCGTCCACGAGTACGTCAGCGCCATCCACGCCCTCGACCTGAAGGCCACGGACCGGCCGGTCCACTCGCTGCCGCTGTACCACTCGGCGCAGATGCACGTGTTCCTGCTGCCGTACCTCGCGATCGGCGCCACGAACACGATCCTGGACGCGCCCGAGGCCGCGCGGATCCTCGAGCTGGTCGAGAGGGGCGAGGCCGACAGCCTCTTCGCGCCGCCGACCGTGTGGATCGGCCTCTCCCAGCACCCCGACTTCGCGACCCGCGACCTCGGCGGACTGCGCAAGGCGTACTACGGCGCGTCGATCATGCCGGTGCCCGTCCTTGAACGGCTGCGCGAGCGGCTACCGGGGCTCGCCTTCTACAACTGCTTCGGACAGAGCGAGATCGGCCCGCTCGCCACCGTCCTCGGGCCCGACGAGCACGAGGGGCGGATGGACTCGTGCGGGCGGCCCGTCCTGTTCGTCGAGGCGAAGGTCGTCGACGAGGACGGCAAGGACGTGCCCGACGGCACGCCGGGCGAGGTCGTCTACCGTTCCCCGCAGCTCTGCGACGGCTACTGGGACAAGCCCGAGGAGACCGCGCGGGCCTTCCGTGACGGCTGGTTCAGCTCCGGCGACCTCGCCGTGCGCGACAGCGAGGGCTACTTCACCGTCGTCGACCGGGTGAAGGACGTCATCAACTCCGGTGGTGTACTGGTCGCTTCACGCCAGGTCGAGGACGCCCTCTACACGCATCCGGCCGTCGCGGAGACGGCGGTCGTCGGGCTTCCCGACGAGCGGTGGATCGAGGCGGTGACAGCCGTCGTCGTCCGTGCCCACGAGGTCACGGAGGCCGAACTCCTCGCCCACGCGCGCGAACGCCTCGCCCACTTCAAGGCGCCCAAGCGCGTCGTCTTCGTGGACGAACTCCCGCGCAACGCCAGCGGCAAGATCCTCAAGCGAGAACTGCGGGACCGTCTTCGAAGCGCCGCCTCCTCCGACAAGCCCTAGGGGGTGCGGAGATCCACGATGCGCTTGATCTTGCCGACCGAGCGCTCCAGCGTCTCCGGGTCGACGATCTCGGCAGCCACCGTCACCCCGACGGCGTCCTTCATCCCCGTCACGATGGCCCGCACGGCAGCGGCCCGCTCGTCCGGTGTCGCGTCGGCCTTGGCCTCCGCGCGGACCGTCAGCGCGTCCATCCGGCCCTCGCGGGTCAGCCGGAGCTGGAAGTGCGGGGCCACGCCGGGCGTGCGCAGCACGATCTCCTCGACCTGCGTGGGGAACAGGTTCACCCCGCGCAGGATCACCATGTCGTCGCTGCGGCCGGTGATCTTCTCCATCCGGCGGAACGCCGGCCGCGCCGTCCCCGGCAGCAGCCGCGTCAGATCTCGTGTCCGGTATCGGATCACCGGCATCGCCTGCTTCGTCAGCGAGGTGAAGACCAGCTCGCCCGGCTCGCCCTCCGGCAGTACCTCGCCCGTGACCGGGTCGACGACCTCCGGGTAGAAGTGGTCCTCCCAGATGTGCAGGCCGTCCTTCGTCTCCACGCACTCCTGGGCGACGCCCGGACCGACGACCTCGGAGAGTCCGTAGATGTCCACGGCGTCGATCCCGCACCGCTCCTCGATCTCCCGCCGCATCTCCTCCGTCCACGGCTCCGCACCGAAGATGCCGACCTTCAGGGACGTGGAGCGCGGGTCGACACCCTGCCGCTCGAACTCGTCGAGGAGCGTCAGCATGTACGACGGTGTCACCATGATGATCTCGGGCCGCAGGTCGAGGATCA
Organism: Streptomyces sp. NPDC102467; assembly: GCF_044765445.1. Taxonomy (NCBI): domain Bacteria; kingdom Bacillati; phylum Actinomycetota; class Actinomycetes; order Kitasatosporales; family Streptomycetaceae; genus Streptomyces; species Streptomyces sp. NPDC102467. The sequence continues at coordinate 249,866 of NZ_JBIWKA010000002.1, read as the reverse complement.
GCCGGACCTGGCGGGCCGTCATGCCGCCGGACGCCGGGATGACGGTGCAGCCGAGCCGCTCCGCGCCGTAGTGCGCGCCGAGTCCGCCCGTGAACAGGCCGTATCCGTACGCCACATGGACCTTGTGCCCGGGTCTGCCGCCCGCCGCGCGGATCGCGCGCGCCACCATGTCGGCCCACATCGACAGATCGTCCTCGGTGTACCCGACGACCGTGGGCAGGCCCGTCGTCCCGCTGGAGGCGTGCAGCCGCCGCACCTCGGCCTGGTCCACGGCGAACATCCCGAAGGGGTAGTTGTCCCGCAGGTCCGCCTTGGTCGTGAACGGGAACCGCGCCAGATCGTCGAGGGACGTGCAGTCCTGCGGATGCACCCCCGCCTTGTCGAAGGCCTCGCGGTAGAACGGCACCCGCTCGTACACCCGGCTCAGCGTCCCGCGCAGCCGCTCCAGCTGGAGCGCCCGCAGCTCCGCCGCGCCCAGGCGCTCGCCCTCGTCCCACCACTGCGTCGTCGTCGACGTCATCGACCGCACTCCCGAACTGCCGACCGATCATTCGGTTGACCTGCTGGTCGTCAGTAATTCAAGGCGGAGCCGCCCACGTCAAGACATGCGACGTCACGCGTTGATCCGCGTCGCGGGAAAGGACGTTGCCGCCCGGACCGCCGGCCTGTGATGATCACGCCATGTTCACGTTCACCGCACCGGACGGCACCGAACTCGCCTGTCACGTCCGCGGCTCGGGCCCGCCGCTGGTGTGCCTGCCGGGCGGTCCGATGCGCGCGTCCGAGTGCCTCGGGGACCTGGGCGGCCTCACCGCCCACCGGACCCTGTACCTCCCGACCTGCGCGGCACCGGGAAGTCGGCGGCGCCGGCCGACGAGACGACGTACCGCTGCGACCGGCAGATCGGCGACGTCGAGGCGCTCCGCGTCCACCTCGGGCTCGAACGGATGGACGTCCTGGCCCACTCGGCGGGCTGCAACCTCGCCGTCCTGTACGCGGCCCGCCATCCGGAGCGGATCGCCCGGCTCGTCCTGGTCACCTCCGCACAGCGGGCCCTCGGCCTGCGGGCGAGCGTAGACGAGCGGCGCGCGGCGGCCCAACTGCGGCGCCATGAACCGTGGTTCGAGGCCGCGTACGCCGAGTACGAGAAGCTGCTCGCCGGGCGGGACGACGCGGACTACCTCTACGACGCGTTCTTCTACGGGCGCTGGGACGAGCGCGCGCAGGCGCACGCGGCCCGCACCGACGACCAGACGAACGAGCGCGCCGAGGTGCTCTACGCCGCCGACGGCGCCTACGATCCGCCCGCGACGCGTGCCGCGCTGACCCGCCTCGACGCCCCGGTACTGCTGCTCGCCGGTGAGCTGGACGGCGGCCCGCGCCCCGAACTCGTGCACCGCGCCGCGCAGAGCTACTCGCGGGGCCGGGTCGTGGTGCAGCCCGGCGCCGCGCACTACCCCTGGCTGGACGACGAGGCGTTCTTCGTGGCGCGGGTGGCGGAGTTCCTGTCGGCCGAGTGAAGGTGGCCGCTCGCCTCAAGAACGTACGGCGTGGTCGTCCCCAGCACCACGAACCCCAGCCGCTCCAGGATCGGCCTGCTGTACGGCGACGCGTCGACGTGTACGTACGAGAACCCTCGCTCGGCCGCGATGCGCGCCCGGAACGCGACGAGCGAGCGGTAGATGCCGCGTCCCCGCCATGCGGGCACGGTGCCGCCGCCCCACAGGCTCGCGAAGTCCGTCCCCGCGTTCAGTTCGAGCCGGGCGGCGCTGACCGGCTCGTCGCCGTGCAGCGCGACCACGGCGGGCACGGTCGCCGGATCCCCCGCGAGCTGCTGACGCACCTGGTGGCCGATCGAGGACCGCCCGCTGTCGAAAGCCCGCGCATGCACCTGCTCGACCAGCTCGACCTGCGCCTCCCCGGTGACGGGCAGCAGCCGGATCCCGTTCGGCGGCGCGACGTCGAACGCAAGACCGGCCGTCTCGGCCACGAGCAGCGTCTCCGTCTCCTCGGCCACGAACCCGGCGGCGATCAACCGCGCTCCCAGATCACCGGGCCGGTCGTGTCCGTACGCCTTCCACTCCGCCTCGACGCCCAACTCGGCGTAGAACCGCACCTGTTCGGCGATGGCCGCATCGGCGCTCGCCGCGTCGAGTCCCGACCACAGCACCCCGTTCCAGCCGGCTCCCGGGCCGACCTGCCGCACGACATCGCCGACCCGCTCGACCCGCGCCCCCGGCTCGTCGGGCCGCGCCTCGCGCCGCAACTGCCGGTCGAAGAGAGCCAGCACCGCTTCTTGATCCATCCGCCCACTCCAGCAGCGGCCCGGGCGCCGGGCAACCGGATTAAGGTACGGCCATGTCCTCCGTGCGCCGTTTCTACGACGACCTCGCCCCCGGCTATCACCGGATCTTCCAGGACTGGGACGCGAGCATGGAGGCCCAGGCGCGCTCCCTCGACCCGCTCGTCGGGGCCGCCCTCGGCGCGGGCCCGCACCGGATTCTGGACGCCGCCTGCGGTATCGGCACCCAGGCGATCGGCCTGGCCGGCCGCGGTCACCGGGTCGTCGGCACGGACCTGAGCCCGCGGGCCGCGGCTCGCGCGGGGACCGAGGCGGCCGCGCGCGGCGTGTCCCTGCCCACGGCCGCCGCGGACCTGCGCGCTCTGCCGTTCGGTCCCGCGACGTTCGACGCGGCGGTGTGCGCCGACAACTCCCTCCCGCATCTGCTCACACCCGACGACCTGCTGGCAGCGCTGACCGGCCTGCGCCGGGTGCTCCGCGACGAAGGGCTGCTGCTGCTCACGGTCCGCGACTATGACGAGGCGCGCCGCACCCGGCCCACGGCGCCGCCACCGCAGCTGTCGACGGACACCGACGGCCGGGAGACGATCACTCTCCAGCTCTGGCACTGGCACGACGGCGGCGAACGCTACGACCTGCGGCACCTCCAGCTGACCGGGCAGGCCGACGACTGGCGCGTGCGGGAGCGCCGCACCACGTACTGGGCCTTGACGAAGGAACAGCTGACGGGCTTCGTGCTGCGTGCGGGCTTCACCGATGTCACCTGGCACGCACCGCAGAGCACCGGCTTCTACCAGCCGGTGCTCACCGCGCGGCGCGGTCCGGGTCAGCCGGTCGATTCGGCGGCCACCGTCCGCGCCCACCGATAGTCGGCCTTGCCGCTCGGTGACCGCTGGATGCTGTCCGTCACGACCAGCTGGCGGGGGATCTTGTAGCCCGCGAGGTGCGTGCGGCAGTGGTCCTGGACGGCGTCCAGGGTGAGGGCGGGGGCGCCGGGTCTGAGCTGGACCACGGCGGCCACGTGGTTGCCCCACTTCGCGTCGGGGACCCCGGCGACCAGCGCGTCGTAGACGTCCGGGTGGGACTTGAGGGCCTGCTCGACCTCTTCCGGGTAGACCTTTTCGCCACCGGTGTTGATGCACTGGGAGCCGCGGCCGAGGACAGTGACGATGCCCTCCTCGTCGACCGTGGCCATGTCGCCGAGCAACACCCAGCGCTCGTCGCCCTTCTGGAAGAACGTCTCCGCGGTTTTCTTCGGGTCGTTGTAGTAGCCGAGCGGGACATGGCCGCGCTGCGCGAGACGGCCCACCTCGCCGACGGCGACCGGCTCGTGCGTCGCGAGATCGACCACCTGCGTACGGGAGTTGACGCGGAGCCGGAAGCCCTGGCCCGCACCCGAGTCGTCGGTCGCGGTGCCGTTGAAGCCGGACTCCGACGAACCGAAGTTGTTGAGCAGCATCACGGTCGGGACCAGCGCCTGGAACTGGGCGCGCACCGTGTCCGACATGATGGCGCCCGACGAGGAGACGCTGAACATCGACGAGCAGTCCGTGCCCTTCAGTGGGCCGTTGAGCGCGTCGACGAGGGGGCGCAGCATCGCGTCGCCCACCAGTGACATGCTCGTCACCTTCTCCTTCTCGATCGTGCGCAGTACCTCCTCCGGCACGAACTTGCTGTGGATCACGATGCGTTGACCGAAGTTGAAACCGATGAACGCCGTGAGGGTGGACGTGCCGTGCATCAGCGGGGGAGTGGGGAAGAAGGTGATCCCGTCGCCGCCGGCCGCCACCCGTTCCGCGAGCTCCTGAGGCCGCGATACGGGCTCGCCCGTCGGCGCTCCTCCACCCAACCCCGAAAAGAACAAGTCCTCCTGACGCCACATCACACCCTTGGGCATGCCTGTCGTGCCGCCGGTGTAGATGATGAACTGGTCGTCCGCCGACCGCGGTGCGAACCCGCGCTCGGGCGACGACGCGGCCTCGGCCTCGGTGAAGTCCACGGCCTTCAGCGGCGGCGCGTCCGGTGCCGGAGCCCCCACCCGCACCAGGTGCCGCAGCTTCTCCGTCTGTGGCAGCGCCGCCGCCACACGCTCGGTGAACTCCGCGTCGAAGACCAGGGCGGCCAGATCCGCGTCCCGATAGAGGTAGATCAACTCCTCTTCTACGTAACGGTAGTTGACGTTGACCGGGACCACCCGCGCCTTGAGGCAGCCGAGCACCGTCTGCAGGTACTCGATGCCGTTGTAGAGGTGCAGGCCCAGGTGTTCGCCGGGGCGCAGCCCGCTGTCGATCAGGTGGTGGGCGACGCGGTTGGCCGCCGCGTCGAGTTGCGCGTACGTCAGCCTGCGCTCCGCACCCGTGCCGGGGTGGTCGATGTGGACGAGTGCTTCGCGGTCCGGGACCACGTCGACGACCGACTCGAACAGGTCGGCAAGGTTGTACTCCACCGCTCCTCCTGACCGTGGCCCCATCTCATGTGGCCGTCATCAGAACAGAGACGGTGGGAAGGCGGAAGGGGCCCCGCAGAAGAAATCTGACTGAGTGTCAGAAAACTCTTGAACTGGCCCGCCCCCTCCTGCAACCTGTTCTGGTCTCAGGAGCCTTGAGGCGCCGCAGGCCGACTGGAGGGCAGTCATGGGTGGGACCGAACATCTCGACGTGCGGCGCGAGGGCGCGACGCTCGTCCTCACGCTCAACCGGCCCGAGGCCAAGAACGCCCTCTCCCTGCCGATGCTCGTCGGCCTGTACGACGGGTGGCTCGAAGCCGACGCCGACGACACGGTCCGCTCGGTCGTGCTCACCGGGGCCGGCGGATCGTTCTGCGCGGGGATGGACCTCAAGGCGCTGGCCGGGAAGGGGATGGAGGGCGAGCAGTACCGCGACCGCCTGAAGGCCGATCCGGACCTGCACTGGAAGGCGATGCTGCGCCACCACCGCCCGCGCAAGCCGGTGATCGCGGCGGTGGAGGGGTACTGCGTCGCGGGCGGCACGGAGATCCTTCAGGGTACCGACATCCGGGTGGCGGGGGAGTCGGCGACGTTCGGGCTGTTCGAGGTGAAACGAGGCCTGTTCCCGATCGGCGGCTCGACGGTTCGGCTGCCGCGGCAGATCCCGCGTACGCACGCCCTGGAGATGCTGCTGACGGGGCGCCCGTATCCGGCTCCGGAAGCGGCCGCGATCGGTCTCGTGGGGCGGGTGGTCCCGGACGGTACGGCTCTGGATGCGGCGCTGGAGATCGCCGAGCGGGTCAATGCGTGCGGGCCACTGGCCGTGGAGGCGGTGAAGGCGTCCGTGTACGAGACGGCCGGGGTCTCGGAGGCGGAGGGCCTGGCCTCGGAGCTGAAGCGTGGGTGGCCGATCTTCGACACGGCCGATGCGAGGGAGGGGGCGCGGGCCTTTGCGGAGAAGCGGCCCGCGGTGTTCCGACGGGAGTAGTGGTGCCCCGCGCAGCCCCCGCTCGGCTCGGCGTCTGCCCCGTTGCTCGTTCGTCGCCGGGTGCGGGCCGGTGGGGCTTCTCGCGCAGTTCCCCGCGCCCCTGAGATGCGCACTGCGTGCGGCATCTCATCGATGAAGGCCGCGGCGAAGCCGCGCCTTCAGGGGCGCGGGGAACGGCGCGATCACCACGACGAGACCCGCACTCGGCAACGAACACCAGCGGCGCAGACGCAGCCCCGCGATCACCACGACGAAACCCGCGGTCGGGAACCCACACCAGCGGCGCAAACGCAGCCCCTCGATCACCACGACGAGACCCGCACTCGGCAACGCCCATCCGCGACGCAGACGCAGCCCCTCGATCACCACGACGAGACCCGCACTCGGCAACGAACACCAGCGGCGCAGACGCAGCCCCGCGATCACCACGACGAGACCCGCACTCGGCAACGCCCATCCGCGACGCAGACGCAGCCCCGCGATCACCACGACGAGACCGGCAATCCACAACCCCGGCCCCCACACGCACTCCCCAAACGAAAACACCCCCGCACCCCAAAGGAGCCCCGATGACGCCCCCGCCCCAACCGGAGGTTCTCCGCGCACCGTTGGTCGTGGAGTTTCCCTTCACCCGTTCCCTGGGCCCCGTCCAGAGCGCTTTCCTGACCGGGCTGCGCGACCGGACGGTCCTCGGCGTGCGAACGACCAGCGGCAGCGTCCTCGTGCCGCCGGTCGAGTACGACCCCGTCACCGCCGACGAGATCCGCGACCTGGTCGAGGTGGGCGCCGCCGGCACCGTCACCACCTGGGCCTGGAACCCCGAACCCCGGCGGGGGCAGCCCCTCGACACCCCCTTCGCCTGGGTCCTGGTCAAGCTCGACGGCGCCGACACCGCCCTGCTGCACGCCCTCGACGCCCCGGGGCCGGAGGCCGTCCGCACCGGTCAGCGCGTCCGCATCCGATGGGCCGACGAACGGACCGGCGCCATCACGGACATCGCCTGCTTCGAACCGGACGACGACGCCGGTGCCGCGGCCCATCAAGTCGCACCGCACACGGGGGAGTTCGAGAATCCCGTCACCGGCATCGTCGCACCCGCCCGCCTCGACTACACCTACGGCCCCGGCGCCGCCCAGAGCCGGTACATCAACGCTCTCGCGGACAACCGCACCGTCGGCGAGCGCTGCCCCTCCTGCCACAAGGTGTACGTCCCGCCCCGCGGCGCCTGTCCCACCTGCGGCGTCGCCACCACCGACCAGGTCGAGGTCGGCCCGGCCGGCACCGTCACCACGTACTGCATCGTCAACGTCAAGGCGAAGAACCTCGACATCGAACTGCCCTACGTCTACGCGCACATCGCCCTCGACGGCGCCGACCTCGCCCTCCACGGCCGGATCGCGGGAATCCCGTACGACCAGGTCCGGATGGGCCTGCGCGTCGAACCGGTGTGGAGCGAGGGCGGGCGCTACCCCGACCACTACCGGCCGACCGGCGAACCGGACGCCGACTACGACACGTACAAGGAGCTGATCTGAATGCGGCCGCCGATCCGGGACATCGCCGTCGTCGCCTTCGGGCAGACCGACCACCGGCGCACCACCGACGAGCAGTCGGAGGTCGAGATGCTGATGCCCGTGCTGCACGAGGTGCTCGACGCGACGCGCCTGAAGACCAGCGACATCGGGTTCACCTGCTCGGGGTCGAGCGACTACCTCGCCGGGCGCGCCTTCTCCTTCACCATGGCGCTCGACGGTGTCGGCGCGTGGCCGCCGATCTCCGAGTCGCACGTCGAGATGGACGGCGCGTGGGCGCTGTACGAGGCGTGGACCAAACTGCTGACCGGCGAGGCCGACACCGCGCTCGTCTACGCGTACGGGAAGTCGTCGCCGGGCTCGGTGCGTGACGTACTGACCCGGCAGCTCGACCCGTACTACGTCGCCCCCCTGTGGCCCGACTCCGTCGCGCTCGCCGCGCTCCAGGCTCAGGCACTGATCGACGCGGGCGACACCGACGAACCCGCCCTGGCCGGTGTCGCCGCGCGCAGTCGCCGGGCCGCAGAGGCCAACCCGCACGCCCAACTGCGCGGCGCCGCGGTGGCGCAGGGCGACTACGTCGTCCATCCCCTGCGCACGGGCGACTGCCCGCCGATCGGGGACGGCGCCGCCGCCGTGATCCTCGCCGCCGGGGACCGGGCCCGCGACCTGTGCGAGCGGCCCGCCTGGATCCGCGGCATCGACCACCGCATCGAGGCGCACAGCCTCGGAGTCCGCGATCTGACCGACTCGCCCTCCGCGCGGCTCGCCGCCGAGAACGCGGGCGCCTTCGAACGGCCCGTGGACACAGCCGAGTTGCACGCCCCCTTCACCTCGCAGGAAATCGTCCTGCGCAAGGCGCTGCGGCTCGGCGATGACGTCGCCGTCAACCCGTCCGGCGGCGCGCTCGCCGCCAACCCGGTGATGGCCGCCGGGCTGATCCGCATAGGCGAGGCCGCGGCTCGTATCCACCGCGGCGACTCCCACCGGGCACTCGCCCATGCCACCTCCGGGCCCTGCCTCCAGCAGAACCTGGTCGCCGTACTCGAAGGAGAAGAAGGAGGGGACCAGCGATGAACAGCACAGCCAAGGAGCCCGTGGCCGTTGTTGGGATCGGGCAGACCAAGCACGTCGCCGCCCGCCGCGACGTGTCCCTCGCCGGGCTGGTCCGCGAGGCCGCCCAAGAGGCGCTCGCCGACGCCGAGTTGACGTGGGCCGACATCGACGCCGTCGTCATCGGCAAGGCGCCCGACTTCTTCGAGGGCGTCATGATGCCGGAGCTGTACCTAGCCGACGCGCTCGGCGCCGTGGGCAAACCGATGCTGCGCGTGCACACCGCCGGGTCCGTGGGCGGCTCGACCGCGCTCGTCGCCACCAACCTCGTCGCGGGCCGCGTCCACGGCACCGTCCTCACCCTCGCCTTCGAAAAACAGTCGGAATCCAACGCCATGTGGGGGCTGTCGCTGCCCATCCCGTTCCAGCAGCCGCTGCTGGCCGGGGCCGGCGGTTTCTTCGCACCGCACGTACGCGCCTACATGCGGCGCACGGGCGCGCCCGACAGCGTCGGCTCCCTCGTCGCGTACAAGGACCGGCGCAACGCGCTGAAGAACCGCTACGCCCACCTCCACGAACACGACATCACCCTGGAGAAGGTCCAGGCCTCGCCGATGCTGTGGGACCCCATCCGCTACTCCGAGACCTGCCCCTCCTCCGACGGCGCCTGCGCGATGATCCTCACCGACCGCGCGGGGGCGGCCCGTTCACCCCGGCCTCCCGCCTGGCTGCTCGGCGGCGCCATGCGCAGCGAGCCCACCCTCTTCGCCGGCAAGGACTTCGTGTCGCCGCAGGCCGGCAAGGACTGCGCCGCGGACGTGTACCGGCAGGCGGGCATATCCGACCCGCGCCGCGAGATCGACGCCGTCGAGATGTACGTGCCGTTCTCCTGGTACGAGCCGATGTGGCTGGAGAACCTCGGCTTCGCCGACGAGGGCGAGGGCTGGAAACTCACCGAGGCGGGTGTGACGGAACTCGACGGCGACCTGCCCGTGAACATGTCGGGTGGCGTCCTGTCCACCAACCCCATCGGTGCCTCCGGCATGATCCGCTTCGCCGAAGCCGCCCTGCAAGTACGTGAACAGGCCGGGGAGCACCAGGTCGACGGCGCCCGCAAAGTACTCGGGCACGCCTATGGAGGCGGCTCGCAGTTCTTCTCCATGTGGCTCGTCGGCGCCGAACCGCCGACGCGATGATCGTCCGACGCGTACCCGATGAGCGCCCGCCGGACGATCGCCGCCTTCGCGGCCTGTCCGGGGTACGAACCGATCGCTAGGCTGGCGCACGGACGACGAACCGGGAGGAGCACGGACGTGGCCGAAAGCACCATCGACCAGCACCCGCTCATGGGGTGGGACAAGCCGGACCTGGACCTGAGCAAGGCGGACTGGCACTCCAGCAGCAGGGGAGTGGGCGATGTCCAGATCGCCTTCGTGGAGGGATTCATCGCGATGCGCAACAGCGGGAGCCCCGAGAGTCCGTCCCTGATCTTCACGCCGGACGAGTGGGGAGCCTTCGTGCTCGGCGCCCGGGAGGGCGAGTTCGACCTGACGTAGACGGAGACGTAGACCTTGACGTAGACGTAGAAACGAATACGTAGACCGAATTTCCCGCTCGGTTTCCGACACGTGACCTTCGGACCTGTCCTGTGGCTCTTGTGTGCGCGAGCCTGGCCACAGGAACAGCCGGTCAAAGAGGGCACGACCAATGTGCCCGGTGTCGGAGGCGAAGAAAACATGAGCACGCCGCACCCCCTGCCCGTCGTCGCCGCGGTCGACGGGTCCGACGACAGCAAGCGCGCCCTGGCCTGGGCGCTCACCGAGGCGGTCCGGCGCGGCACGGACCTGCGCGTCGTACATGTACGGCAGTACGCGCCCGGACTTCAGCCCGCCGTGCTCGTGGCAGGGCCCGACGAGCCCGCCGACGACCGGGTGATCGGGGACGTACGCAAGGCGCTGGAGGCACGCGAGGGGCCGCCGCCGCTGGAGTTCATCAGCCGTGAGGGGATGCCCGCCGCGGTGCTGCCCGAGATGAGCGCCGAGGCGCAGCTGCTGGTGCTCGGCTCACGCGGTCGCGGCGGCTTCGCCAGCCTGCTGCTCGGCTCGAACGGGGTGGCTGCCGCCCGCGATGCCGTCTGCCCCGTCGTCGTGGTGCCGCCGCCGGGGCGCGAGGTGCACGGCGACGCACCCGTACCGCCCGGACCGCGCGTCGTCGTCGGCCTGCAGACCGACGACCCGGACCAGACTGTGCTCGGCTTCGCCTTCGAGCACGCCGAGCGGACCGGCGCACGGTTGCAGGTGGTCGCCGCCTTTCCGTGGCCGGTACTCGCCTGGACCGCGTTCGGCGACTTCACGCCGACCACGGTCGACCAGGAGGCAGCCGAGCGCGAGACGCTGGATCTGGCCAACGCGGCCGTCGCCGCACAGCGGAAGTCTCACCCTAAAGTAGAGGTCGACCTTTACGTCGCGCCCGGCGACGCGGCAGGTCATCTCGTCGAGAACTCGCGCGCGGCCGATCTGGTCGTCGTCGGCCGGCACCGCCGCCGCTTCACTCGCCCCGCTCCGATGCTCGGCTCGGTCACCCAGGCCGTACTGCTGCACGCGGCGAGCCCGGTCGCGGTCGTACCCCCGGCGGAGAACCCGACTGAGTGAGCGGGCCGCTCGGCACAGCACGACGCATCCGCGCCCGGCCGGCTCGTCGAGCCGGCCGGGCGCGACGCTTACGTCGTTCCAGCGCGGCCAACGACTCTGGCGGCTGTCGAGGGACGCGTCGACGCGTCGGCGCGCAGGCGATCGCTAATGGTTGACGCGGAACCTATCATTAGAGCCATGCGTGACATCAGCACGGCGGGACCCGACGGCACCCGGCTCGTCCTCGACCTCGCCCTCACCCTGCGCCACGACGGGAGCGGCGGCGTCGCCGACGACCTTCTCGTGCCCGAGAGCCTCACCGCATGGGTGCGCGACCACGCCGCCGCGCTCCCCCTGGAGGAGGGGTTCACCGGCGACGCGGAGAACCTGCGTCAGGTCCGGGAGGTGCGGGCCGCCGTGCGCGCGCTGTTCGCGCGCGCCGTGCGCCCGGGTGAGCCCAGCCCCGCCGACGCGCGCCGCCTGCTGCCCGTCGCCGACGCACTGGCCCGCCTGAACACGGCGGCCGCGCGCGTGCCCACCGTCCCCGTCCTGCACTGGCCGGAGGGCGCCGACGCCCCGGCCCTGCGGGAGACGAACACGGCCGACGCGGTCGAGGCCGACCTGCTCACCGCGGCGCTGGCCCGCGCCGCGCTCGCCTTCCTCGCCGGCGCCGACCGGCAGCGGCTGCGGGCCTGCCACGCGCCGCGCTGCGTGCGGTACTTCCTCAAGGAGCACCCGCGTCAGGAGTGGTGCAAGCCGTCCTGCGGGAACCGGGCCCGGGTGGCCCGTCACCATGAACGGCACAACTCCCTTACGCATAAGGCCACATGACGCTCCGGGCCGACCCGATCGGCGTACGCTGAGACACCTGGAACCCGCGGCGTGCACCGGCTCCCCGCGCCGGGCGCACCACCGCGGCTGGGGGTAGGTCATGGTGCAGCGCGGAGGCCGGGGCAGGCGGACACTGCTCGAGCGCGAGAGCGAACTCGCCGCCGTCGACGAGGCCCTCGGCGAGCTGGCCGGATTGCGCCCCGTCGGTGTCGAGCCGCCCGAGCGGCCGCACGGCGCCCTGCTCGCCGTCGCCGCACCCGCAGGGCTCGGCAAGACGTCGCTGCTCGCGGAGGTGCGCAGGCGCGCCGCGGTCAAGGGCTGCACCGTTCTCTACGCCCGCGGCGGCGACCAGGAGCAGGGCGTCGCCTTCCATGTCGCACGTCAGCTCGTCCAGCCCCAGCTCGCCGGAGTACCCGAGGCCGAACTCCGTACCAGACTGGGCAGTTGGTACGCCATCGTCGGCCCCGCCCTCGGCCTGTGCGCCGCCGCCGACGGGGCGCCGCCCGACCCGCAGGGCCTGCGCGACGGCCTCGACTGGGTGCTCACCCACCTCGCCGTGCAGCGCGCCCCCATGGTCCTCGTCCTCGACGACGCCCACTGGGCCGACCCGGAGTCCCTGAGCTGGCTCGCCGCGTTCGCGCCGCGCGCCGAGGAGCTCCCGCTGCTGCTCGTCGTCGCCTACCGGCCCGACGAACTCCCCGACCACGCGCAGGCGTTGCGGGGTCTGCCCGGCCGCGCGGGCCGCCGGCCGCTCGGCCTCGAACCGCTCAGTGCGCCCGCCATCGCCCGGATGGTCCGCGAGTCGCTCGGCTCGCACGCCGACGACGCGTTCTGCCGCGAGTGCTGGGCCGTCACCGCCGGAAACCCTTTCGAAGCCGTCGAGTTGACCGCGAAGGTGCACGACCGGGGCCTCGCCCCGACCGAGAACGGCGCCCACCTGCTGCGCGATCTCGCCGCGGCCGTCAAGGGCAGCGGACTCATCGCCCGCCTCGAACGGCTCGGTACCTCTACCGTCCGCTTCGCCTGGGCCTGCGCCGTCCTCGGCACCGAGATCTCCCCCGAACTCGCGGCGGGCGTCGCCGGGGTGGGCGCCGAGGAGGCCGCGGACGCCGCCGACCGGCTGCGCACGGGCCGCGTCCTCACCGGCGTGGACACCCTGGAGTTCGTCCACCCGCTGATCGCCACCGCCGTCTACCGCGCCATCCCCAGCGGCGTCCGCGTCGCCCTGCACGGCCAGGCCGCCTGGACCATCGTCAACGCGGGACTCGGCTCGTCCGCGGCCGCCCGCCACCTCCTGGAGACCCACCCCGACGGAGACCCCTGGGTCGTCCAGCAACTGCGCTCCGCCGCCCACGAAACCGTCCGCGCGGGCGCCCCCGACGCCGCCCGCCGCTACCTGGCCCGCGCACTGCGCGAGCCGCCGCCCTTCGACGGCCGCGCCGTCGTCCTGTACGAACTGGGCAGCGCCTCCCTGCTCACCGAACCCGCCACCACCGTCAACCATCTGCGCGCCGCCCTTGAGGAGCCCATCACGGACCCGGCGCTGCGCCACGGCATCGTCTACCGGCTCTCCCAAGTCCTCGCGCACAGCGATCGGTTGGTCGAGGCCTCGGAGATCCTCAGCCGCGAGATGCGTCGCACCACCGACCCCCGGATCCGCCTGCGCATGCAGGCCGAGCAGTTCATGTGGGACGCGTTCCGCGCCGATGAACCCGAGTCGCCGGCCCGCTCCCGGCGGCTCGCCAGACTTGCCGACCGGCTGACCGGACGCGACCTCACCGAGCGCTACATCATCGGGCTGCGCGCCTGGGACGCCACCCTGCGCGGCGAACCCGCTGCCACCGTGATCGAGTACGCCGACCGCGCCCTGGCCGGCGGGCTGCGCTGGGCCGCCGGCGAGGACCGCGGCTTCGAGGTCCCCGTCCTCGTCGCCCTCTCCTTCCTCTACGCCGACCGTCCGGGCCGCACCGAGGAACTGTTCATCGAGGGAATCGCCGACTTCGAGCACGCCGGCTGGCGCGGCGGCCATCTCTCCTTCGCGTACACCCTGCTCGGCTACGTCCGCTACCGTCGCGGGCGGCTGGCCGAGGCCGAGGACTTCGCGCGCGCCGGCCTGCGCCTCGCCGAGCGCGTCGGACCCGGCACGCCCGCCCACTGGTACGCCGTCGGCACCCTCGTCGAGGTGCTCCTCGCCCGCGGCCGGGTAGCCGAGGCCGAGACCGTGGCGGACACCTACGCCTTCGGGGCCCCCTTCCCCGCCGCCGTGGTCTTCCCCGACGCGCAGACCGTGTACGGCGAGCTGCTGCTCGCCCTCGGCCACACCAAGGACGCCGCCCTCGAGCTCGCGGCGGCCGGGCGCAGGCTCGACCCGCGCGGTATGCGCAACCCCTCCTGGTGCCCCTGGCAGCTGCACCTCGCCCGCGCCGAGGCGTATGACGCCCCCGAGCGGGCGCTCGCCACCGCCCACGACGCCGTCGAACGCGCCCGCCTCTTCGGGGCGCCGTCCGCGATCGGTCAGGCACTGCGCGCCGCCGCCGAGGTCTCCGCGGGCGCGGCCCGCGGCAAACTCCTCGAGGAGTCCGTCACCCACCTCGAACGCTCCCCGGCCGGCTACGAGCTGGCCTGCTCGCTCGTCGCCCTCGGCGCGGAACTGCGCCGCACGGGCCGCGCCAAGGAAGCCGCCGATCAGCTGTACCGCGGCCTGGACGCGGCGGTCGCCTGCGGCGCGGACGGCCTCGTGGAGCGGGCCCGCGACGAGCTCGCCGCCGCGGGACTGCGGCCCCGGCTGCTGCGCAGCGCGGCGACGGACACCCTGACCGCACGGGAACGGGCGGCCGCCGGGTGCGCGGCGCGCGGGCTGTGCCCGACGGAGATCGCGGCGGAGCTGCACCTCGACGAGCAGACGGTGGTACGGCTCCTGTCGGCGGTCTACCGCAAGGTCGGCACGGACCGGACAGGCCTGGCGGCAGCCCTGGGGGAGTAGCCGGGCTGCCAAACCCCGGGGCCAAGTGCCTGCTCCGGCGACGTACCATTGTCGGCATGTCCTTCCTCCGCCGCCGCGCAGCGACCCCCGCGGGCCCCGACTTCGACGTCCTGGCCATGGATCCGGGCGACTGGCCGGGCAATCTCGGCGCGGGCCTGCTGCCCGCCCCCGACGGCAGCTGCCAGGGCGTGTTCCTGCGCTACGACCTGTTCGGCGGCCGCGGCCCCGCGATGATCATCGGCAACCTGCCGGAGGGTTCCCCGGCCCGGGACATCGCCGAGGGCGAGATCCCCTTCGAGGTCGCCCAGCTGCTCATCGCGCTGGAGAACGACGAGGAGGTCACAGTCACCGACGTCGAGGACGTCCCGGTGATGCAGGGCGACAACCTCCTCATCGTGCGCCGCCTGAAGCTCTCCGAGACACGTATCTCCTGTGTCCAGTTCGACCGCAGTGACAACGTGCTCGTGACCATCGCGTCCTGGGACCGTCCGATCACCGACGACCTGTACGCGCTGCTCAAGCCGCTCCCCGCGGAGCTGTTCCAGCAGGGCTGAGCCCGGGTCCGCTCCCGCGCGGACCCGGGCCCCACCGTCCGGTGGAACAGGCCGGTCAGGACAGCGCGGACGGCACCACCCGGACGTCCGCGGCCCGCACATATTCGATCCGGTGCCCGAACTGGATCTCGTAGTACACGTCCTTGCCCTTGACCACCTTGTGCGTCGTCGTGTCGAACGTGGGCGAGTAGAAGTACTCGCCCGTCGTCCGCCCGCCGATCACATAGCGCTGGCCGGCCAGGAGCTTGTACGGCAGCGGCGAGATCGCCTGCGGCGTCATCCCCGCCGGATAGGCCGTAGCCTCCGGATAGGCCCGCCCGTACACCGGAACCTCGGTCGCGCCCGCCTTCGGCGTGACCACAAAGCCCTTGGCGGCCACGGCGGTCGGCTGCTTCTTCGGGTTCTTGAACCAGGCCTTCTGGCCCAGGTACCAGATCGCCGTCCAGTCGCCCTTACGGTCGGCGACCGCGTACTGCTGGCCCGTCGAGACGCGCGACGCCATGTCGTTCACGTCGATCGTCGAGTCCTGGCCGCCCGGCCTCAGCCCGATGTCCTTGACGAGCGGGGCGTCCTCACTCGGCGCCGTGTACACGCGCACCGCGCTCGACCCGTGCGGCGCGCACGGCTGACCCGCCTTGTCGCATCCCGTGAACTCCTGCTTGTTCGTGGCGAATTCGGGCTTGATGGTCACGACACCGCCGTGCGCTCCCGCTGTGGGATGGAACGGCCGGCCCATCAGCGCGAAGTAGTGCGACCAGTCCCAGTACGGGCCCGGGTCCGTGTGCATGGACGGAATTGTCGACGTGGTCGGCCCCGGCACCGTGTCATGGCCCAGGATGTGCTGCCGGTCCAGCGGAATGTCGTACTTCTTCGCGAGGTACGTCACGAGGCGCGCCGAGGACCGGTACATCTCCTCCGTGTACCAGGAGTCGGGCTGCGCGAGGAAACCCTCGTGCTCGAGCCCGACCGACTTGGCGTTCACGTACCAGTTGCCCGCGTGCCAGCCGACGTCCTTCGCCTTGATGGACTGCACGATGTGCCCGTCGGTCGAGCGCAGCGAGTAGTGCCAGGCCAGATACGTCGGGTCCTGGACCAGTTTCAGCGTCTGCTCCCACGTCGCCTCCGTGTCATGGATGACGATGTAGTCGATGCTCTGGTCCTTGGGGCGGTCCGCCAGGTCGTGGTTGCCGTAGTCCCCGTCGCCGAACTCCTCGTAGGGCGCCGGGATCCACTCGCACGACACCGTCCTCGGGCACTCGGTGTCGGACGTGTCCGCCTTGCGCAGCCCCATCTTTTCGAGTTGCGCCGCCCGCGGCTTCGCGTCCGGCTCGGCCGCGAGGGTCACGTGCTGACCGGCGTCCGTGGTCCGCTGCTCGCCGTCGCGGATCACCGCGAAGACATCGTTCGCGTACGTCGCCGCGGTCGCCGTGTCATCCGCGCCGGAGAACGTCGCGACCGCGCCGTACCAGTCGGCCGGGGCGTCGCTGAGCGGCTTGCCGAGGCGCTTCTGCGCGGCCGCGAGCAGGGCCGCGCCGCCGCGCACATTGGCCGCGGGATCGCTGCGCAACTGCTCCGCGGGGATACCGGAAAGGTCCGCCGCGCGGGTCAACGTCTTGAGGCGGTACGGGAGTTGGTTGTCGGCCGGGACGGACTGCGAGGCCTTGAGCGGAGCGCGTGAGTCGTCGCCGCGGGCGTCACCCTCCGCGTGGCTGTGCGCCACGGTGTTCGCGATCGCCGTCCGCGCGTCGGTGAGGTGCATGGGGCCGTAGCCGCCGGTGACGCTCGGCGCGCCGTCGTGCGCGTCCCACCGCGACTGCAGGTACGAGACGCCGAGCAGCACGCTCTGCGGCACCTGGTACTCGGCGGCGGCTGCGGCGAACGCGCCCTGCAGCCGCGCCGACGGGGCCGCCCCCGCCTCTTGGGGAGGGGCGGCGCCGAGCAGCGGCAGCAGCAGGGCCGCTGTGGCGAGTGTGCCCACCGCCCGTACTCCCGCTCGAGTTCGTCTGCCGGGGTTGGAACGGGTGGACCGATGCAACGGTGCCTCCTGGGAGCGCTGATGGCCGGATGGCTGCTTCGGGGCGTGCGGGCCTGTTGTGCGTCAGTGGTATCGGCTCGCCGACCATCCGTCAATCATCCTGCGGGCAACGGATTTCCCCAGGATTGCCCATGTCAGCGGGCGTGTATAGGGGTTTCCTGTGCGGTGGTGCGACCGCCTGCGACGCGTCAGTGGCGTAGACCAATGTGCGGCCTTGGAACGGGAGATGCCTCAACCGTGTCCGGCCGCGAACGACGAAGATCCGCGGTGCGCCGTGTTCCTCCCGGGCGCACCGCGGATCCTCGTCCCCGTCAGCGAGTACCGACCGCCGCACGGACCGCCTTGCGGGCCATGTTGCAGTCGTCGTGCAGACGGCGCAGCAACAACCGCTGCTCCTCGCCGGACGGCGCAGCACCGGGGTGGGCCGGACCCGGTGCCGCCGGGGTCTGCTCGTGCAGCGAACGCTGCGCGGCCGTCTCGTACGTACGGATCTCCCTGGTCAGTACGAGCATCAGGTTGACCAGGAACGCGTCGCGCGACGCCGGGCCCCCGGACTGTGCGAGCTGACTGATCTGCCGGCGCACCACCGGGGCATCGCCCAGGACGGCCCACAACGTCGCCAGGTCGTACCCCGGCAGGTACCAGCCGGCGTGCTCCCAGTCCACGAGCACCGGACCCGCGGGCGACAGCAGGATGTTCGACAGCAGCGCGTCGCCGTGACAGAACTGGCCCATGCCGCCGCGCCCCGCGTTGTGGGCGATGCCGTGCAGCAGCTTCTGCAGGTCACCCATGTCGCGGTCGGTCAGCAGGCCCAGGTCGTGGAACCGGTTGATCCGCTCCGCGTAGTCCAGTGGCGCGTCGAAGGTGCCCGCCGGAGGCCGCCACTGGTTGAGCCGGCAGATCGCGCCGAGTGTGGCGCGCACGTCCGCCCGCGGCGGTGCCTCGGCGGGGTGGCGCTGCAGGGCCGCCACCCGGCCGGGCATCCGCTCGATCACCAGCGTGCCGTTGTCCGGGTCCGCCGCGATCAGACGCGGCACCCGCACCGGCGGCCGGTGTCGGACGAACGATCGGTATGCGGCTATTTCGTGCCGGACCCGCTCCATCCACACGGGGGAGTGGTCCAGTAAACACTTCGCGACGGCGGTGCTGCGCCCTGTCGTTCCGACGAGCAGCACGGAGCGCGGGCTGCGGCGCAGCACCTGCACCGGATGGAACTCCGGGCAGATCCGGTGCACCGACGCGATCGCCGTGCGCAGCTGGGCGCCCTGGGGGCCGGACAAGTCGAGTCTCCCGCTGAGCGGTTGAGTGCCGAGCCCCGGCGCTCGACGCGGTCGGCCGACGCCCCCGAGCGCCGGGGCCGCGGGCCGCACGGGGTCGAGGTACGGGCCGCTGCCGGGCACCGCCGGACGGGCGGAACGGGGCGGCCGGGGCGGTGCGGACACGGAGGACGATGCTGTGTACATGGGCGAACAGATCCCTTCGCGTGCCGACGAGTTGCCTGCGCCGCCCGGCCCGGCCGATTCGGTACACCCTGGGGAATGCCCTGCGGCGACCGGGTCGGGGTGGCGCATTCCTACCTGACACCCGAGGGGCAGAAGCACAACAGCTGGCGCACCCTGGCGAACCCTGGCGAATAGTCGCTCAGCAACTGACAGAGGGCTACTGTCGATTTCAGCCGAGAACCTGGGGGCTTACGTGAACGGACAACCCAACACCCGTCTGAACGACCTGTTCGGCCTGGCCGGCTGGTCCAAGGGCGAACTCGCGCGACTCGTCAACAGGCAGGCGGCGGCCATGGGCCACCCCCAACTGGCGACGGACACCTCGCGGGTACGGCGGTGGATCGACATGGGAGAGATCCCGCGCGATCCGGTGCCACGGGTGCTGGCGGCGCTGTTCACCGAGCGACTCGGCCGTGTCGTGACCATTGAGGATCTCGGTCTCGTCCGACACGGGCGCACGGGGAAACGGCAGGGCGGCGGGGGCCTGGAACAGCAGGGGCCCGACGGAGTGCCGTGGGCGCCCGAGCGGACAGCTGCGGTCCTCACCGAATTCACGGGAATGGACCTCATGCTCAACCGACGCGGCTTGGTGGGCGCGGGTGCCGCGCTCGCCGCGGGATCCGCACTCAGCAGCGCCATGCACGACTGGCTGCACACCGACCCGGCCCTCGCGGCCGACGCCCCCAGGACCGACGATCCCCTGCACGCCGACCCTGCTGGGTCCGACCGCTACGAGGCCGCCCCCATCGGGTCGCAGGAGATCGAGGAACTGGAGCGCTCGGTCGAGGTGTTCCGAGCCTGGGACGCCTCCCGCGGCGGCGGGTTGCAGCGCAAGGCAGTCGTCGGCCAACTCAACGAAGTCGGTGGGATGCTCTCCTACCGTCACCCCGACCATCTGCAGCGGCGCCTCTGGGGTGTCGCCGCCAATCTCGCCGTCCTCGCGGGCTGGATGTCCCACGACGTCGGCCTCGAACCCACGGCCCAGAAGTACTTCATCATCGCCGCGCACGCCGCGCGCGAGGGCGGCGACCGGCCGCGCGCCGGTGAAGCCCTCTCACGGGCCGCCCGGCAGAAGATCCACTTGGGCGCGCCCGACGAGGCGCTCGACCTGATGAAGCTCGCCAAGTCCGGCTCGGGCGAAGAGGTGCTGCCCCGGACCAGAGCCATGCTCTACACCATCGAGGCCTGGGC
The DNA here is from genome assembly GCF_044765445.1 of Streptomyces sp. NPDC102467. Lineage (NCBI taxonomy): Bacteria > Bacillati > Actinomycetota > Actinomycetes > Kitasatosporales > Streptomycetaceae > Streptomyces > Streptomyces sp. NPDC102467. The sequence goes on along the minus strand of NZ_JBIWKA010000002.1, from coordinate 229,819 downwards.
GCAGGCGTCGATGGGCAAGGGCCAGGCGATGCGGCGCACGCTCGGCGAGGCGGAGGATCTCTTCGTCTCCGACCGGGGCGACGTGGCGCCGCCGAGCTGGATGCAGATGTTCGACGAGGCGGATCTGCACGGCATGCAGGCCCTGGCCTACCGCACCCTCGCCGAGCACGAGCCGGGCGCCGCGATCATCGCGCAGCGCCATGCCAAGCAGGCCCTCGCGCTGCGCGCGGGCGGCCGTGACCGATCGAAGATCTTCGACCACCTGTCGATGGCGTCGGCCTGCTTCATTGCCGACGACCCCGAACAGGCGGACCGGTACGCGCGGTTGGCCCTGTCGTCGATGGGGTCGAACTCGTCCCATCGCACCTGGGACCGGCTGCGCGAGATGTACCGGCTCACCGGGCAGTTCGCCGGCTATCCGAAGATCGAGGATCTGCGCAGGGAGATCAAGCTGGCCCTGCCCAGGCCGACCGTGAAGCGCGTCCAGGCGTAGCACCGACGGAGGCCTTGACCCAGCCACCGGTTGCCGCATCCCTCAGTACAGCCGCCCACGTCCACGTCGGCGCATCCACCAGTACGTCGTCAGGCACCGATCCGGGCGACGAGAACACAGGCGTCGTCCTCGCGCTCTCCCGCGCCGATCTCGTCCACGACCATGCGTACGCAACTCTGTGCGTCACGGGCCGCGGCCAGGTGCGGTGCCAGGGCGAGCAGACGGTCCGCGATGTCACCCGTCGTGTGCCGCGCGTCCCGGCCGTCGGTGTGCAGCAGCAGGACGTCGCCGACGCGCAGCGTCTCCTGTGCCTGCCCGTAGACGGCACCGGAGGTCGCTCCGAGGAGCACACCTTCGGGTGGCGTGAGCGCACGCCCTGTCCCGTCGCGGAAGAGCAGCGGGGCGGGGTGTCCCGCCTGCGCCCACGCCAGTGTGCGGGCCGCCGGGTCGTACCGGCAGCACAGGGCGCTGGCGAGGGAGGGCCCTGTGGGGGTATCGAGGAGGTGATTCAGCCGGCCGAGCAGCTCGTCGGGGGCGGTGCCGCAGAAGGCGAGGCCGCGGACGGTGCCGAGCAGCATCGCCATGCCCGAGGTGACGGCGATGCCGTGTCCGATCAGGTCCCCGACCGCCAACAGCGCCTGGCCGTCGGGGAGTTCCAGCATGTCGTACCAATCGCCGCCGATCGGGCCGCCGACGGAGGAAGGGAGGCGACGGGCGGCGACATCGAGACCGCTTCGGCCGCCGGGTGCGTCGGGCCCGCCGTGCGGGAGCCACAGGGAGCCACGCCGCGGCGGCAGCACGGCTTCCTGCAGCTCGACCGCGAGCCGATGCTCGGTCTGCGCGATGTGCCGTTGTCGCTGGAGCGAGTCACGGGTCTCGCTCACCGCGCGCTGGCTGCGGCGCAGTTCGCTGACGTCGCGCACCACTGCCCACATCGAGGTGGTCGCGCCGTCGGCGTCGAGCACTGGCTCGCCCATCATGTGCACCGTGCGCACGGACTGGTCCGGGCGCATGACGCGGAACTCGCCGTCGATCGGTTTGCCGTCGATCAGGCAGTCCGTGACCATCGCGGTCAGCTTCGGCTGGTCGTCGCTGTGCACCAGGGCCGGCAGCTCGTCGAGGGTCAGGGCGGGCGCGGCCGGGTCGCGGCCGAGGATCCGGTACAGCTCCTCCGACCAGCTGGCCTCGTCGGTCAGCAGATTCCACTCGGCGCTGCCGACCCGGCTCAGCAGTGATCCGCGCCGAGGTTCGGGTCCTGCCGTCCGGGGCGCGGGCCCGGCGGAGGTCGCGGGGCCGTCCCGCAGTTGGGCCAAGTGCTTGTCGAGATCGCTGAGTTGATGCACCGCCAGCTCGTACAGCGCGCGCTGCCACCGGGTCTCGGGGTCCGCCTCGTCGCCCGCGGGTCCCGTGGTCTCCCGACGGACCGCGTCGACGTCGCCGAGCAGTCGGCGCGTCTGCGAGATCAGCGCGTCGACCGTGCCAGGCTCCGGCGGCTGACCGGCGGGGCGGTCCGCGAAGAGAGGGGAGGGCATGACGAACTCCGATGCAGGCGCAGAGGGCCACGGCGGATGGGAGGACCGGTTACGACTGTTGCACAGGCCGCCTGCCCTCGTAAGGCATTTCGCCATACACGATGCGGTGGTGCTTCTGGCATATGTCCTAGTCCTCGGGAACGCGCTTCCCGGCCGCCGCAGTCGAACGGACGGCCGGGTGCGGCGTATGCCGTGTCCACCCGGCCGCCGTCGCGGCCGGCCGGACGCCGTAGGGTCGCTACGTCTCGGGCACCGTCCGCAACCACACCGCTGTGTCACGTGGCAGGCGGCCCTGGTCGTCGAGTGCGTCGCTGACGAGCAACACCGCTTCGTGCGCGGGTAGTTGTACCGCATCGGCGGCGCCGAGGTTGACGACGCAGACGAGACCGTCCGTACGGGCGAACGCCAGCGCGCCGTCGGGCGCGGGAAGCCAGGTCAACTCGCTTCCCTCGAAGCCCGGTTGGGAGCGGCGTTCCTGCAAGGCGCTGCGATAGAGCAACAGCATCGAGTCCGGTTCCGCCTCCTGCTCCTCGGCGGCGTAGGCGCCCCAGTCCGCCGGCTGCGGCAGCCACGGCTCGCCCCCGTTCCCGAAGCCGTACGACACTCCGTGCGCGGTCCACGGCAGCGGCACCCGGCAACCGTCCCGTCCCGGGTCGACGCCGCCGGAGCGGAAGTGCATGGGGTCCTCGATGCGGTCGCGGGCCACCTCGACCTCGGGTAGCCCCAACTCCTCGCCCTGATACAGGTATACGGCGCCGGGCAGGGCGAGCGAGAGCAGGGCCGCGGCCCGCGCCCGGCGCAGACCGAGCGGCAGATCGGTCGGCGTGCCGAACCGCTTGGCCGCGAAGTCGAAGCGGGTGTCGGCGCGGCCGTAGCGGGTGACGGTGCGGGTCACGTCGTGGTTGCAGAGCACCCAGGTCGCCGGCGCGCCCACCGGCGCGTGGTAGGCGAGGGTGCCCTCGATCGACGCGCGCAGTTCGGCCGCGTCCCAGGCGCGGGACATGAAGTCGAAGTTGAACGCGGTGTGCAGTTCGTCGGGGCGCAGATAACGGGCGAAGCGCTCCGGGTCGGGCACCCACAACTCGCCGATCAGGACACCGTCGTACTCATCGGCGATGGCGCGCCAGGCACGGTAGATGTCGTGGAGCTCATCGCGGTCGACGTAGCCGCTCTCGTCACCGTCGGTGGCGTCGGCGAGCCGCGGGTCCTTCGCGAGCAGCGCGGCGGAGTCGATACGGACCCCGGAAGCGCCCCGCTGGAACCAGAACCTGAGCACGTCCTCGTGCTCCTGGCGCACCGCTGGATGGGCCCAGTTGAGGTCGGGCTGCTGTGCGGTGAACAGGTGCAGGTACCACTCGCCGTCGGGCACCCGCGTCCACGTGTCGCCGGAGAACTGCGACGGCCAGTTGTTGGGTGGCGACGCCCCGTCGGGGCCGCGACCGGGCCTGAAGTGGAACAACTCCCGTTCGGGGCTGCCGGGGCCGGCTGCCAACGCGGCCTGAAACCACGGGTGTTGGTCGGAGACGTGGTTCGGAACGACGTCGACGATCGTGCGGATACCGAGGTCCCGGGCCTCCGCGATCAGCTTCTCGGCCTCGGCGAGCGTACCGAACGCCGGGTCGATCGCGCGGTAGTCGGCGACGTCGTAGCCGCCGTCCGCGAGCGGTGAGCGGTACCAGGGCGTGAACCAGATCGCGTCGACGCCGAGCTCCGCCAGGTAGGACAGGCGCGCTCTGACCCCGGCGAGGTCTCCCGTCCCGTCGCCGTCGCCGTCGGCGAAGCTGCGGACGTACACCTGATAGATGGCTGCGGAACGCCACCAGTCGTCGGCCACCACGAAGGGTCCTTTCGGGCAGGGCGGGGCACGCCGCGGCGGACCGCGGCGGCACGGAGAAGAAGAGAGGAGAGGAGGCCGGGGACGTCAGCCTTTGAGGCCGCCCGCGGTCAGGCCGCTCATGATGTTGCGCTGGAAGAGCAGGAAGAGGAGCAGCGTCGGTACCGACGCGATGGTGAGGGCGGCGATCAGCTGGTTCTGCGGAACGCCGTTGGCCAGCGAGTAGATCCCGACGTTCAGGGTCTGCTTGGCCGGGTCCGGCAGGGTCAGCATCGGCCAGAGGAAGTCCTTCCAGACACCGATGACCGCGAAGATGGAGACCACGCCGAGGATCGGCCGGGAGATCGGCAGGACCACGGAGCGCAGGGTGCGCACGGCCGAGGCGCCGTCGATGGAGGCCGCGTCGAGCAGTTCCTGCGGGATCGAGTCGAAGAACCGCTTGAGCAGAAAGATGTTGAACGCGTTCGTGACGGACGGCAGCCAGATCGCCCAGGGGCTGTTCAACAGGTTGCGTTCGAAGATCGGCACGTCGAGGACGGTCAGGTACTGCGGGACGACGAGGACGGTCGCGGGGATCATCAGCGTCGCCAGCATCATGCCGAGGATGACGTTGCCGAACAGCGGCCGCAGCTTGGAGAGGGAGTACGCGGCGGCCACGTCGAGGACGAGCTGGAAGGCGAGCGCGCCGAACGCGTAGTAGAGCGTGTTGAACAGGAGCTTGGCGAGGTCCATCACGTGCCAGGCGTCCTGGTAGTTCTTCGGGTGCGTGCTGTGCGGCACGAGGGTCGGCGGGGACTGGACGATCTCCGCGGTGGTCTTGAGGCCGCCGGTGACCATCCAGTACAGCGGGCCGAGGAAGACCAGCGTGAACAGGGCCATGGTCACGCCGAAGACGGTCCAGTAGATGATTTTCCCGCGGCGCCGGCCGAGCTGGGCCGGGGAGATCAGGGTGCGGGGGCGCATCGTGTCGGTAGCCATGTCGGTGAATCCCAACTCCCTTGGCGGTCAGTCGTCCGATGAGCGGCTGAGGCGTACGTACACCGCGGAGAAGGCCGCGAGCAGGACGAGCAGGACGAGGCCGAGGGCCGCCGCGCCACCGTAGTTGTTGAAGTTGAAGGCGTACTGGTAGATGAGGTAGACGACGGTCGTGGTGGAGCCCTCCGGGCCCGCCCCGTTCGTCAGCAGGAACGGCTCCGTGAAGACCTGCATCGTCGCGATGATCTGCATGAGGAACATCAGGGAGAGGATCAGCCGCGTCTGCGGGATCGTCACGTGCCAGATCTTGCGCCACAGGCCCGCGCCGTCCAGGTCGGCGGCCTCGTACAGCTCGCCGGGGATGCCCTGAAGTGACGCCAGGTAGATGAGAGTTGCTCCGCCCATGTTCATCCACGTCGCCGCGATGACGACGGACAGCATCGCGGTGTCGGTGGACTGCAGCCACTGTTGTCCGGGGATTCCGAAGACGCCGAGGACCCGGTTGAACAGGCCGTACCCGGGGTCGTAGAAGTACTTGAACAGCAGGACGGAGGCGACCGGCGGGAGCATCACCGGCAGGTAGACGAGCATCCTCAAGTAGCCCTGGCCGTGCCGGAATTCGTTGAGCAGGACCGCGATGAGGAACGGGACGGCGAAGCCGAGCACCAGGGCCAGCGCGGTGAACAGCAGGGTGTTGCGCCAGGCCTGCCAGAAGGCCGGGTCGTTGAAGACGTAGGTGAGGTTGGACCAGCCGGCCCAGGTGGTGCGGCCGTCCTTCGTCTTCTGGAAGGCCAGGATGAACTCCCTGACCATGGGATACCAGGAGAAGAAGGAGAAGCAGAGCACCGCACCGATCAGAAAGCCGTGAGCGGAGAGATTGCGTTTCACGGTTCGCGCCAACGAGCCGTCAGACGTGCTGAGTTGGCGCTTGACGGGCGGTGCGGCCTGCTGGGGCTTCGCGGGCAGCGTCGGGGCCGACATGGTCACTCCTCGGATCACAGGTACCGGCGGGGCGGCTTACTGGTTGGCCAGCACCTGGTTGACCTGCTGCTCGGCGGTGGACAGGAGCTTGTCGATGTCGGCGTTCTTGTTGGTCAGGACGCCCGACATGACGTTGTCGAGAACCTTGTAGATCTCCTGCGCCTTCGGCGGCTCAGCCTTGCCGGGTACCGGGTTGTCCATGAACTGCTTGAAGTTCTCCACGGGCATCGTGGCGTTGTCCGTACGGGACTTGAGGTCCTGCTCCTTGGTGGCGCCGGTGAAGAAGTTCGGCTGCGGCAGCCCGACGGGCAGCTTGTCCGCCTTGGTGCGCTCCCACTGGAACTGTCCCTTGCCGGGGGTGAGCGTCTTGAAGTTCAGCCAGGCGATGGCCGCCTTGATCTTGTCGGGCGACGAGCCCTTCTTGATCATGTAGTCGTTGCCGCCGAACAGTGTCGCCTTGCCGCCGGGGATCGGTCCCATCCCGAAGTTGTCGTAGTCCGCGCCCAGTTGCTGGACCATGTACGTCACGTCGTCGGGCGCGGCGAGGAACATGCCGAGCTTGTCGGACGCGATCTGCTTCTGCAGGTCGCCCCACTTCAGCAGCTGTGTCTTGCCCATGCTGTCGTCGGTCCAGCGCATGTCGTGCAGGTGCTGGACGACCTGCTTGCCGGTGGCGTCGTTGAACGCGGCCTTCTTGCCGTCGGCGGTGACCATCTCGCCGCCCAGGCTGTACTGCGCCGCCGCGAAGTGCCAGCCGCCGGTGTTCTCCGCGCTGTACTCGCCGTACCCGGAGATGCCGTTGCCGAGCCCGGCTATCTTCTTCGCGGCGGTGCGCACCTCGTCCCAGGTCGTCGGCGGCTTGTCCGGGTCAAGTCCGGCCTGCTTGAAGAGCTTGCGGTTGATGAGCAGGCCCATGGTGTAGTTGCTGGTCGGCACGCCATAGAGCTTGCCGTCCTTCTTCAGGGCGTTCATCACGCTCGGGTCGATCGAGTCGATCGCCGGGACGGTCTTCGGCGTCACGTACGCCGATATGTCCTCGGCGCCGTTGTTGTCGAGGACCTGCTGGAGGTCGGTGAAGTACGTGTAGAAGACGTCGGGCTGCGACTTCGCCTTGAGCGCGGCGGTGAACCGGGCCGGCTCCTCGCACTGGCCCGCGGTCGACTTTCCGTCGATCGTGATGTTCGGGTACTTCTTGTTGAACTCCTTGACGTCCTCCTTCCACTCCTTCAGCTCGGCTGCCTTCGCCTTCGGCGGCATGCAGTCGATGGTCAGCGTGACCTTGGTCTTCGGGTCGAGCGGAGCGCTGATGTCGGCCTTCGACCCGGCGCCGCCCGATCCGCCGTCGTCGGAGCTGCTGCTGGTGCCGCAGGCCGCGAGCGAGCCCAGGGCGAGGGCGGTGGCGATGGCCACCGCGGACGTTCGCCGGGTACTCCGTGACCAGGTGCTGCTTCTCATCGGTGGGTCCCCTTCGGGCCTGAGCCTGTGCAGGCAGGAGCGTGGAGGCCCACGGCACTGGATGCACGGGGAGGTGCGTGCCGGGGCGTGCCACACTCAAGCACCGTCGACGGATGTCCGCAAGATGTCGCGCGTACTCCGCAAAAAATGAACAGGTAGAGGTCGTGAGGGAGTCGGCGTCACGAGGCCGCCTGTCTCCGGCGGACTCGTGGCGTCCGGTTCTTGCCGTCCGCTTGCGGCCGTTACGCGGCGGGCGGCGGCGGCGCCGTCGAGCCCCGCACCACCAGCTCCGGTTCGAAGAGCAGCTCGCCGGGCGGTACCGCGCCGCCCTGGATCTTCGCGACGAGGAGCTCGACCGCGGCCCTGCCCATCGCCTCGATGGGCTGGCGCACCGTGGTCAGCGGCGGCTCGGTGCAGTTCATGAACGCCGAGTCGTCGTAGCCGATCACCGAGACGTCGCGGGGCACCGAGAGCCCGGCCCTGCGGGCGGCGCGCACGGCGCCGAGCGCGAGCGGGTCGCTGGCGCAGATGATGCCGGTGATGCCGCGCTCCAGGAGCCGGGCCGCCGCGGCGTGCCCGCCCTCCAGCGAGAACATCGCCCGCTCGATCGCCTCGTCCGGCAGCTTCCCGCCGGCCGCGCGGGCGGCGGCGCGCGCCGCGGTGAGCTTGCGCCGCGAGGGCATGTGGTCGTCCGGGCCGAGGACCAGACCGATGCGCTCGTGCCCGAGCGAGGCGAGGTGGCGCCAGGCCTGCTCGACCGCCACCGCGTCATCGCACGCCACGCACGGGAAACCGAGCCGCTCGATGGACGCGTTGACGAGCACCACCGGCACCTTGCGCTCGGCGAGGAGCTGATAGTGCCCGTGCTCGGCGTCCGCCTGCGCGAACAGGCCGCCGGCGAAGACCACGCCGGACACCTGCTGCTGGAGCAGCAGCTCCACATAGTCCGCCTCGGAGACGCCGCCCTTGGTCTGCGTGCACAGCACGGGCGTGAGGCCCTGCTGGGCGAGCGCGCCGCCGATCACTTCCGCGAACGCCGGGAAGATCGGGTTCTGCAGCTCCGGCAGGACCAGGCCGACCAGCCGGGCCCGCTCACCGCGCAGTTGTGTCGGCCGCTCGTAGCCGAGCACGTCGAGCGCGGTGAGCACGGACTGTCGCGTGGCCTCCGAGACACCGGGCTTGTTGTTCAGCACCCGGCTGACCGTGGCCTCGCTGACTCCGACCTTTTTCGCCACCTGAGCAAGTCTGCGCGTCATGGAACGCAAGAATAGCGCAAAGCTTGCGGTTCGTTTGCGTGATGGTGGCATCCGTTTCGGGCCTCCGGTGGCCCCCCGGTCGTCCGATCAGGCGGCGGACCGACGGGTCCCGCGTGCTCCGGTCCAGGCCCGGGGAAGGCATGGCGGCGTGGACAACAACACCGCCGATCCCGCGGACACCGTCACCGTACGCGCCTGGGCCCCGGAGGGTCTGCCGGAGCTCACTTTCGATCCGCTGCTCGCCGACGTGCTGCGCGAGGAACCCGTGGCCCGGGTCCGCATGCCGTTCGGGCAGGAGCGGGACGCCTGGCTGGTCACCCGCTATCAGGACGTGCGCCTGGTCACCTCCGACCCGCGGTTCAGCCGCTCCGCGCTCATCGGCCGCGAGGTCAACGGCATGATGGCGCACCGCGTCGCCGCCACCGTCGGCCTCAACTACGCCGACCCGCCCGAGCACACCCGGCTGCGGAAGGTGATGACGAAGGCGTTCACCGGCCGCACCATGAAGGGCCTGCGCCCCCGCGCCGAGCGTACGGCGGCCAAACTGCTGGACGCGATGGAGGAGGCGGGACCGCCCGCCGACCTCGTCGCCCACCTGCACGGGCCGTTTCCGCTGGCCGTCGTCAGCGATCTGCTGGGAGTCCCGCCCGAGGACCGCGCGCGGCTCGCCGACTGGCCCGACGTGATCCTGTCGGCCGGACCCGGCCCCCAGTCCAGCGAGGCCGCGAAAGAACGTATGCGGCAGTACATCGTCGACCTGCTCGCCTCGCGGGCGCACTCCACCGACGAGGATCTCGCCTCGGTGCTCGCCCGCGCCCGCGACGCCGGCGAGATCAGCGACGCGGAAGCCGTCTCACTGGCCACCGCCGTCCTGGTCAGCGGCGCCCACGCGGTCCGCAACAACAGCGCGAACATGGTCTACATGCTGCTCACCCGCCCCGAACTCGCCGACCGGCTGCGGGCCGAACCCGAACTGCTCCCGGCCGCCGTCGACGAGCTCCTGCGGCACATCCCGCACCGCAACGGAGTGGGCCTGCCCCGCATCGCCACCGAGGACGTCGAGGTCGGCGGTGTCCTGATCCGCCGCGGCGAAGCCGTCTACGCCTCGTACCTCGCGGCCAACCGGGACCCCGATGTCTTCCCGGAACCGGACACGGTCGACTTCGGCCGCGGCGGCACGGCACATCTCTCCTTCGGCCACGGGCCGCACCACTGCATCGGCGCGATGCTGGCCCGGATGGAGTCCGAGGTGATGCTCGCGGAACTGCTCGCCCGGTTCCCGAAGCTGCGTCTCGCGGGTGAGCGGGCGGACATCGCCTGGCAGAGCAAGGGTTTCATCCGGGGACCCCGGGAGCTGCCCGTGACGTGGTGACGGACGGCTCGTACGCGCCGGGCGGACGGGACGCCACGCCCGTCTCAGGCCGCGAGCGTCACCTTCGCCGGGCTCGCCCACAACTGCCGTACCGGTGCGCGGACATCGCCGCCCGGCAGCAGTTCGCCGGTGTCGTCGAAGACGATCGTGCCGTTGCACAGCAGATTCCAGCCCTGCTCGGGGTGGGCGGCGACGATACGGGCGGCGTCGTGGTCGGGGCGGTCGGCGGTCGGGCACGACGGCTGGTGGGAGCACATGGGGCGCCTCCTGGGCGGGCGGATCGTTCCTTACCCCATAAGACTCCCGCCGAGGTGTGTGCTCATCGTCGCGAAGATGTCTCAGTCTCTCGTCAGTGCGAAGACGCCGTACCCGAATCCGTCCGCCTCGACGGAGGTGCCGTCCACCGCCACACTGACCCCGTTCACCTGCACGGGGCGGGCCCCCGCGAGCCTCGGCGCCTCGGAGGGAGTCCAACTCCGCGCGCGGGAACCCGGGTTGATGACCACGAGGAACCGGCCTCCACGGATGTACACGAAAGGATGACCCTCGTGCAGCACGTCGACGGGGGAGCGGTGGCCCAGCGCCGGGGTGGACCTTCGTAGCGCGACGAGACGGCGTACGTGGTGCAGCAGAGAACGCTCGTCGGCGCGTTGCGCGGCGACGGAGGGGCGCCGCGGATCGGGATCGAGGGGCAGATAGAAGAGCTCCTCGGGCGCGGTCGAGAACCCCGCGCCGGGGCCGTCGTCCCACTGCATCGGTGTACGGGAACCGGCCCGGTTGTAGTGCGGGCCGAGGACGCTGCCCTCGGTGTCGGGCAGACCCGGCACGTACCGCATGCCGATCTCGTCGCCGTAGTAGATCGCCGGGAGCGTCGGCCAGGTGAGCTGGAAGGCGAACGCCGCCGGGAGCTGATCGGCCGTGCGCGGACCGCAGTTGAGACGGGAGAAGTCGTGGTTGGCGGTGGGCAGCGACACGAAGCCGGTGTCGCCGAGCGCGGTCGTCGCCGCGCGCCAGGCATCGACGAACTGCCTGGGCGAGCCGAGACCCGAGGCGTCGAAGAAGCAGTCCAGGGGAGCCCACGCGTCGTTCGTCGTGCCCGTTCCGTTGTTCCACAGCGAGCGCATCGCCAGGCCGTCCGTCGGACCGCCGAACTGGAGGAAGAAGTCGGCGTGGAAACCGGCCGGCACGGACACTTGCGGGTCGCCCCACTCCGAGAGCAGCACGGCCTCCGGGTGAGCACGGTCGAGCCAGTGCCGCAGTTCGGTCCAGATCAGCGAGGTCGCCCGCTTGTCCGGGTCGTCCTTCACCAGCGAAGCCGCCATGTCGACCCGGAACCCGGCCAGGCCGAGCCGCAGCCAGTGATCCATGACCTCGCGCAGCGCCGACCGGTTGGCGCGCGGCCCCTCGGCGTCGACCGGCTGCCGCCACGGCTCTGCCGAACTCTCGCGCCCGTAACCGAAGTTGAGGGCGGGCTGCGAGTCGAAGAAGTTCGGCAGATACCCGCCCGGACGCGTGCCGGGGGAGCGTACGAAGCCCTCGGGGACACCGTCCGCACTCCAGATGTAGCGGTGGTCCGCGCGATCGTGCGCGGCCGCCCGGAACCACGGGTGCTGATCGGAGGTGTGCCCGGCGACCAGATCGAGGAGCACCCGGATGCCGCGCCGCCCGGCGAGGTCCACCAGCTCGGCGAGATCGTCGGCGGTGCCGTAGCGCGGCGCCACCGAGAGGTAGTCCGCGACGTCGTACCCCGCGTCGCGAAACGGTGACACGAAACAGGGGTTGATCCAGACAGCGTCGACCCCGAGCCAGGCCAGATGGTCGAGCCGCTCGGTGATGCCACCCAGGTCCCCGATGCCGTCCCCGTTCGAGTCGGCGAACGACTGCGGGTAGATCTGGTAGAACACGGCGTCACGGAGCCAGGCGGGGGCGGGCCGGAATGCGGTCATGGAACCCTCACGTGTGCGGGACGATGGCCAGCGGGCTGGTCACATGATGCACCACCGAGTGCGCCGTGCAGCCCAGCCGGTTCGCGTCGAGGCCGCGCCCTATCACCGTCAGGCTCGCCGCCGTCGAGGCCTTCAGGAGATGGTGCCCCGGCTGCCCGTACACCAGCCGCTCCACCACGGGAACCTCCGGGAACTTCGCGCGCCACACCTGCAGCGCGCCCGCCAGGGCCCGGCGGCGCAGCGTCTCGCGGCGCGCCGCGTCACCCGGCGGCGTCGCACCCGGCGCGTCCGCGCGCAGCGGCGGCACCGTCCAGGCGTGCAGGGCGTGCAGCTCGGTGCCGCGCAGGGCCGCCGCCTCGAAGGCGTACGACAGCACCTCGTCGGCCGGGGCGGTCACGTCGAGGCCGACGACCACCGGCAGGAACCCGAGCCCGCCATTGGCCCGCTCGTCCTGCGGGAGCCCGCCCGCCCGCACCAGGACGACGGGCCGGTCGGCCCGCGCCGTCACGGCGAGCGCCACCGAGCCGACGAGGAACCCGGAATACCCGGTGAAGCCGCGCGAACCGAGGACCAGCGTCTCGGACTCCGTGACCGCTTCCAGCAGCGCGGTGACCGGCGGCGTCGTCCGGCGCCGCGCCAGAATCTCCAACGCGGGGTGCGCGTACGAGAGTTGGAGCGCGACCCGGTCGAGTACGTCGCGCCCCGGCAGGTCGACGTCGGGCGGTGGCGGCGCGAGTCGCACACCGCTGTCGGCGTGCAGCAGGCGCAAGGGCACGTCGCGCCGCAGAGCCTCACGGGCCGCCCAGTCGGCGGCGTTCATGCTCTCGCGCGAACCGTCTGTCCCGACGGTCAGGACGCGCATGCTGGTCATGACGGAACCTTTCGGTGACAGTGGATGTGTGTTCCATCGCGGGTTCCACGCAAGGGAACGCTCACGCGTGTCCGTCCCAGGAACCGGATGCACGGTGCGGCCCGTGCGCCGGGCACGCTGCCACCTGCGGGGGGCAGGCGCGCTTCGGACCCTTTCACCCGCGCCGTTCGCGCCGGGAGAGGCGAACCGGCCCTGGGTCAAGGGTCGTTCGGCCCCTGTGCCGCGCCCCCGGGCCGCGCGAGCGTGGGGCGAGGAGGCCGACATGGCGATGTGCAGGCCGAGCCGGGCAGCGCGGGGCAACCCGCTACGACGCAGGTCGGACGTGATCGAGGCCTGGGCGGCGCTGCTGCTCGGCGTACTCGCCTTCCTGGTGGCGCCGGTCGCGGGCGCGGTGAGCGGCTGGGCGGCCCACGAGGACGCCCGGGACCACGCCCGTGCCCAGCAGGCGTCCCGGCACGCGCAGCGGGCCCGACTCCTCGACGACGCACCGGAGTTCATCGCCTCGGAGAGCGCCGGCCAGTCCAACCTGACCTACCCGGTGACAGTGCGCTGGACCGACCGGGCGGGCCGCACGATCACCGCGCTCGCCCCCGTCGAGGCCGGCCTCGAGCGGGGCGACAGCACCACCGTCTGGCTCGACAGTCACGGTGACGTCGTGGCGGCGCCCTGGAGCGACGGCGACATCTGGTCGCACACCCTCGCCGCGGGCTGCCTTGTCACCGCGACCACGGCGGGCCTCGCCGTCACCAGCCGCCTCGTCCTGCGTCGCGTCCTGGACCGCCGCCGCCTCGCCGCCTGGGAACACGAATGGAGCCGCGTCGGACCCGACTGGGGTCACCGCCGGGCCTGAGGCCCTCCTGCCTGAGGTCCTTCTGATGAGGGGCGCCGGCCCGCACCACTTCCTGGGCGTGCGACCCCGGGACCTCCGGGCCGGGTCGCGGCCGGCCACGCGACGTCGTCGATCGCGAGCCACGGTGCGTTGGCCACGGCCGAGGGCGTGAGCCCGGTGAATGCCCTGAACTCGCGGTGAAGGTGGGACTGGTCGACATAGCCCCTCTCGATGGCGACACCCGCCGCGGCGTGGCCCGCCGCGAGGAGGTGCGCGGCGTGGTCGAACCGCACCAGACCGGCGGCGCGCTTGGGGGTGATGCCGAGCTGGGAGCGGAAGCGGGCCGACAGGCGCTTGCGGCTCCAGCCGGCCTCGGCCGCGAGGCGGTCCACCCGTACCCGCCCCCGGCTGGTGAGCGTCCGCAGCCAGCTGTGCGTGACCTCCGGGTCGACCCGTGGGCGGGCGCCCGGCGCCCGGCGTCGCAGACGAGGCCTTCGTCGTCGCTCAGGTCGAAGAGCAGGGTGACGCCCGGGTGCGCGACCATGGCGATGTCCGTGGGCGCGGGCGCCCGTTGACGGAACCCGGCCATGCTGATGCCCGGCAGCCGGTGCGACGGGCGCGGGACCGCGATGTCCACCGACGTCCAGTCGGGAGGGGCCGTGCCGATCGGCAGCATGCGTTCAGCCCAGGCGTCGGCGGACGGGGTGTCAGCGGCCACTGCCGTGAAGTCCAGCAACAGCTCGACGACCGCGTCGGGCGCCTCGATCGGGGGCACGTGCCCGACGCCGGGCAGCAGCTCGACCCGCGCGTTCGGCACCGTGTCGTACCGGTGTGCCGACGCCGGATCCCAGCGGGGGTCGGCGGCGCCGAAGAGCACCAGGAGCGGCACGTCGAGGGCGGCGAGCCGCTCGGGCACGTTCCGCTCGACGACGTACGCGGAGTTCGCGCGCATCACGCGCCGGAAGGCGCGGTACGTGATGCCTCGTATCCCGGCGACCATGTCGTCCGGGACGTCCACCGGGCGAGCGGTCGTCGCCTCGACTCCCTTGCGGATCAACGCGTCCGAGCGCAACGACCAGATGAGCCGGCCGAGCGGCGGGCCCAGCAGCACCCGCAGGACGAGCGGCTGCGGAGAAAGCGCGTCGAGGCTCGGGCCCGTACTGATCAGCACGAGCGACTTCACCAGGTCGGGACGGTGTGCGGCGAGCGCGGTGGCGACGTAGCCGCCGCTGGAATGTCCGGCCGTCGCGACGTTTCGAAGCCCGAGGTCGTCGAGGAGCGCCGCCGGCCGGCCTGCCACCGCGGGCACGTCGTACGAGGCCGCGGGCGGCGACTGGCCGCAACCCGGCAGGTCGACCCGGATGACGTGACGGCGGGCGGCGAGCGCCGGGACCATCGGGCTCCAGGAGCCGCCCGCGGCTCCCGATCCGTGGATGAGCAACAGGGGCGGCGCCTGGGAAGGGCCGTCGTGAACCACATGCATGCCATGCGCGAGTGCGGCGTCGTACGGACTCATGCGGCAGATGGTGCGGGACCGGCCGCTCATCGGTCTTGTACAAATGTCGGCCTGCGGGCCCGGATCCGAGAGGCCCCCTGGCCAGAGCCGTTCGGCCCCTGGTCGCGGCGGCACCGGACGGCGATCGTCGATATGGCGCACGACGGCAGTCCGGGCGCGGAGTCTGTTCTTCTCCGTCCTTGAGCCCCGTCGGCCCCCCGAAAGGAGCCGCTCATGACCACCACGGCCCCGCGCATGAGCCAGACCCTGCCCGAGGAGCACCGCGGCCGGCTGATGCGTATCGCCCGAGAGGTGACCTTCCCGCAGGACCGCCGGCTGTTCGAGGAGGGCTCGCGCGCGGACCGGTTCTGGATCGTGCGCAGCGGCAGCGTCGCCCTGGACATACGGGTGCCGGGGCGGCGGGCGCCCATCGTCGAGTCGCTCGGGCGTGGCGAGCTGATCGGCTGGTCCTGGCTCTTCCCGCCCTATGTGTGGCAGCTCGGCGCGCAGACCGAAACCCCGGTGAGGGCCGACGAGTTCGACGCCTTCACCGTGCGCCTGATGTGCGCGTCCGACCCCGGGCTCGGCTCGTTCGTCGCCCAGTGGGTCGGCCGGGTCCTCGCCCACCGGCTGAGCGTCACCCGGTCCCGGCTCCTCGACCTCTACGCCCCCTACGGATACGGGGCGGCCTGACGGCCCCGCCCGCCCGGCCGATCGGTACCGTTCGGCCCTGGCGGATCACCTCCCACGGCTCCAGGATGCAGGAACACCACATCCGAGGGGGACGTATGCCTCAGCCACCCAGTTTCTCCGTGGACCGTCCCATTCGCATTCTGCTCCTGGACGACCACGAAGTGGTCCGTCGCGGCTTGCGCGACCTGCTCGGCGCCGAGCCCGACATGGAGGTCGTCGGGGAGGCGGCCACCGCGGCGCAGGCCCTCGCCAGGGGGCCCGCGCTCCGTCCCGACGTCGCGGTCCTCGACGTCCGTCTGCCCGACGGCGACGGCATCACCATCTGTCGTGAACTCCGTGGTCTGCTGCCCGAGTTGAGTTGCCTGATGCTCACCTCGTTCGACGACGACGACGCGCTCCTGGACGCCATCATGGCCGGTGCGGCCGGCTATGTGCTCAAGCAGATCAAGGGTTCCGACCTGGTCTCCGCGGTACGCACCGTCGCCTCCGGGCAGTCGATGCTCGACCCGGCGACGACGGCACGGCTGATGCGGAGCCTGCGGGGGCCGGAGGCATACGACGCGGAGCAGGGTGACAGTGCCCGGTCCGCCGTCGGCCAGCTCGCCGAACTCACCGAGCGGGAGCGGGACATCCTGGCGCTCGTGGGGGAAGGGCTCACCAACCGGCAGATCGGCCTCAGACTGTACCTGTCCGAGAAGACGGTGAAGAACAACATCTCCCGGCTGCTGGCCAAGCTGGGTGTGGAGCGGCGGATCCAGGCGGCGGTGATGGCCAGCCGACTGCCGCCCCGGCCCCAGTAGCGGACGGCGTCGATGCGTCCCGCTCCCTTGCTTCGCCCGTGCTTCAACTCCCGTCCTTCAACGGCACGTGCCACTCCACGCGCGTACCGCCCGGGTCCCGGGTCGTGGCGGTGAGCGTGCCGCCCCGGCCGCGGGCGCGCGCGGCCATGTTCGCCAGGCCGCTGCGGTGTGCGTCCGCCACGTCCGGGATGCCGATGCCGTTGTCCTCCACCGTCAGCGTCAGAGCCCGGCCGCGTACGAGGAGCGCCACCTCGGCCGAGGACGCCCGCGCGTGCCGTGCCACATTCGTCAGGGCCTCGCCGAGCACCGCCACGACATCGTCGGCGACGGGCGGCGGCACGTCGACATCGATCAGGCCCTCCATGCGCAGCGCCGGCGTGAAGCCGAGCACCCGCGCCGCGTCCTCCACGGCGCGCACCGTGCGCACCCGCAGCCCGGCGCCCTTCGGCGGTGACTCCTGCTCGCGCAGTCCGAAGATCGTGGAACGGATGATCTTGATGGTGGTGTCCAGGTCGTCCACGGCCCGCAGCAACCGCTCGGTGGCCTCCGGATGCTGCACGAACCGCTGGGCACTCTGCAACGTCATACCCGTCGCGAACAGTCGCTGGATCGCCAGGTCGTGCAGGTCCCGGGCGATCCGGTCGCGGTCCTCGAGCAGACTCATCTGCTCCGCGTCGCGGCGCCTGTCGGCCAGCTCCAGGGCGAGCGCCGCCTGCCCGGCGAACCCGACCAGCGGCACCAACTCGGCCGCGGCGAACGGCTGTCGCTCGGCCCGGCGCGCGAGCGTCAGCACCCCGCGCACGCGGTCGCTCGTGCCGATGGGCACGGCCACGGCGGGGCCGAGCCCCTCCCAGCGCGCGGGCTGGTAGGTGATCCGCGGGTCCTTGCGCACATCGTCCGACGTGACCAGCTCGCCGGCGGCGAGCGCGGCGCCCGCGAAGGTGCCCTTTCGTGGCAGCGTCACATTGTGGTGCGCCGAGGCGTGCTGGCCCAGCGCCAGCGTCTCGTGCAGATCGTCGGTGCCCGAGACGACGAGCGCCACCATGCCGAGGTCCGCGGCGGCGATCTCCCGGGCGCGCTCGACCATCAGGCGCAGCACCGGTATCTCCTCGGTGCCGGACAGCAGACTGCCGGTGAACTCCGCACTCAACTTGAGCCACCGCTCCCGCAGTTGGACCTCCTCGTACAGGCGCGCGTTCTCGATCGCCACGCCCGCCGCGGCACCCAGCGTCTGCAGCACCGCGACATCTTCGTCGTCGAAGTCAACGCCACCCCGCTTCTGGGTGAGATACAGGTTCCCGAACACGTCGTCGCGCACCCGGATGGGGACCCCCACGAACGTGTGCATCGGCGGATGGTGCGCGGGGAACCCGGACGACGCCGGGTGGCCGGCCAGTTCGGGCAGCCGCAGCGGCTCGGGGTGCCGGATCAGCTCGCCGAGCAGCCCGTGCCCGGACGGCAGATCGCCGATCCGGGCCCGCAGGTCGTTGCTGATGCCGACCGGCAGGAACTGCGACAGCTTGCGCCGGTCCTCGCCGATCACGCCCAGGGCGCCGTACTCCGCGTCGACCAGGACCACCGCGGCCTCCACGATGCGGCGCAGTACCTGCGAGAGGTTGAGCTCCTGACCGACCGACAGCACCGCCTCCAGCAGACCCTGGAGGCGGTTGCGGGTGCCGCGCACGGCGTCGATCCGGACCTGAAGTTCTTCCAGCAGTTCGTCGAGCCGCAACCTCGGCAGCGGCCCGGTCCCCCGTACAGCGTCGTCGCCCATCCGACCTCCGCGGGACTTTGGGTACACGTCCTTGTACTCACGGTAGCGGCTGGGGTCGCCGCCATGACCTGCTTCGTCATACTTCGGGAGGTGGAACGGGAGCGTCCGGGGGCGCCGCGCTGTGCAGCTCGGCGATCTGGGAACGGGAGGTGAACCCGAGCTTGGTGAGGATGTGCTCGACGTGGGAGTCGATCGTCCGCTTCGACACGACGAGCTCGGCCGCGACCTCGCGGTTCGTCAGGCCCTTGCTGACAAGCGCGGCGACCTGCCGCTCCCGGGGCGTGAGACCGTCGGCGGGGCCCGAGCGCTGTGCCGGGACGTCCGGGGCGGCCGTGGATCCGTCGGCGAGGGCCAGGTCCACCACCGCGTCCAGAGGCAGCAGGCCGCCCTCCACGAACGAGTCGTGGTACCCGTCGGCGCCCAGCGCGGACCGCGCCTGCGTCGCGGCCCCGGCGTGCAGGTCGTGCAGTACCGGGATCCCGAACCTCGCCTCCTTGGCCGACCGGCGCCACAGCGCGTCCGCCGCGCCCTGGAGGACGGCAACGCGTTCGAAGTGCCGCAGCTGCGCCGCGTACCAGGCGAGCCCCTCCATGAAGTGGGCGAGGCCCATCAGGTCGTGCAGTGCCGCTTTGCTGCGCAGGCCTTCCCGCGAACACGCGAGGGCGGCCTCGTGATCGCCGCGCAGCCACAGTCCGACGCTCTTGACCCACAGAGCCCAGCCCCGCGCCCACTGCTCGGCGGGGTGCGCGGCGCCGCGCGCCAGCGAGTCGTCGCACCACGCGATGCCCCGGTCGTGGTCGCCGGACAGGATCAGCATGAACCCGCCGTAGAAGCCGAGCATCAGCAGACCGGTGTCGTCGCCGAGCGCCGTCATCCGGGCGCGGGCCTCCTGGAAGTCGGCGGCGCAGTCCTCCATGAGGCCGAGGAAGTAGCGCCGGTGCGCCTGGAAGGCGAGCGTCCACGCGGCACCGACCGGGTCATCGATGCGGGTGGCGATCGCCTCGGCCTCCTTCAACAGCTCCGCGTTGTTGCCGCGCTCGCCCTGGAGGTCCATGTACCAACTGGTCAGCCAGAGCGCCTTGACGCGTACGGGCGTCTCGTCGCGGCAGCCGTCCAGGGTGCGGCGCAACCAGTAGCGGCCTTCGGTGAGCAGGCCGGTGGCGTGCCAGTACCCCCACAGGTCAGTCGCCATCCGCAGCCCCTGACAGTGGAGCCGGGGCCGGGCGACGCAGTACTCCAGGGCGGCACGGACGTTCGCCTGATCACGCACCAGCGCCTGCAACAGCGGGATCTGCGCGTCGCCCGTCCACTCCTCGTCGAAGGAGCCGGCCACTTCCCGGAAGTACGCGAGATGGCGGAGCCGGGTCGGTTCCTCGTCGTCGAGCGCCGCGAGTTGCTCCCGGCCGAACTCGCGGATCGTGTCCAGCATCCGGTAACGGGTGCCCTCGGGGGTCTCCACCCTGATCACGACCGACTTCTCGACCAGACCGATCAGCGAGGTCAGAACGTCCTCGGTGGGCAGCACCTCTCGCGCGGACAGCATGTCTCTCGCGGACAGCACGTCCTCGACGGTCAGTTCGTTCTTGGCGGTCAGTACGTCCTCGACGGTCAGTTCGTTCCTTGCGATCAGTTGGGCCTTGGTGGGGGAGCCCTCTCGCAGTGCCGGGTTCCGCGGGTCCGCGCACACCGCCTCCGCGGCCTCCAGACTCAACTCGCCCGCGAACACCGACAGTCGGGCCCACAGCAGCCGCTCCGGTGCGGTCGACAGATCGTGGCTCCAGCCGATCGCGGTGCGCAGCGTCTGATGGCGCGGCACCGAGGTGCGGCGCCCGCCCGTCAGGAGCCGGAACCGGTCGTCGAGACGGCTCAGCATCTCGTCGAGGGAGAGCACCCGCAGCCGGGACACGGCGAGTTCGATGGCGAGCGGGATTCCGTCGAGGCGCCGGCACAGGGCCAGCACATCGGCCCGGTTGTCGTCACTCACCGTGAACCCGGGCGCCGCCGCCGACGCCCGGTCCGCGAACAGGTCCAGCGCGTCGCACCCCTGTTCCGAGGCGACGGCCGCCGGCTCGGGCATGCTCAGGGGGCCGATCGCCAGGACGTGCTCGCCGGCCACGTCGAGCGGCTGGCGGCTCGTCGCCAGAATCCGCAACCCCGGTGCGCAGCGCAGCAGTTCGTCGCAGAGTATCGCGCACGCGTCGACGAGGTGCTCGCACGTGTCGAGCAGCAGGAGGAGGTCCCGGTCCTCGAGGAAGTCGGCGATCACGTCCAGTGCGGGGCGGGCCGTCTGCTCGGGCAGGTCGAGCGCCGCGGCGACGGTGTTCGCCAGCAGTTCGGGATCGCTCAGCGCCGAGAGCTCCACCAGCTGCACCCCGGCGGCGAAGGTGTCCCGCAGCTCGTACGCGGTGCGCACCGCGGTACGGGTCTTGCCTACGCCGCCGGGCCCGGTCAGCGTCACCAGGCGGGCCCGTGTCAGCACGTCGGCCAGGTGCGCCAGCTCGCACCGCCGTCCGACGAAACTGGTGGCCTCGGCGGGAAGTTCACCCGGCGTGCGACGGCCGGAACTGCGGTTCATGGGACTCCGTACGGTGCGGGCAGCGACGGCAGGACAGCGCGCGTCCTGTGCCGCCACGCTAGAAGTCCCCGGCCATGATCCTGACGGCTTCGCCGGATCGCCCCGCACACAGGTGGCGGAAATGGGACACTGCCTTTCCCGCGGCCCCGCCCATGCCAGGATCCGGATGCCTGGGGCACATTCTGTGCACACTTAAAGGAAACCGTCACACAGTGCGTCCGGATGACTACACTTCCCCGGAACATTGCAATGACCGCGCCCCCTTCGTCCGCCGGAGCCGCCCGACCGGCCCCGCCCTTGGAAGGCTTCCATGACCACCCGCCCGCGCACGACCAGCTCGCACCCGGAGACGGTCGGCACCCTGAGCGTCAGTGCTCGCCGCCTCACCGCGGGCGCCGGGCACGACGGCAGCGGTGGCGACGTGCACGGTGCTGTCGACACTCCGTTCGGCACCCGGCTGCTCATCGGAGACGTCATGGGGAAGGGCCCCCAGCTGTCCCGCACGGCCGATGCCGTACTCGGCGCCTGGCATCAACTCGCCGGACGTCAGCGCTCGTTGGAGGTCCTCGCGGTGCGTCTGCACTCCTTGGTCGCCCACTCCGAGGAGCCCGACCGGTTCGTCACCGCCACTCTGGTCTCCGTCGACCCGGACGGCTCCGCCGAGCTCGTCTGCTGCGGACACCCGCCGCCCTTACTGCTGCGCGACGGCAGCGCGGTGGCGGCCGCCGTGCCCGCACCGGCGCCCCCGCTCGGCCTGCTCGACCTCGCCCAGGGCTGGTGCGCGGCCCAGCCCATTCCGCGCAGCGCCTGGGACCGGATGCTGCTCCACACGGACGGCGCCTCCGAAGCGCGCGATGCCACCGGCACTTTCTATCCCCTCGCCGAGCGCGCCGCCGAGCTGAGCGCCGCCCCGCTCGCGGGCTTCACCGCCGCACTCGCCGCCGACCTGCTCCACTACGCGCAGGGCACCTTGCAGGACGACGCCTCACTCCTCGCCGTGGAGGCGGCTCCGGTCACCCCCGATACGTAGGGGCACGATCTCCAGGAAAGCCGTGGCCGCCGGTGAGCGTCGCGTCCGACTCCACACCATGCGCTCCTCCCGCACCGGCCCGTCCCGCACCGGTACCACGGCAAGCCCGGGCAGGCGCGGTACGAGCCGCGAGGGGAGCAGCGCGATGCCCAGGCCGCCGCGCACCAGATCGGCAAGGAAATCGAGGTCCTTGGCCTCGAACGCCACCTCGCGCCGCAACCCGGCCGCCGCGAACGCCTCGTCGGTCTGCGCCCGGGCCGCGAGCCCCGCGGGGAAGTCCACGAACGCCTCGTCCACCAGCCGCGCCAGTGGCACGGGCGCACTGCCTCCGGTGTCCGCCAGCGGGTGATCCGGCGGGGCGACGGCGACATGCGGGTCCACCACGAGGGTGCGGCTCTCGACCCCCGGATCGTCCGTACGGAACGACGGCTGTACCCCCACCCTGCGGCAGGTCACCGGCGGCGCGACCGCCCTGCTGCTCGCCGGCTGGCTGGTCCTGCTCGCCGGGGAGCGCTCCCCGGCCTGGCTCGCGCTCGGCGTCGTCGCCCTCAACATCGGCCAGCAAGCCGTCCTCAACGGCGGCCAGACCGTCCTGTACGCGCTGCGCCCCGAAGCCCGCAGCCGTATCAACTCGGCGTTCATGACGTGCTTCTTCCTCGGCGGCGCCGTCGGCTCGGCCCTCGCCTCCGTCGTCCGGTCGGCCGCGGGCTGGACCGGCGTCTGCGTCCTCGGCGCGGTCCTGGCCGCGGGGTCCTTCACCGTCTGGGCGACCGAACACCTCCGCCGCCCCCACTGACCAGCGGCCCCGCGGCCGAACACGCGGCGTACGGTGAGCCGTTTGCGGGTGGGACGGCAGGGCACAAGGGCGAGGACCCCGCGACGACAAGGAGCCCCGACGATGCTGCTGGCCCACCCCGCTCTGCTGGCCGATCTCGTCCGTGAGTACGAGACGCTCAGCGCGCTCGACGCCGACGAGGGCGGCGCCGAAGGGCGGCGCCGCCTGGACGACGTGACGTACACGCTCTGCGTCGCCACCGGGACCCGCGACATCGACACCGCCCTCGTCGCGGCCAGGCACCGGCTGCCCGGCGCCCGCGTCCACGACGACTCCCTCATCGGTGCGGCCCGGCCCAGGACCGCGCGGCTGTCAGGGGTATGACACCACCGTCGACGGCACGGTGGTGTCGCCCGAGGTGGCGGCCCCGATGTCGTTGATCACGTGGTCGTACTGGCCCTTGCCGCCCAGCGACACCACCAGCAGGCCGTGGAACTTCACACCCGCGTTGTTCGGTGCCTCGAAACCGTGGCCCTGCTGGATCGTCGGGTCCACGTTGTAGAAGCAGTACGAGCCGAGTCCCCACCCCTCGTGACTGGTCACCGAGTCGGCGACCTTGTACGCGGCGAAGCCCTTCACCGAGCCGTTCTGGATCGACGCCTGGTTCGGGGCGTCGTAGGCCTTCTCGTTCTGGAAGAAGATGGTGCGCCCGCGCTCGCCGTTCCACTGCACGTCGTACTTGTTGAAGTGCTCGACGAACAGGCCGGTGGCCAGCACGTCGTCGCCATTGACAACGATGCCGTAGTCGGCGCGGTTGGTCTCCCAGCCGACACCGGCGCCATGGTCGGCGCGCCACACCCAGGTGTGGTCGACGATGGTGTGCCGTGCGTTGATCACCATGCTGGTGGTGGCCTTGCCGGCGCCCGCGCCGCCGATCCGGACGAACACGTCCTGCACGGTGATCGGGTCGGCCGAGTGGTCCGCGGACGCGCCCGTCGGCCCGACCTCCAGCAGGGTCGCGGAGTTGACGGTGCCCGCGTCGATGAGGAATCCGGCGAGCCGCACCCCGCTCACGTCGGCCACCTCGACCGCGGTGGCCCCGCCGTCCGGGACGAGCGTGGCGTAACCGAGGCCGAGGACGACCGTGCCCGCCCGGTTCACCTGGATCGGGGCGTCCACGTGGTAGACGCCGGGCGTCAGCAGGAGGTGCAGGCCCTGGGTCAGGGCGGCGTTGAGCGTGCTCGCGCTGTCCCCGGGCTTCGCGACGTAGAACTGGGTCAGCGGGACCGAGGTGCCGCGTGGTGTGCCGTTGCCCCAGCTCGTGCCGCGCGCGTTCGTCCGCTTCTCCGGCAGGAACACCTTGTAGTCGGCGCCGTCGAGGTACAGGAACGGCTTCTCGCGGGAGACGGGTGTCGTGTCGAGCGTGGTGTACGGCGGGTCGGGGAACCCCTGCGGGGGCGCGCCCTCGACACCGGAGAACACCATGTTCCAGACCGCGTTGGCCCAGCCGCCTACGGACGAGTCCCGGGTGTACCACTGCTGCTGCGAGTACGGTGCCACGCTGCCGTCGATCCGGCTGTCGGCGATGTAGCCGCCGCTGGCCCAGCCGTAGCCGTCGGGCGCCAGGTTGAGGCCGCCGCGCACGTGCATCCGGCGGAACGGCGCGGCCTGCGCGACCGCCCACCGGTTCGTGCCGTTCACCGGCACCAGCGCGAGGTTCTCCGCGCTGCGCCAGAAGTTCTGCGTGGCGTTGCCGTTGAACCAGCCCGCGTCGACGGTGACGTCCCCGTTGATGGTCGTGTCGTCGGGGGACAGACCGAGGCCCGCTATCGAGGTGTAGAAGCCGAGTTGGGCGTTGAGCCCGCTGTACGTGCCAGGCTTGAACAGCAGCGCGTAGCGGCCGGAGTCGAACTGCGCCGACTCCTGCTGCTTGAAGATCTCGTCGAGCTTGGCCTGGATGCCGGCTGTGGAGGGGTCGAACACGATCACGTTGGGACCGAGGTCGCCGCCGCCGGCGAGTGCCTCACGGGGCTTGGCCTCGGCCGCCGAGGCGACGGCCGAGCCGAGCACGGGCAGCGCCGCCGAAGCGGCGGCCGCACCGAGGACCGAGCGGCGGGACAGGGACAGGTGGGGGTGGGGGTGGGGCACAGCGGCTCTCCTGGTTCATGAAGTGAACGAGTGGGGGTGGTGGGAGCGCTCTCCTGGCGACGCATGCTTCAGGCGTGTGAATCGGGCGTCAAGAGTTGTGACCGAAATTCGCGGGGATTACGGGGGAGCAGTCTCAACAAAACGCCCAGAAACGGGAGTTGGACCTTCAGGAAGTGACGGAAAGCGCTTCGGCTCACTCCTTGCACTTCCCGCCTCGGCTCGTGGGCATCCGTCTCCGTCACCCCGCTTGACACTCGGGTAACGGCCTCATACCTTCCGCCGGGAGCGCTCTCCCTTCCGAGCCTGTGACGGTTCCCGTGAAGGAGAGACATGCGACGCCCCCTCCTGCTGCTCAGCACCACCGCGGTCCTGGCCGCTCTGACGTCCTGGTCCGCCTACACCGCGCCTCCGACCACCGCCGCACCCCGCGCTGCCGCCGCCGCGGCAGCCGACTGGAACACCGACCTGGCTGCCGCGGCGCACACCGCGAACCCCGCGTCCGTCACCGCGTCCGGCAGCGAGAACGGCGCGACAGGCCCCGGCGCCGCCGTCGACGGCGACGCCAACTCCCGCTGGTCCAGCGACTTCTCGGACTCCGCGTGGTTACGCGTCGACCTCGGCGCGACCCTGCGCATCGACCGCGTGACCCTCGACTGGGAGGCCGCCTACGGCAAGCAGTACGTCCTGGAAGTCTCGAAGAACGGCACCGACTGGCAGCCCTTCTACACGGAGGACGCCGGTACCGGCGGCAGTGTCACCGCGCACACGTACCCGCAGGAGGTGACGGGCCGCTACGTCCGCATGCGCGGCATCGAGCGCGCCACGCCCTACGGATACTCCCTCTACGCGTTCAAGGTGTACGGCGGCGCACCGGCCGCCGCCTCCACCACGCGCACCAACCTCGCCCTGCACCACCCCGCCTACAGCAACTACTACCAACACGCCGGAAACTCCCCGGCGTTCGTCACCGACGGCGGCAGACCCGCCGACCTCAAGGCCGACCAGAGCCGCTGGTCGAGCGATTGGAACGCGGACCGCTGGGTCTCGGTCGACCTGGGCGCCACCTCCACCATCAACAGCGTCGACCTGTACTGGGAGGCCGCCTACGCCGTCGACTACGAAGTCCAGGTCTCCGACGACAACAGGACCTGGCGCACGGTGTACCGCCCGAGCGCGGCCGACGTCGCGGCCCGCCGCGCGGACATCAAGTCACCCGGGGACGCGACCGGCCGCCACGACACGGTCCAACTTCCCACCCCCGCCACCGGCCGCTACGTCCGCATGCTCGGCAAGGAACGCCGGTCGTTCTACAACCCGGCCCCTGCCACCGCCCAATTCGGCTACTCGCTCTACGAGTTCGAGGTCTACGGGACCGGCGGCAGCGCGGCCGCCGCGTACCCCGGGCTGCCCGGCGAGCAGTCGGGCAGCTACCGCACGACGTTCTTCGACGACTTCACCGGCGCCGCCCTCGACCGCTCCAAGTGGCGCGTGGTCAGGACCGGGCAGGAGATGGGCCCGGTCAACGGCGAGTCCCAGGCGTACGTCGACTCCACCGACACCATCCGCACGCAAGCCGGCAATCTGGTCCTCGCCGCCAAGTACTGCAAGGGCTGCACCCAGGCGGGCGGCGGCACCTACGACTTCACGTCCGGCCGCATCGACACCCACACCAAGCTCGACTTCACGTACGGCAAGGTCAGCGCGCGCATGAAGCTGCCGGTCGGGGACGGGTTCTGGCCCGCTTTCTGGCTGCTCGGCAGCGATGTGGACGACCCGTCGGTGTCCTGGCCCGCGTCCGGCGAGACCGACATCATGGAGAACATCGGCTACGGGGACTGGACCAGCTCCGCGCTGCACGGCGCCGGGTACTCCGCCGACGGCAACATCGGCGCTCTCCAGCACTACCCGGGCGGCGGCCGCGCCGATCAGTGGCACACCTACGGCGTGGAGTGGACGCCGACCGAACTGCGCTTCACCGTCGACGACCAGGTCGTTCAGCGCACCACCCGCACCAAGCTGGAATCCACGCGCGGCCAGTGGGTGTTCGGCCACAACCAGTACCTGATCCTCAACCTCGCGCTCGGCGGCGCCTACCCGGCCGGCTGGAACAAGGTCACCCAGCCCTACTGGGGACTGCCGCAATCGAGCGTGGACGCGATCGCGCGCGGCGGCGTCCAGGCGGAAGTGGACTGGGTGCGCGTGGAGCAGAAGGGGTGACGCCCGGCAGGTCCTAGGCCGCGATGGCGCCCTTGCCGGTCGTCTGCTCCTGGAGCACCTGTGCGGCCCGGTCCGCGGACGTCTGCCACAGGGTCGTCACCGGCTCCCAGACGCGCACCCCGGCGGGGGCGCCCAGCTTCAGCGCCTGGAACGTCCGCCCGTCGTGATCGGGCACGGCGGCCACGTTCACGGACAGCACGGTGCGGGCCTCCTCGTCGCCGCCCTTCGGCTCCGTCGACACGGAGAGGACGGCCGCGTACACGGTGGTGTGCGCGGCCAGGGTCCGCCCCGCGTGCGGCACGGTCGGCAGCGGGAGGGCGGCGCCGTCCAGATCCCCGTAGGTGACCGTCGGGACGCGGTCGACGAGGCAGGCCCGCGCCGAGTCGTTGCGCACGCTCAGCTTGAGCACGCCGGCACTGTCGTCGGAGGGCTCCGCGCGCACGGTCAGATTCTTCTCCGCGCAGCGAGGAAGTTCGGCGGCGGAGGCGCCCGACGGGGCGCCCGGCATCGTGGCCGGGACGGCGAGGGCGGTCAGGGCGAGTGCGGCGACGGTGGCCGCCGTGACGGTTCGTGCGCGCATCGGTTTCCCCAGTTCGTTGCCGCAATAAGGATGAATGCAGACATAAGAGGCTATCCCGGATGGCCGGCTCTGTATATGGCACGGGGTGGGGGTGCAGTGACCGCAAGTTTGCACGGTGTGCAAGAATCTTCGCCGTGATCACATCCGACCCGCCGCAGAGCGCCCCCGCCGAGGGGCTGCGTGCCCGCAGGCGCCGCCGCACACGGGCCGAGCTGCACGCCGCCACCCTGCGGCTCGTCCGCGAACTGGGCTTCGCGCACGTCACGGTCGAGATGATCAGCAATGAGGTCGGAGTCTCACCCCGTACCTTCTTCAACTACTTCCCCAGCAAGGAAGCCGCGCTGTTCGCACTCCCCGGCAACCTGCCGACCGCGCTCGCGGACCGGTTCGCCGGGGGGGTCGGACAGGGCACGGACGCCGTGCTGCGCGACCTCGGCGACGTGCTCGCCGACCACCTCCAGGAGGCCACCCCCGGCCCCCAGGAGCTGGAGGACATGCTGCGTATCGCCGAAGGTGTGCCGTCCGTCCTTGCCACGTTCCTCGCCCAGTGCGAAGCGGTGGAGCGGGATCTCGCCGGCACCATCGCCCGGCGCACGGGCACCCCCGCGGAGGGGGAGAGCGCCGAACTGCTCGCGGGCATCGCCATGGCGACCGTACGCAGCGCGCTGAAGAGGTGGGCGCAGACGAGCGAACACGCGGCCGGGGCGGACAGCGCCGACGGCCTCGCCTGCTGCGTGCGCGACTCCTTCGCCGCGCTGCGCGCCCTGCTCGGGCAGGCCGCGGTGCAGTAGGCCCGCACCCCCCGCGTGACCGGAACCCCCGACCGGTCACCCGACGCACCTCTCCCCGAACCCCGAAAACCCCGCAGATCCCGTAAACCCCGCAGACCCAGACCCCGCAGTACCCGTACGCGGTGACCGCTTCCCCCGCGCCGCACGGTCCGCCGACCCATCCGCACACTCGTACATCGGAGAACCACGCAATGACGCACGCCCCCGCAGCCGAGGGCATCGACACCGGACCCGGCCCGGAGAACGGCGGTGCCGACGAGAACGCCGAGAGCACGGCCAAGCCGGCCAACTTCGGACTGATCTTCGCCGCGCTGATGCTGACCATGCTGCTCGGCGCCCTCGATCAGACCATCGTGTCCACGGCCCTGCCGACCATCGTCGGCGAGCTCAACGGCATCGAGCACATGGCGTGGATCACCACCGCGTACATCCTCGCCGCCACCATCGGCATGCCCGTCTACGGCAAGCTCGGCGACCTCATGGGCCGCAAGAACATCTTCCTGGCCGGCATAGCCCTGTTCCTGGTGGGCTCGGTGGTCTGCGGACTCGCCCAGAACATGGGCACGTTGATCGCCGGACGCGCCCTCCAGGGCCTCGGTGGCGGCGGTCTCATGATCACCTCGCAGGCGATCATCGCCGACCTGGTGCCGCCGCGTGAGCGCGCCAAGTACATGGCTCCCATGGGCGCCGTCTTCGGGTTGTCCTCCGTCGTCGGGCCGCTGCTCGGCGGCTGGTTCACCGACGCGCACTCCTGGCGCTGGGCGTTCTGGGTCAACCTGCCCCTCGGCATCCTCGCCTTCTTCGTCGCCGCGGTCGCGATCAAGCTGCCGCGCAAGGCGGTCAAGGTCACGCTCGACTACCTCGGCACCGCGCTGATGGCCGCGGCCGTCACCTGCACCGTCCTGTTCGCGAGCTGGGGCGGCACCCAGTACGCCTGGTCCGACCCGCTGGTCATCGGCCTCGGAGTCGGCGCGGTGGCCGCCTGGATCCTGTTCTTCGTCGTGGAGAAGCGCGTCGCGGAGCCGGTGATCCCGCCGCACCTGTTCCGCAGCCCGATCTTCAACGTGGCCACGCTGCTCGGCATGATCGTCATCGGCCTCGGCATGTTCGCGATCGTCGGCTACATGCCCACGTACCTGCAGATGGTCTACGGCAAGTCCGCCACCGAGTCCGGGCTGCTGCTGATCCCCATGGTCGTCGGCATCATGGGCACCGCCCTGCCGTCCGGCGCGATCATGTCCAAGACCGGCCGTTACAAGATCTATCCGATCGCCGGAACGGCCGTCATCATGCTCGTCGCCTACCTGATGTCGACGCTGGACGTGTCCGACCCGGTCTGGCTCGTGTGCGTGTACGTCGGTCTCGCGGGCGCCGGTGTCGGCCTCATGATGCAGACTCTGGTGCTCGCCGTGCAGAACGACTTCCCGGCCGCGGAGGTCGGCACCGCCACCTCCGCGAACAACTTCTTCCGGGAGATCGGCGCGACGCTCGGCGTCGCCGTCGTCGGCGCCGTGTTCGCCAGCCGCCTCACCGACAAGCTCGCCGCCGGCATCCCCGCGGAGGCCGCGGCCAAGATCGGCGACAGCGACTCGCTCACGCCCGCGCTGGTCCGCTCACTCCCGGCGGACCTGCGTGAGACCGTCGTCAACTCCTACCAGGAAGCGCTCGTGCCGATCTTCCTGTATCTGCTGCCCGTGTTCGCGGTCGGCCTGGTCCTCGCCTTCGTCCTGAAGGAGAAGCCGCTCGCCGACAGCGCCGACTGGCACGCGGAGAAGGAGCCGGCCCCGGTCGCCTGAGGCGCCCCGGTCGTACCCCGTCATACGTGTGCCCTCGCCGCTTCGCCCGGCGAGGGCACACGTGTGTCAGTCCGTGACGAGCCACTCGCCGTCGCGCAGCAGGTCCCGGTCCGCGATCTCGTTCACCTCGCGCCAGGCCTGGATCAGCAGCGGCCGGATCCGGAAGTGCGGGTACGGGGCGCCGGCGGCGCGCGGATCGAACCCGGCCTTCTCCGCGAACGTGTCGCCGAACGCGGCCGTGACCTCGGCGTCGGGCAGCACCTCCGCCTCGCCCTCGATCCGTACGACGTCCCGGGTGCCCCCGATGGTGAGCTGTACCTTCCCGGTCGCCACGAGGTTGCGGGCGAGCGGATTCGTCGCGCGGGTCGACACGTACAGCAGGCCGTCCTGCCACAGGAACGACAGCGGCATCAGATGAGGCTGCCCGCCCTCCGCCCCGGCCGTCGCCACCCACGCGTCGGCGTCCCGCTCCAGCCGGGCGAGCGTGTCCTGCTTGCGCTGCTTCGCCGAACGGGCGGGCGCGACCTGCGTCATGGAGGCTCCTTCAAGGCGGGACAGAGCAGTACGGTGCGGGCGCCATCACTCCGGTGGCGCCGCGTAACACCGTACGTCCACCAACTCGCCCGGCCCCCACTCCTGTTGCGCAGAGGCGAGGAACTCCCACCCGAGCCTTTCGTACAGGGCGACGGCGGCCGTGTCGGTGGCGACGACGTCCAGCACGGCGCGTGCGCCCATCCGCTCGGCCTCACGCGCGGCCCGGTCGAGCAGCGCCGCGCCGATCCGGTGCCCGCGGGCCGCGGGGTCGACGAACAGCCGGCTGACGACCGCGACCTCGGCGCCCGCGCCGACCAGGGTCGGTGCCACATCGTCCGCGCCCGGCCGCACCAGCATCACGTGCCCGACGACCCGCCCGCCCCACTGGGCGACCCACGCCGCCGCGTCCGGGCCACCGGCCAGCCAACGGCCGGGGTCGGACGGCCAGTTGATGGGGTAGCCGTCCTTCGCGTGCACGGCGGCCAGGGCGGCGACGCACGCCCCGATGTCGTCGTCCCCGCGCGGCCCGACCTGCGGTTCGGAGGCACTGTTGGTCTCTCGCACGCCCCATAAGAACACGTCCCGGCAAAGACATGCCCCCTCCGGCCGGGTCACTGACCTCGCGCACTCTGGCCGCCCGCGGGGTCACTGACCTCGCGCACTCTGGCCGCCCGCGGGGTCACTGACCTCGCGAACTCTGGCCGCCCGCCGGGTCACTGACCTCCCGCACTCTGGCCGCCCGCCGGAACCCGCCCGCCTCGCACACCCCGCCGTGCCACCAACGCCCGCCGCCACCCCGCGAGTTCCTGGGCCGGCGCCGGTTCGGCCCGGCGGCCGCCCCGCGCGAAGAACCCCGCCAGCGGCAGCGTGGCCGCGCCGACCGTGACCGCGTCGGGGCCGAGGCGGCCCAGCTCCACGCCGACCCGGCCCACCGGATAGTCGAGCGCGTACGTCCCGATGTGCCGCCGCACCGACTCCAGGAAGCGCGGCCCGAGCCGCAGCCCGGCCCAGCCGCCGATCAGGATCCGCTCCGGCTGGAAGAGATTGATCAGGTCGGACAGGCCCGCCCCCAGGTACTCGGCGGTCTCCTCCAGGACCGAGAGCGCCAGCGCCCGTTCGGGCTGGGGGCCTTCGCCGTACGCCGTCCCCAACAGCTCGGTCAGCGACGCCTCTTCACCGCCGTCGCCGCTCGGCGCACCGCCGGCCTCCCGCCACCGTTCGACGAGGGCCTGCGCCCCCGCGTACGCCTCGAGGCAGCCGAGCGCCCCGCACCGGCAGCGCCGCCCCCGCACCCGTACCGTCAGATGCCCCCACTCGACGGCCCGCCCCTCCACCCCGTCCTCGGCGACCACGCAGGCCCCGACGCCCGAGCCGAACAGCACCACCACCGCGCTGCCGGCCCCTCGCCCGGCTCCGAACCACATCTCCGCCTGCCCGAGCGTCTTGGCCCCGTTGTCGATGAAGTACGGGATCTCGTCGGGGAGTTGGGTGCCTTTGCGCAGCAACTGCTCCAGCGGCACCGCTCGCCAGCCGATCGTCTGGCCGTGCACCACCGCCCCGCGCTCCGGGTCCCGTGCCACGATGCCGGGCACTCCGACGCCCACTCCGAGCAGCTGTCCCGGATCCGCGTCCGCCGCCGCGAGGACGTCGGCGATGCCGTCGCGGATGTGGCCCACCACCAGATCGACGTCGTACCGGTCACGTACCGCCAACCGGCGTTCCACGCGCGCCAGTTCGGTCAGCACGAGGTCGAAGAGCTCGACGCGGACCAGGTTCTCGCCGACGTCCACGCCGATCAGCAGACCGCAGTCCGGCGCGATCCGCAGCAGCGTGCGCGGCCGGCCGCCGTCCGACTCGACACTGCCCGCCTCCTCCACCAGCCCCTCGGCGGCCAGCTCCGCCACCACATTGCTGACGGAACCTGAACTCAACCCGGTCGCCGGACCCAGCTCGTACCGGCTCAACGGACCATCGAAATACAACTGTTGCAATAGGGCGGCGCGATTCTCGCGCCGCAGGTCGTGCACCGTACGCCCGTTCCGCCCGGCCATGATCTCCCTCTCCCTGCGCCGACAAGACGCCAACAACCCCCGCTCCGCGCAAGATACCCGTGTCCGATCCCTTGACGCCCTCTTCTTGTGCGGCTTAACTCACAGCCTAAATTAAGCCCTGAGGGCGTTCACTACTTGAACTCGCAGAAATTGAGCTCGTGTGGACGCGCCGGGGTTCCTCCGGATAAGGGACACCTGGAGCCATGAGCAGAATCCGAGCCGCAGCCGTCGGCGCTGCCACCCTTTCGCTCGCCCTCGCCGCGACCGCCTGCGGCGGTGGCTCGTCCTCGGGGGGCGGGTCCAACGACTCCCCGAAGACCCTGACCTACTGGGCGTCGAACCAGGGCGCCAGCATCTCGGTCGACAAGAAGGTCCTCCAGCCCGAACTCGACAAGTTCGAGAAGCAGACCGGGATCAAGGTCAAGCTCGAGGTCGTCCCGTGGTCCGACCTCCTCAACCGGATCCTCACCGCGACCACGTCGGGCCAGGGCCCGGACGTCCTGAACATCGGCAACACCTGGAGCGCCTCGCTCCAGGCCAGCGGCGCGCTGCTGCCGTGGGACGCGAAGAACTTCGACAAGATCGGAGGCAAGGACCGCTTCGTCGAGTCCGCGATCGGCTCGGCCGGCGCCGCCGGCAAGGATCCCGCCGCCGTCCCGCTGTACTCGATGTCGTACGCGCTCTACTACAACAAGAAGATGTTCGAGGACGCGGGGATAGCCAAGCCCCCGACGACCTGGGACGAGATCGTCGCCGACGGCAAGAAGATCTCCAAGGACGGCAAGTGGGGACTTGCGGCCGAGGGTTCGAACCTGTCCAACAACATCCACCAGGTCTTCGTCCTCGCCAAGCAGCACGGCGCCGACTGGTTCACCGCCGACGGCAAGCCGGACTTCACCTCCGACGGCGCGGTCGCGGGCGTGAAGCAGTACGTCGACCTGATGGCCAAGGACAAGATCATCGCGCCCGGCAACGCCGAGTACGCGCAGAACCAGTCCCTGAGCGACTTCTCCAAGAACAAGACCGCGATGGTGCTCTGGCAGGCTGCCGCGTCCACCTTCAAGTCGCAGGGCATGAAGGACGACGAGTGGGGCGTCGTGCCCGCGCCCGTCCAGTCCGGCGCCCCCGGCCAGGGCGAGTCCACCAACTCCATGGTCGCCGGCATCAACATCGCCGTCTTCAAGAACACCAAGAACCTCGACGGCGCCGCGAAGTTCGTGAAGTTCATGACCAGCGACGAGGAGTCGAAGCTCCTCAACAAGACCTACGGCTCGATCCCGCCGGTCAAGGCCGCGCAGGAGGACCCGGCGTTCAACGCGCAGTCCACGGGCGTCCTCAAGGAGACCCTCGGCAAGAGCGCGGCCCCGCTGCCCCAGGTCGCGGACGAGTCGCAGTTCGAGACCGCCGTCGGCACGGCCGTGAAGGAGCTTTTCGCGGACGCCGCCGCCGGCAAGCCGGTCACCACGGAATCCGTGAAGGCCGCACTGACCAAGGCCCAGCAGTCGATGCCGACGAAGTGAGTGCGGAGACCCACATGACCACGACCGCCACCACCCCCGCCGAGGCGGGGGAGGGGCGGGCCGTCGGCAAGAACTCCCCCGGGGCGGCGAGCGGCAAGAGCCGCCGCCCCGGGCGGATCCGCCGCATCAGCCTGCCCTATCTGCTGCTCCTGCCCGCCCTGATCCTCGAACTCCTCGTTCATCTGATCCCGATGGTCATCGGCATCGTGATGAGCTTCCGCGAGCTCACCCAGTTCTACATCCGCGACTGGGGCACCGCCCCGTGGTCCGGCTTCGACAACTTCAAGGTGGCCGTCGACTTCGACGCCCCCGTCGGCCAGGCCCTGCTCCACTCCTTCTTCGTCACCTGCCTCTTCACGATCCTGTCCGTCGGCCTGTGCTGGGCCATCGGCACGGCGGCCGCGATCTACATGCAGGAGACGTTCAAAGGACGCGGCATCCTGCGCGCCCTGTTCCTGATCCCGTACGCGCTGCCCGTCTACGCCGCAGTGATCACCTGGGTGTTCATGTTCCAGCACGACAACGGCCTGGTGAACCACGTCCTGCACGACCAGCTCGGCGTCACCGACAAGCCGTCCTTCTGGCTCATCGGCGACAACAGCTTCTACGCGCTGCTCACCGTGTCCGTGTGGAAGGGCTGGCCGTTCGCCTTCCTCATCGTGATGGCAGGACTCCAGAACATCCCCAAGGAGATGTACGAGGCCGCCAACCTCGACGGCGCCGGCCTGTGGCAGCAGCTGCGCCGCATCACGCTGCCGTCGCTGCGCCCCGTCAACCAGGTCCTCGTACTCGTCCTGTTCCTGTGGACGTTCAACGACTTCAACACGCCGTACGTGATGTTCGGCAAGGCGGCACCCAAGGCGGCGGACCTGGTCTCGGTCCACATCTACCAATCGTCGTTCGTCACCTGGAACTTCGGCTCCGGCTCCGCCATGTCCGTGCTGCTCCTGCTGTTCCTGCTCGTCGTGACCGGCGTGTACCTGGCGCTCACCTCACGGGGAAGGAAGTCCGCCGATGTCTGACACCCAGGTAGCCGCCACCTCGCGGCACAGGTCGCCGATGGCCGCGCCCCGGTCGTTCCTGTGGAGCAGGCGGATCTTCCTGACGCTGCTCGCCGGGTTCGTCCTGCTGCCCGTGTTCGTCATGGTGTCCAGCTCGCTCAAACCCCTCGAGGACGTCCAGGGCGAGTTCCGCTGGATCCCGAGCGGGCTGACGATCCGCCCGTACATCGACATCTGGTCGACCGTTCCGCTGGCCAAGTACTTCACGAACTCGGTGATCGTGGCGGGCACGGCGACCGTCTGCTCGGTCGTCATCGCCGTCTTCGCCGCCTATGCGGTCAGCCGCTACCGCTTCCGCGGCAAACGCGTCTTCACGGTGACCGTCCTGTCGACGCAGATGCTGCCCGGCATCCTCTTCCTGCTGCCGCTGTTCCTCATCTACGTCAACATCGGCAACGCCACCGGGATCGCCCTGTTCGGCTCGCGCGGCGGACTGATCCTCACCTACATGACCTTCACGCTGCCGTTCTCGATCTGGATGCTCATCGGGTACTTCGAATCGGTGCCGCGCGACCTCGACGAGGCGGCCCTCGTCGACGGCTGCGGCCCGCTCGGCGCCCTGTTCCGGATCATCGTGCCGGCCGCCATTCCCGGCATCGTCGCGGTCGCCGTCTACTCGTTCATGACGGCCTGGGGAGAAGTGCTGTTCGCCTCCGTCATGACGAACGAGACGACCCGCACGCTCTCGGTCGGCCTCGGCGCCTACGCCAACCTCAACGACGTGTACTGGAACCAGATCATGGCCGCCTCACTGGTGGTCAGCGTGCCCGTCGTCGCCGGCTTCCTGCTGCTGCAGCGCTACCTCGTCACCGGCCTGACCGCCGGCGCCGTCAAGTGACCGTGTGCTCGTGAGTTCCCGTGCGTTCTCGTGAGTACTTGTGAAAGGAAAACCGTGTCCGACCCCCACGCTCCCGTGGATGTTTCCGCCTTCCCGCACGACTTCCTGTGGGGCACCGCCACATCCGCGTATCAGATCGAAGGAGCCGTCTCCGAGGACGGCCGCTCGCCCTCGATCTGGGACACCTTCTCGCACACCCCCGGCAAGATCGACAACGACGACCACGGCGACATCGCCTGCGACCACTACCACCGGTGGCGCGAGGACATCGCTCTCATGCGTCAACTGGGCACCAACGCCTACCGGTTGTCCGTCGCCTGGCCGCGTGTCGTGCCCGGCGGCGACGGCGTGGTCAACGCCAAGGGCCTCGACTTCTACGACGAGGTGATCGACTCGCTGCTCGCCCAGGGCATCACCCCGTCGGTCACCCTCTACCACTGGGACCTGCCGCAGGTGCTCCAGGACCGGGGCGGCTGGCCGGCCCGCGAGACCGCCGAACACTTCGCCGCCTACGCCGCCGTCGTCGCGGAGCGGCTCGGTGACCGCGTGAAGCACTGGACGCCGCTCAACGAACCGCTGTGCTCGGCGTGGATCGGCCACCTCGAAGGCCGGATGGCGCCAGGCTGGACCGACCTGACCGCCGCCGTCCAGGCCTCCTACCATCTGCTGCTCGGCCACGGCCTGGCCACGCAGGCGATCCGCGCGGCCGTGCCCGGCGCCGAGATCGGCATCGTCAACAACCTCGCCCAGGTCGAGCCCGCCACCGACCGCCCGGAGGACATCGCCGCGGCCCGCCGGATGGACGGTCACGCCAACCGCTGGTGGCTCGACCCGGTGCACGGCCGCGGCTTCCCCGCCGACATGGTCGAGGTCTACGGCGTCGAACTCCCGGAAAAGGCAGGTGACTTGGCGACCATCGCCGAGCCGCTCGACTGGCTGGGCCTCAACTACTACTTCCCGTCCGCGATCGCCGACCACCCGGCGGGCCCGGCGCCGTACGCGGACTCCGTGCGCCGCCTCGGCGTCCCGCGCACCGGCATGGACTGGGAGGTCGACGCGAACGGCATCGAGACGCTGCTGCTCCGCCTGACCCACGAGTACGGCGCCCGCAAGCTGTACGTCACCGAGAACGGCTCGGCCTTCCCGGACGTCGTGCGCCCCGACGGCACCGTGGACGACCCGGAGCGCGAGGAGTACCTCGTCAACCACATCGCGGCCTGCGCCCGCGCGGCCCGCAAGGGCGCCCCGCTCGCCGGCTACTTCGCGTGGTCGCTGCTCGACAACTTCGAGTGGGCGTACGGCTACGACAAGCGGTTCGGCCTCGTGCACGTCGACTACGCGACGCAAGCGCGCACCATCAAGGGCAGCGGCCACCGGTACGCGGACATCGTGCGCCGCCACGGCTCCCGGTCCCGGCGCGCCGCCTGACAGCCCGTCTTCGAATCCGCGTCGCGGCGGGGCGGTCCGGGAACGGCCCCGCCACGACGTCCGGGTGTGACGAAAAGCTCTGATCACGCCAGCGACAGGAACAGCTTCTCCAGCTCTTCCTCGCTGAACGGGGGCTGCTCGCCGTCCGCGGCGTTCAGGCACTCCCGCATGCCGGAAGCGATGATCTTGAAGCCGGCCCGGTCCAACGCCCGTGACACGGCGGCGAGTTGCGTGACCACGTCCTTGCAGTCGCGGCCCGCCTCGATCATCGCTATCACCCCGGCCAGCTGCCCCTGGGCGCGGCGCAGCCGTTTGAGGACGGCGTCCGTCGCCGCGGGATTTCCGCTCATCCGCGCAACGCCGCGCGAGCCTCGTCCAGCGCTCCCGCCGCGGGCCGGTTGAACGGAAGCCTGCCCAGCATCGCCGCCATGCCGCAGGTGTTGCTCAGCCCGGAGTACACCAGACCCGACGCGATCCCGGCGGCCAGCAGCCGACCCTTCGGCGCGCGCCGGCCGAGGGCGAGACCGAGCAGGACGAGCGATCCGGCGGTGAAGCGCACCTGCCGGTCCATGGCCCACACCTCGCGGTCCGGGCGGGCGCCGGTGTCGACCGGCAGCCCGTCGGCGGCCCAGGCCTGCGTGCCGCCCGCGAGGCCGGTGGACTCGACGCCCGCTTCGGCGAGCTTCGCGCAGGCGGCGGCCGAGCGCCGACCGGCCGCGCACACCATGACGAGGTCCTGCCGCTCGGCCGCGGCCCGCAGGTCGGGCAGGAGCGCGTCGAGGAGATCCGCGGGCACATTGACCGCGCCGGGCACATGCCCGGAGGCGTACTCGCCGGGAGCGCGCACGTCCACGACGAGGGTGCGGTCGGCGGGCCGGGCGTGCAGTTCCGCGGGGGCGAGGGTGGTGCTCATGGTTCTCCCAGCTGATGTCACAGGTGACTCTTACGCCTCAAAGGTAGCAAAATACCCCTGGGGGTATGGCAGGGGAGCGGTCGCACACATCCCGGCCCGAAAGCCGGACAGAAGATGTCGGGATTGGCGGGGAAGCTCGACGGAGGAGACGAAAACGTCGGCGGGCGACGCGGCAACCACCACAGGAGAAGGA
Source organism: Streptomyces sp. NPDC102467 (assembly GCF_044765445.1). NCBI lineage: Bacteria > Bacillati > Actinomycetota > Actinomycetes > Kitasatosporales > Streptomycetaceae > Streptomyces > Streptomyces sp. NPDC102467. The sequence goes on along the minus strand of NZ_JBIWKA010000002.1, from coordinate 191,063 downwards.
CATGACACACCCACAGGGGCAGCGCGGCCAGGACAACCGGGACACCCCCGCGGAGCGCCGGGCGCCGCTCCGCGGCAGGGTCGCACTCGTCGCGGGAGCGACCCGCGGCGCGGGCCGCGGCATCGCCGTGGAGCTCGGCGCGGCGGGCGCCACGGTCTACGTCACCGGTCGCACCACGCGCACGCAGCGCTCCGAATACGACCGTCCCGAGACCATCGAGGACACGGCCGACCTGGTCACGGCGGCGGGCGGCCAGGGCATCGCCGTCCCCACCGACCACCTGGAAAAGGACGCGGTCCGCGCACTCGTCGAGCGCATCGACACTGAACAGGGCCGCCTCGACATCCTCGTCAACGACATCTGGGGCGGCGAACAGCTCTTCGCCTGGGAAGCCCCCGTCTGGGAGCACGACCTCGACAAGGGCCTCAGGCTGCTCCGCCTCGCCGTCGAGACGCACGCCGTCACCAGCCACTTCGCGCTGCCGCTCCTGCTGCGCAACCCCGGAGGCCTGGTCGTCGAGATGACGGACGGTACGGCCGAGTACAACGCCGCGAACTACCGCAACTCCTTCTTCTACGACCTGGCCAAGAGCTCCGTGCTGCGGATGGCGTTCTCCCTCGGCCACGAACTCGGCTCGCGCGGCGCGACCGCCGTGGCGCTCACCCCCGGCTGGATGCGTTCGGAGATCATGCTCGACGCCTTCGGCGTCACCGAGGAGACCTGGCGCGACGCCCTCGAGGACCAGGCGCACTTCGCCATCTCCGAGACCCCCCGCTACGTCGGCCGCGCCGTGGCCGCCCTCGCCGCAGACCCGGACGTCTCCCGCTTCAACGCAACCTCGCTGTCCAGCGGCGGCCTCGCCCAGGTCTACGGCTTCACCGACCTCGACGGCAGCAGGCCCGACGCCTGGCGCTACCTCGTGGAGGTCCAGGACGCGGGCAAGCCCGCCGACGTCACCGGTTACCGGTAGGGGCCGGCGCGTACGGTTCCTAGATCCCGTCGTCCGGATCGTTGATCCCGGCGGGCCACATCGCACTGCCGCCGCCGCGCCACTCGATGAAGTCCGGGTCGTCGAGCGGCGCGTCGTCGAGGCCGGCGCGGCGCAGGAACTCCACCACGTCCGCCAGCGAGGTCGCCAGACCCGCGTCCTCCCCGCGGATGGCGACCCGCCGCCCGCCGGGCTGCGCCGCGTGCACGACTACTGAGGGGTATCCGTCGAGTCCGTCCATGCCCCTCAGCTTCGTGGCACGGGGAAGAGTCCGCACCCTCAACCGGCCGCCCGGCGCGCCGGGCGGCACACAGAAAATAGGGTGAAATCCGGCCGTAGTCGGAGGAGTTGGGGTGCTGGTCCGGGGCGCGCGTCCCGACGTATTGCGGTTACGGTGCTGGGGTGATCAACGCGCAAGGCACCTACGAGGCACACTCCACCGAGCCGGGGACGGCGCTGCTGCTCGCGGCCGCCCCCGCGGGCAAGGGGTGCCTCATCGACGCGGCCGCCGTGCTGCCGTCGCTCGCGGCGGTCCCGCCGAGCGCGCTCACCGGCACCGCGGCGGCCACGGTCGTCGAACTCGCCGACCCGCTCGACCCGCAGGTCGTCCTCACCCGTATCCGCACGGCCGCCGCCCTGCCGGGCCCGCTCCATCTGTACGTCACCGGTCAGCTGCACCTCGACCAGCGCCAGCGCCTGCTCCACCTCGCGCTGGCCCGCACCACCGCGTCGACGCTGCGCTACACGGCCCTGCCCTGGCACTGGCTCACCGGTGAACTCGCCCTGCGCCGCCCGCACACCACCACCGTCGTCGTCGACCTGGTCGCCGACGCGGCCGCCTGGCAGCACGTGCGGGCCGGCGGTCTCGGGCTCGGCCACGGAGTGCGCCTGTACGGGCGCGTCTGCCCGCCGCCGCCGCGCCGCACCGTCCTGACCCCCGCCTACCTCAAGGCGTACGCCGACATCTGGCGCGGCGGCGAGCGGCCCGCGCGGGCCCACCTGCACGAGGCGGCGGCCGCCCGCTCGGGTCCCGCGGACGCGCTGTTCCTGGCGCAGGACACCCGGCGCCCGGACGTGCCACCGGCGCGGGTGGTGGTGCCTCCCGTCCCCGTCGTGCCCGCCCAGGCCGTGCCCGCTCCGGCCGCGCCGGTCCCGGCGGCCCGCCCCGCGGACGGCGGTGACCCGCACCCCGCGCTGCTCGCGGCGGCCCAGGCCGGGCGGCACGGCGAGGCCTCCGCCATCGCGGCGCTGTGGGAGAGCGAGGCGCTGCGCACGCACGGCGCCGGGTCACCGCAGGCGATCCACTGGCTGGAGGTGCGGGCGGATCTGGCGCGGCTCGCCCAGGACCCGCCCCGCAGCTGCGAACTGTGGATGGCGGTCGCGCAGGCCAGGCTCGCCCGCAAAGAGGCCCGCACCGACGAGGATGTCGAGGCGGCCGTCGACCGCGCCCACCACCAGTGGGAGCAGGTCGCGGACCCGGCCCGCGCCCGGGCGCAGGCCACCGCTCTCACGGCGCTGCGCCATCGGGTCCCTGGCAGGCGCCCCGGGGCGCTGGAGGCGATCCAGCGCCGCCTGGACGCGCTCGGCACGGCCTCCCGCACCCCGTGACGGCGTCCCCACTCGACAGGGCTCAACAGGCCTTGCGCACGTACCCCTTCTCCTTCACGGGCAGGACGTCCAGGTCGCGCAGCACGATCGACAGCCGCTTGCCCCAGGCGCGGCAGGCGCGGGTGAAGTCGGCGGCGCGGTACTCGATGACGAAGACCCGGTCGCCGTACGCGGACGCGTAGTCCCCGCACTCGTCGTAGCGGGCGCACTCCTCCGCCACCGCGAAGTCGAAGCCCATGGCCGCGTGCTTCGGCAGCAGTTCGGCGGTGTTCTTCTGGCCGACGGCGAGCCCCGCGTCGTGCGCGCGGTCGGCGAGCAGCTTGGCGAAGGCGACCGCGTCCGCGGGCTTCAGCAGGTCGTCGGAGCGTTCGTAGGAGTCGAGATTGTCGGGTTCCACGGCCTGGTAGCCGTCGTCCGCGCAGCCGTCGATCCACGGCCCGACGATCTTCGCGAGCCGCGCCCGCTTGCCCGCCGTCGAGAGGTCGAGGAGCGCCTCGTCCCAGTCCTCGTCGATCACCAGGTCGCCGTCCCCGTCACGCAGCAGCAGGTCGGGATGGTTCCTCTTCCACCAGCCCAGCGCCTCGGGCTGTGCCTGGAAGGCGTTGACGTAACAGACGTTGTAGAGCCCGTCGGCCGGTGCCGCGCTCCGGTCGCGGGAGACGGCTCGTACTCCGGAGGGTGGCTTGTAGGCGCCCCCGATCTGGTAGTCGAAGTCCATGTCGGCCGTGGGCCGCACGACGTGCGGCGAACGGTCCTCGGAGGACGGGGTCGACTCGGGGGGCGGGGCCGACGAGCAGGCGGACAGCAGGGCGGCGGCCAGGACGAGGCCCAGGGCGGACAGCCGACGGGAAACCGGGACGAAGATCACTACGGCACCCTACGGCCCCACGTACCACTACAGGGCACGGCAATAACGGTCCTTTCATGACAGCTGTGTACGAGGTCTCACGGACCGTGACGTACCTCACGCTCCGCTCCGGCGTGGCCGGGAACAACCCTGCCCTTTCGCCCGTTGAACCCACTGTGGACGCGGATGGAACAGTGTCCCCGGGCCTCACCTATTGCCCGCAGGGAAGATCGTTCGGCTGAAGCCCTGCGGAGCCCCCCCGCCGAGAGGCGACCGCCATCCGTGTCCACCTCCGAGCCGCCCCGGCCGTGATCCCCCGTCACGGTCGGGGCTTCCTCTTGCCCTCCCGCCCGCCTTCTCGCGCGAGCACCGCTACCGCGGTGTCGAAGGCCGAGTCGCGGTTCCCGGCGAACTCCTGGTCGGTGAAGACCGGCGTGCGCAGGTGCGGCGGGATGCCGGCGCCGTCGAAGGTCGTCCCCGAGCGGGTCAGGAACGTCTCGTTGGGGAGCCAGACCTCCATGCCGTTGGGGAGCTTGCGGTCCATCGTGTCCGAGAAGACGCCTTGGGTGGCCTCCCCTACGCGGACCGTCCCGCCGGGCCGGTCGAGGAGGGCCTGGGTGAACGTCTCGCCCGCACTGACCGTCGAGCCGCCCGTCAGCAGGGCGACCGGGCCCGTGTAGCGGGGGACGCCGGGAGCGGGCCGTACGGTGATCGGCTGCGGGCGGGTGACCTGCGTGCGTTTGCGGTAGGCGACGTACGGGGTGTCCGTGAGGCGCTCGGCGATGTGCAGACCGAGGGAGTCGTAGCCGCCGCCGTTGATCCGCAGATCGATGATCAGCCCCTTGAGGGAGGCGGTGCGCTCGGGGTCGAGGACGGCGTCCAGCGCCTTGTCGAGCTCCGCCTGATGGACGGCGTACGAGCGCTGCTGCCCGGCGTAGCCCGCGAATCCGGAGATGCGCAGATAACCCTGTCCACCGGGCAGGTCCGCGTAACCGATCCGGCCGCCCGCGAACTCCCGCAGCGCTGTGCCGCCGAGGTCGCGGCGTACGACGAACTCCTTGACCTTGGTGTCCAGCTCCTCTCCGGGCATCGTGGTGCCCGGTCGGACCTGGGCGAAGTGGCGGTCGCCGTCGAGCACCGCCACATGGGCGTCGTACAGCGGCGTCACCATGTCGCTGAAGATCGCGAAGAGTTCGTCCCGCGTCGTGCCGGCGTGCACCCTGGGCCGGTAGGTGTCCCGTACGGCGTGCCAGTCGATGTCCTTGGCGGCGAAGAAGGGGTAGTTCTCCTCGAAGGACTGCCAGAAGACGTCGAACGCCGCCACCGGGCCCGTGGGCATGGGGCGCCCGCAGCTCGCCGGAAGCTCCGCGATGCGGCGCAGCTCCCGGTGGCCCGGCGAACCGGCCAGTTCCAGGGTCCCCCGCGGCCGGAGGGTGAAGACCGTTCCCTCGCTGTCCGTGTACGTGCCCGGCGCGGTCCGGCGCGCGGAGTCGCCCCGCACACAACCGGCCTCCGTCGTCTGGTACTCCTGCAGCCGCCCGTCCGTGACGGACAGGACCGTGCCGTAGCCGGTCACCCGCCAGACACCCTCGACGCCCGGCCGTCCGGCCGCCGCCGCGGGCGCCACGACCCCACCCGCGAGTGCCAGTGCCACGAGCGCCGTCGCTGCCCTGGGATTTCTCTGTCGCACCGTCATCTTCTCCCCGTATGTGCCGAATTCCCGCTGTTCCCCGCATGCGTTCCGCCGCGGGCCGTTCGAGGAGATCAACGATCGTCGGCCGGGCCGCCCCGCACTATCCGGTGACCCGGTCCATCGGCAGGGGGGATATCCCCCGTTACAGTTCCGGCATGTCGCGCGCCCAGGAGATCAAGCACCGCATCGTCACGACGTTCCAGCGCCGGGTCGCCAACCCGATTTCGGCGCGGCTGCCCGGCCAGGTGCTCATCGAGACCACGGGCCGCACTTCGGGCCTGGCCCGCCGCACCCCGGTCGGTGGGCGACGCGTCGACGACTCGTTCTGGCTCGTCTCCGAGTTCGGGCTCACGTCGCACTACGTGCGCAACATCCAGGCCGACCCGAAGGTCCGCGTCCGCCTTCGCGGCCGCTGGCACACCGGCACGGCGCACCTTCTCCCCGATGACGACGCCCGTGCCCGCCTCAGGGTCCTGCCCCGGTACAACAGCGCGGCCGTCCGTGCCTTCGGTACGCAACTGCTCACCATCCGGGTCGACCTGACCGACTGAACCGGCCGGTTCTGTGCCGGCGGCGGCGGGGACGACCACGCCGCCTGCCTCTTGTTGAAGCACTGAATCAGTGCTTCACTTCTTGCGTGCCCTACCGACGAACACCAGCCGTGCAGGCCCGCCTCGACGCTCAGCGCACCGCTGTCCTGGACGCGGCCGTGGTACTGCTCGCCGAGCACGGTTACGCGGGCTGCTCCATGTCCGCCGTCGCCGCGCGCGCCGGCATCGCCACCGGCAGCGTGTACCGGCACTTCCCCAGCAAGGCCGAGCTGTCCGTCGAGCTCTTCCGGCGCGTCGTCACCCGCGAGGTGGCCGCCGTGCGGGAAGCGGCGGCCCGGCCCGCCGAGGCGTCGGCCGAGCGGGTCGTCGCCGTCGTCGAGACGTTCGCGCGCCGCGCCCTGAAGTCGCCGCGCCTGGCGTACGCGCTGCTCGCCGAACCGGTCGACCCGGCGGTGGACGCCGAGCGGCTCGTCTTCCGGCGCGCGTTCCGTGACGTATTCGCCGAGCACATCGCCGATGGCGTAAGCAAGGGGCAACTTCCGCCGCAGGACGCGCAGTTGACAGCCGCCGCGCTGGTCGGCGCGGGCGCCGAGGCGCTCATCGGCCCCCTGTCCGACCCGGACCGGGGACCCGACGCCGTCCCCGCCCTCCTCACCTTCACCCTGCGAGCCCTCGGAACCTTGGGAGCCGTCGATGCCGACCACGCATAACCCCACACCTGACGTCACGCATAACCCCACACCTGACGTCACGCACAACGCCACGCATGAAGTCACCAACCAGGTACCGCCGTTGACCGGGCACGACGTCGCCGCCGACCCCGCCCTCCTGGAGGGCCTGCGCCGCGAGGGCGCCGCCTGGGCCGAACCCGAGCTGCACGACCTCGGCACCCTTGCCGGGTCCGAGAAGGTCCAGGAGTGGGGGAGGGTGGCGGAGCAGAACCACCCCGTCCTGCACACCCATGACCGCTACGGCCACCGCGTCGACGAGGTCGAGTTCCACCCGTACTGGCACGAGCTGATGACCGTCGCCGTGGAGCGCGGCCTGCACGCCGCGCCCTGGGCCGACGACCGGCCCGGCGCGCACGTCGCCCGCGCCGCCAAGCTATACGTCTGGGGGCAGGCCGACCCGGGGCACCTCTGCCCGGTCTCCATGACCTACGCGGCCGTGCCCGCCCTGCGCACCTCCCCTCAACTGGCCGCCGTCTACGAGCCGTTGCTCACCTCCGGCGTCTACGACTTCGGGCTGCGCGAGCCCACAGGCAAGCGCGGGCTCATCGCCGGCATGTCGATGACGGAGAAGCAGGGCGGCTCCGACGTCCGCGCGGGCACCACACGCGCGGTGCCGACGGGGGAGGCCGGGCAGTACGCGCTGACCGGGCACAAGTGGTTCACGTCCGCGCCCATGTCCGACGTCTTCCTCACCCTCGCCCAAGCCCCCGGCGGCCTCTCCTGCTTCCTGGTGCCGCGCGTCCTCCCGGACGGGACCCGCAACGCGATCCGCCTCCAGCGCCTCAAGGACAAACTGGGCAACCGCTCCAACGCCTCCTCCGAGATCGAGTACGAGGGAGCGCTCGCCACCCTCGTGGGCGAGGAGGGGCGGGGCGTCGCCACCATCATCAAGATGGTCAACATGACGCGTCTCGACTGCGCCGTCAGCTCCGCGTCCGGCATGCGCCAGGGCCTCGTCCAGGCCGTCCACCACGCCACCCACCGCAGCGCCTTCGGCGCCCGCCTCATCGACCAGCCGCTGATGACCAACGTCCTCGCCGATCTGGCCGTCGAGGCGGAGGCCGCCACCGTCGCGGCCCTGCGCCTCGCGGGCGCCGTCGACCGGTCCGCGCGCGGCGACGACTCCGAGGACCTGCTGCGCCGCATCGGGCTCGCCGTCACCAAGTACTGGGTGTGCAAGCGGGCCCCCGCGCACGCCGCCGAAGCCCTCGAATGCCTCGGCGGCAACGGCTACGTCGAGGAGTCCGGCATGCCGCGCCTGTACCGCGAGGCACCCCTGCCGTCGATCTGGGAGGGCTCCGGCAACGTAGCCGCGCTCGACGTGCTGCGCGCCATGAGCCGCCAGACCGCCACGGTGGACGCGTACTTCGAGGAGGTCGACCGGGCCGCCGGCGCCGACCGGCGGCTCGACGAGGCCGCGGGCCGGCTGCGCAAGGACCTCGGCGGTCTCGGCAGCGATCCCGAGGCCCTCCAGTTCCGTGCCCGCCGTCTCGTCGAGACCATGGCGCTCGTCCTCCAGGGCTCCCTCCTCGTACGGCACGGGGACCCGGCCGTAGCCGACGCCTTCTGCGCTTCCCGGCTCGATCGCGACTGGGGCGTCGCCTTCGGCACCCTCCCGCTTGGCATAGACACGTCAGCAATCCTCGATCGGGCGCGGACCCTGGCATGATCGGGGCATGGCTGAACGTGTGATCGCCGCGTGTGACGGCGCGTCGAAAGGAAACCCCGGACCCGCGGGATGGGCGTGGGTCGTCGCCGACAGCGACGAGGTCCCCGTCCAGTGGGAGGCCGGCGCGCTGGGCACGGCGACGAACAATGTCGCTGAACTCACCGCCCTGGAAAGGCTGTTGAGCACCATCGGCCCCGAAGTGCCGCTGGAGGTCCGGATGGACTCCCAGTACGCGATGAAGGCGGTCACGACCTGGCTGCCCGGCTGGAAGCGCAAGGGCTGGAAGACCGCTTCCGGCAAGCCCGTCGCCAACCAGGAGCTGGTCGCCCGCATCGACTCGCTGCTCGATGGCCGCAAGGTCGAGTTCAAGTACGTGCCCGCGCACCAGGTCGACGGCGACCCGCTCAACGACTTCGCGGACCGCGCCGCCAGTCAGGCCGCGATCCAGCAGGAGGACGCGGGCAGCGCCCTCGGCTCGCCCGTGCCGCCGCCTTCGCCGCCATCATCGAAATCGTCGAAGTCGTCGGGCGGCTCGACCCGGGCCGGGACCGCCAAGAAGCGCACGTCGGGATCGGCGGGGTCCACTGCGTCCTCGGGAGCCTCGTCGCGCACGCTCAAGGCGAAGTTCCCGGGCCGCTGCCGCTGCGGCCGCTCGTACGCCGCGGGCGAGGACATCGCCAAGAACCCCGACGGCTGGGGCCACCCGGAGTGCCGCGCGTCGGCCTGAGTGTCTGTCCTTCAGCGAGGCGAGGCCTTGCCCGACCGCCGTGATCCATGGCCGGCCGGGCAAGGCCTCGCGTCGTGCACCGGCTAGTTGGACACCTTCACGTAGTCCACGACCAGCTGCTGCGGGAACTGCGTGCTGCCGTCCGGGTCGCCCGGCCAGTAACCGCCGACCGCCAGATTCAGGATGACGAAGAACGGCTTCTCGAAGACCCACTGGTTGCCGCCGACGTCGGCGGGCGTGCGCGTCTGGTAGACCGTGCCGTCCACCGACCACTTGATGGAGTTCTGCGACCAGTCGATCGCGAACGTGTGGAAGTCGTCGGCGAACGCCTGGCCGCCCGGCAGCGAGTAGCCCGCGCCGATACCGGCCGAGCCGGAGTAGCCGGGCCCGTGGATCGTGCCGTGCACGGTCGAGGGCTCGAAGCCGACGTTCTCCATGATGTCGATCTCGCCCGAGTTGGGCCAGCCGACCGACCCGATGTCGGAGCCGAGCATCCAGAACGCCGGCCAGATGCCCTGGCCGCGCGGGATCTTCATCCGTGCCTCGACGTGCCCGTGCGTCGTCGTGAACTTGCCCGAGGTGTTCAGACGCGCCGAGGTGTACTGGCAACTTCCGTACCAGCAGTTGTAGTTGCCCGGGTTCTCCTTGCGAGCGGTGATCACCAGGTGGCCCTGGCCGTCGAGCGCCGCGTTGTTGGTGCCCGACGTGTAGTACTGCCGCTCGTGGTTGTTGACGTTGTCGCCGGTCTCGGTCTGCCACTTCGACCCGTCGACCGACGAGCCCGCGGCCCCGTCGAAGTCGTCGGAGAAGGTGACCGCGGCGGCCTTGGCGGTGCCGTCGGCACCGGCGTCCGCGGCCTGCGCCGCGGGCATCAGGCCGGCGCCGAGACACAGGAGGGCGGCCGTGGCCAGGGGCAGCCTGCGGCGGAGGGGTATACGCATGGAGCATCACGTCACTTCGGGTAGGGGGATCGCGCCTGTCTCGGGCGCGCCAGAAAGTGAAGACATGGGGGGTGGTGCGTGGTGCGTTAACTTCAAGAGTTGATTTAAGAGACGGGTGGAAGTCGCGTCAAGGTATTCGTCCGTACCAAGTCGTCGAGCGGTAGAGGAAGTTCCCGCGAGCGACCCCGTCCCACGGCGCCCCGCGGCCGCGAAACGGGCCCGTACTAGGGTGTTCGTACATGATCGACCCGGGGAGTGTTGGTGACCACGCTGCGTTGTGCCGTACTCGACGATTTTCAGGACGTCGCCCGTGAGCGGGGTGACTGGGCGCGACTCGCGAACCGGGTCGACGTCCGCTTCCTCAGCCGCCACATCACCGCGCACGACGAACTCGTCGAGGAGATCGGCGACAGCGAGATCGTCGTCGTGATGCGGGAACGCACCCCGTTCCCGGCAGAGCTGTTCGCGCGGCTGCCCAAGCTGCGGCTGCTGATCACCTCGGGCCTGCGCAACGCCTCGATCGACCTGGGCGCCGCGGCCGCGCACGGCGTCACCGTCTGCGGGACCCCGAGCAGCTCCGAGCCCCCGGCCGAGCTGACCTGGGCGCTCATCCTCGGGCTCGCCCGCGGCGTCGTCACCGAGAACGACAACCTGCGCTCCGGCGGTCCCTGGCAGTCCACCCTCGGCGCCGATCTGCACGGCCGCCGCCTCGGCCTGCTCGGGCTCGGCAAGATCGGTGCCCGGGTCGCCCGTGTCGGCGCCGCGTTCGGCATGGACGTCGCCGCCTGGAGCCAGAACCTGACCGCGGAGCGCGCCGAGGAGGCCGGGGCCACACTCGCCGCATCCAAAGAAGAACTCCTCGAAAGCAGCGACTTCGTCTCCGTGCACCTCGTGCTGAGCGAGCGCACCCGCGGCCTCGTCGGCGCCGGGGAACTGCGACGGATGCGCCGCACCGCCTATCTCGTCAACACGTCCCGCGCCGCGATCGTCGACCAGGACGCGCTGCTGCGGGCCCTGGGGGAGGGGTGGATCGCCGGCGCCGGCAGCGACGTCTTCGAGACCGAGCCCCTGCCCCTGGACGACCCGCTGCGCACGGCACCGAACTTTCTCGGCCTGCCTCACCTCGGCTATGTCACCCGGCGCAACTACGACGGTTACTTCCAGGGCGCCGTCGAGGACATCGAGGCCTACCTGTCGGGCAGCCCGATCCGCACCCTGGGCTGATCCGCCGGACCGGCTACGTGCGCACGAACGCCCGCAACTCCTCGGTGAGGTGCGGGAGTTCGTCCAGTACGGCCAGCGGGGCGAACTCGTGGTCCACGTAGTCGAACCCGGGCGTGACGACCTCCGCCACCAGACCGTGGCCGGCGCCGCCGACGAGCCGCGACGCCTTCCACCATGCCCCGGGCGCCAGCAGGAACCGCTCGGCGTCCGCGCCCAGGACGGTGCGCTCCAGCGTGCCCGCGGGATCGACCGTGACGTACTCCAGCGGGCCGCCGTCGATAAGGAAGTGCGGGATGTCGCTGCGGTTGCGGTGCAGCAGACCGCTCGGCTGCGTCTCGTCGAGCGGGTAGTAGATCGACGAGGCCGAAGGGCGCGGGCCGTGCGCGGTCGTCATCTCCTGCGGGCTCGTGTAGATCCGGCGGAAGTAGCCGCCCTCGCCGTGCCGTTCGAGGCCCAGCTCGCCCTGCCAGTCGCGCATGGCGGATCTGCGGATCTGCACATTGATGGGTCGGTGGGTCGGTGGGTCGGTGGCCTCTCGGCCTTCAGGAAACCCTACGGGCGCACCGGCGGCCACGGCACATCCGCGAGCACGGGCAGCAGATGTTCCTCCTCGTAGTCGAGATGCGCCGTGAGCTGCTTCGTCATGTCCTCGAGTTCGGCCCGGAACACCGCAGGGTCGGCCGTGGCCACGTCGTCGAGCAGCGCCACCAGGGCGTTCTGGACCCGGCCCACCTCGGCGTGCTCGGCCCGCAGCCGCTCGAACACGTCGCCGAGCTCCGGATGCCACCGGGCGATCCCGGGGAACAGGTGTCCGTCCTCGCTCTCGTGATGGAACGCGAGCGACTGGCAGAAGGCGAGGCAGTGCTGCCGGATCTGCAGGCCGAGGCCCGGCCCCGCCGTGGACGATGCCGTGGCCGACGCGGCGAAGTGGGCCTCGGTCTCGTCCCGTACGTGGCGCAGCTGGTCACGCAGCCAGATGTGTACCTGCAGCAGTTTTCCGGCGAGCGTGGTCACGGTCTGCGGGGCATCCGTCTCGGGCCGGTCGAGGACCATGACGGGCAGCGTGCGGGCGGTCCGCGCCTGGTGATCGGCGTAACCGGGTGCGGCCCGGACGACGGCCGCGAACAGTTCGTCGCGGCGTACACCCTGTGCGGGCACCGCCACGGCCTGGAACGTGTCGGTGCCGAGCGTGACGGTCACGACGGGCCTGGCCAGCAGGTTGTGGTACCAGCCTGGGTGCCGGTCGGCGCCGAGGTTCGACGCGACGACCAGCAGCTCTCCCGCGTGCTGGACGTACCCGAGCGGCACGGTGTGCGGGCGGCCCGAGCGGGCGCCGGTGGTGGTGAGCTGAAGAAGAGCGGGAGTGGATGAGGGCATGGGGAAGCGGTCTCCTCAGGAGCGATGCGCAGGAGCGTGACGGAACGCTGAGCGGCGGCGGCACGCCGGACGTCAGCGGAGAACAGGGGAGGTGCGCCGAAGGCGCATGCGCATCAGGTCGCGGAGTGAAGACTCATGGCGTGATCCCTGAGTGAAGGGCGCTCGCCCGGCGTCCGGCCGGCCCACTGCTCTGTGGCCGGCGCCACGCGGCACCGCGGACATGGGATCAGACACCACCGTCCGCTGTCAAAGCCGTACCCGCCGTTAGCCCTCAACGCCCTGATCAAACCAGGTAGTTGAACATGGCACACTAAGGCCAAGGTCATCCGCCTTGCCCCGCCCTCGCGACGATGGAGCCCGCCCATGACGGCATCCGCCCCCCGGCCCCGGATCGACACCAGCCAGGCGCACCCCGCGCGGGTCTACGACTGGCTGCTCGGCGGCAAGGACAACTACCCCGTCGACGAGGCCGTCGGTATCAAGCTGCCACCGGAGGCGCGTGACGCGGCGCGGCAGAACCGGGAGTTCATGCACCGGGCGGCGGCCTGGCTCGCGACGCAGGGCATGGACCAGTTCCTGGACGTCGGCACCGGCATCCCGACGGCGCCGAACCTGCACCAGATCGTGCAGCGCACCGTCCCCGCCGCGAAGGTCGTCTACACCGACAACGACCCCATCGTGCTGCGGCACGCGGAGGCCCTCCTCGTCAGCACTCCCGAGGGCGCCACGGACTACATCCAGGCCGACGTCCGCGACCCGAAGGCGATCCTCGAACACGCCCGCACCATCCTCGACTTCGACCGCCCGATCGCGCTGTCGCTGATCGCGCTCATGCACTTCATCGCGGACGAGCAGGACCCGTACGACATCGTCTCGACGCTTGTCTCCGCGCTGCCCTCGGGCAGTCACCTGGTCCTCTCGCACGCTTCGTCCGACATCTTCCCCGAGCTGTCGGACCAGGTCACCGCCGAGTACGCGAAGGGCGGCATCAAGCTCGGCTTCCGCACGCGCGAGGGTGTAGCTCGCTTCCTGGAGGGCCTGGAGCCGGTGGAGCCCGGTCTGGTCACGGCACCCGAGTGGTTCCGTGACGAGGCCGCGCCCGAGCCCGAGGCCAGCGGGATCTACGCCGTGGTGGCGCGGAAGCCCTGACCCGCCCGGGACCCGACCCGGACACAGAGCGGCGGGGGGGGGGGGGGGGCCCCCCCCCCCGGGGGGGGGCCCCCCCCGGGGGGGGGGGGGGGGGCAAAAGCGGGGCGAGGTGGGGGCAACAGCCCACCGGTACAAAACGGGA
>NZ_JBIWKA010000002.1:73749-177406 GCF_044765445.1 Streptomyces sp. NPDC102467 | reverse complement strand
ACCCCGCGGGGGGGGGGCCCCCCCCCCCCCCCCCCCCGCCCCCCCCCCCCCCCCCGGGGGGGGGGGCCCCGGGCCCCCCCCCGCCGCTCTGTCGTTCCCCGACCGTTCTGGGGGCCGCGCTTCAAGATCGGGAGAAGTTGGCGGGAAATGCGCGCACGTTACCAATCGGTATGCATCGACTTGATTGGCGATCAACAGTAGAACTCGTTCCCATTCCGTCTAGAGTGAGGAACGTGCAATGAGTGATGCAACCCGCCCTGAAGTGGTCCGTAACGGAATCTCCCGCCGTGGCTTCCTCGCAGGAACAGGTTCTCTTCTGGGGGCCGTGGCCCTGAGTGGTCACGCCGTCGCCGCCGAGCGCGGCACCGCTCCGGCCGTCGCCGACGGCGCGCACCTCCCGGCCCTCGTCATCGGCACCGGCTACGGCGGCTCCGTCGCCGCGCTCCGGCTCGCCGAGGCGGGCGTCGACGTGCAGATGGTGGAGATGGGCATGGCCTGGGACACCCCGGGGTCCGACGGCAAGATCTTCGCCAACACCACGAGTCCCGACAACAGATCGTTCTGGCTCAGAACCAGAACGAAGCAGCCTCTGAGCAACTTCCTCGGCTTCCCCATCGACAAGGACATCCCGAAGTACACCGGCATCCTCGACGCCGAGGACTTCGCCGGCATCACCGTCTACCAGGGCCGTGGCGTCGGCGGCGGCTCACTGGTCAACGGCGGCATGGCCGTCACGCCGAAGCGGGAGAACTTCGGCGCCATCCTGCCCTCCGTCGACGCGGGCGAGATGTACGGCACGTACTACCCGCGCGCCAACGCCGGTCTGGGCGTCGCCACCATCGACCAGAACTGGTTCGAGACCGCCGAGTGTTACCAGTACGCGCGCGTCGGCCGTAAGCACGCCCAGCGCTCGGGCTTCCCGTTCGTGTTCGTGCCGGACGTGTACGACTGGGACTACATGAAGCAGGAACAGGCCAACACGGTGCCCAGGTCCGCGCTGGCCGGCGAGATCCTCTACGGCAACAACTACGGCAAGAAGTCACTGCAGAAGACCTATCTCCCGCGGGCCAAGGCCACCGGCAGAGTCACCATCTCGCCGCTGCACAAGGTGACGTCCGTCGCCCCGGCCGCGGGCGGCGGCTACACCGTGCGCATCGACCAGCTCGACACCACGGGCGCCGTCACGGCCACCAAGGAGATCACCGCCGACCGCGTCTTCTTCGCCGCGGGCAGCGTCGGCACGAGCAAGCTGCTCACCAAGCTCAAGGCCACCGGCGCGCTGCCCGCGCTCAACAACGAGATCGGCAAGAACTGGGGAGACAACGGCAACGTGATGTGCGGGCGCGCCAACCACCTGTGGGACCCGACCGGTTCGCTCCAGGCGTCGATCCCCACCGGCGGCATCGACAACTGGGCCGCGGGCGGCGCGTTCGCCGAGGTGGCCCCGCTGCCGACCGGCATCGAGACGTTCGCGTCGTTCTACCTGTCCATCACGAAGAACCCGAACCGCGCCCAGTTCACGTACAACCCGACGTCGGGCGGGGTCGACCTGAACTGGCAGACCGCGTGGAAACAGCCCGGGATCGACGCGGCCAAGACCATCTTCGACAAGATCAACGCGAAGGAGGGCACGATCTACCGCACCGATCTGTTCGGTGTGTACAAGATCTGGGGCGACCACCTCACATACCACCCCCTGGGCGGTGCCGTGCTGAACAAGGCGACCGACAACTACGGCCGCCTGCACGGGTATCCGGGGCTCTACGTCATCGACGGATCGCTGATCCCGGGCAACACCAGCGTCAACCCGTTCGTGACGATCACGGCGCTCGCCGAGCGCAACATCGAGAAGATCGTCGCCACTGACCTGTGACGGTCGCGCCCTGTCCGGGCCGCGGCCGCCACCCGGTGGTTCACGGCTTGGGCAGGGCGCACACCGTGTCGAGCCCGAGTACGTGGTTGAGCCGGCCGAAGGCCAGCCACGAGCCGATGGCCATGCTCATCTCCACGATCTCGGCCTGGCTGTAGTGGGCGGTCATCCGCTCCCAGAACGCGTCGTCGAGGCCGTGGTGGTCGACGGCGTAGCGCTCCGCGTACTCGGCGGCGAGCCGGGTCCGCTCGTCGAACGCGGTGGTGTCGCGCCAGTCCTCCACCGCCTCGATGAAGGACGTCTCGACCTTCTCGCCGTCCCGCTCGGTGCGCCAGTCCAGGCAGAACAGGCAGCCGTTGATCTGTGCGACACGGAGCCGCGCCGCCTCGAACTCCCGTAGCCCCAGGGACGAGTGGTCGTACACCGCCATCGAGAACTGGGCCGCCACGGGCCCGATCCCGGGCACCATCTCGCCCCACACGTAGGGGATGGGCTCCTCGCCGTCCGGTATGTCGATCCTCATGACTGCTTCCTTCCGAGTCGGCCGACGGCGGGGAGCACGGGCACGTCGAGCGCGTCGTAGAGTCCGGGCGGCGCGGCAAGGAGCCAGTCGACGGCGCCGACGAGCCGGCCGACGGCGGTCGCGTTGCCGCCCGCCGAGTGGTTGCCGCCCTCGTCGGTGGCCTGCACGGTGACTTCGATGCGCGGGCTGCCCTCCACGATCACGCGGTGCGCGCCGGCCCCGCCGCCGGGCGGCACCGGCCAGTCGGGCGCGCACGACGGATGGATCCGGGTCACGTGCTCGACGACGATGCGGACCTCGCCGTCCAGGATGCCCTGCACCTCGAAGCGGACCGCGCCCTGGGTGCCCGCGGCGAAGTCGCCCATGGCCGTCGTCGTCACGTCGCTCTCCAGGGACCGGCGCTCCAACGTCTCGCGGATCTCGTCGAGTTCGGTCCCCAGCGCGCGGGCGATGAGGCGCAGTTGCCCGCCCCACACCATCGTGGGGATGGACGCGGCGAGCATCAGCGGCTCGTACTCCATCGGGTGGCCCATGCCGACGAGGTGGCGGACCGAGTCCTCCTGGTCGTACGTCGAGTAGTCGAAGATCTCCTGGCAGCGCAGGACGTCGACGCGGGTGCCGAGGCCGCTGATCAGGAGGGGCAGTACGTCGTTGGCCCAGCCGGGGTCGACGCCCGACACGAACAGCGAGCCGCCGCCCTCGTCGATGGCCGCGCGCACCGGATCGGTGAACTCCGGTGGCGCACCGCGATGGTCGTAGAGCGGGTAGAGGGCCGGGCTGACGACGACGGCGCCGGTCCGCAGGGCGCGGCAGATGTCGGCGAGAGCGTCGTCGGGGCGCAGTTCGCCGGAGGCCGCGTAGAAGACGGCACCGGGACGGGCCGCGAGCACCGCGTCGACATCTGTCGTCGCGGTGACACCGAGGGCGTGGTCGAGCCCGGCCAGGTCGCCCGCGTCGCGGCCGTCCTTGGCGGGGTCGTGCACGAGCACGCCGCAGAGTTCGAGCCCGGGGTGGGCGTCGACGGCTCGGATCGCCGCGCGGCCCACGTTCCCGGTGCCCCAGACCACCGTGGAAGTCATGCGCCGGAGCGTAACCTGACGAGTCGTCAGTTCATAGACTTACCGCGCCAGTTGGGCCCTGGCTGCGGCCAGTGCCTGCTCGGCGTAACCGCGTCCGAAGAGCGCCGTGTGCACGAGGAGCGGGAACAACTGGTGCAGCGGGACGCGGTCCCGCCAGCCGTCCGCGAGTGGCGCCGCCTCCTGATAGCCGTCGAGGATCCCTTCGAGGTGCGGGGCGCCGAACAGGTGCAGCATCGCGAGGTCGGTCTCGCGGTGGCCGCCGTGCGCGGCCGGGTCGATCAGCCACGCGACGCCGTCAGGACCCCACAGCACGTTGCCGGTCCACAGGTCGCCGTGGAGCCGGGCGGGCGGTTCGGCGGGTCCCGCGAGATCGGGCAGCCGGTCGAGCGTCTTCTCGACGATCCAGGCCTCGGTGGTGCTCACGGTGCCGTCGTCCACGGCGAGCCGAAGGTAGGGGAGCACGCGATGCTCGGCGTACCAGCGTGACCAGTCGGTGCCGGGGACGTTGCGCATCGGGGCGAGGCCGATGAACGCGTCCGTCGGGCCGCCGGGCGGGGGCGCGCCGAACGCGGGGGCGCCCGTGGCGTGCAGCGCGGCCAGGTCGCGGCCGAACCGCGCCGCGCTCTCGGCGGTCGCCCGTCCGTCCGGCACGCGGTCGGTCACCAGCCACCGCGTGTCGTGCCCGTGCACCTCGGGGACGGCGACGGTGTCCGTGCCGGCCAGCCAGCGCAGCCCCGCCGCCTCCGCGCTGGTTGCGTCAGCGGTGTCCGCCTGCTTGACCATCACCCCGCGCCCGTCGTCGAGGACGACCTCGGCCAGCGGGCCGCCCCGGGGACGCTCCTCGACAGCGTGCCGCCCCGTGAAGCGTGCCGCGGCGGACGATGCGCGGGACGTGCCGTGGGGCATGCTCTGGGGCACTTGTCGGGGCATACCTCCCAGGGTAGGGGTGGCGGCCCGGCCGTCGACGTGGCGTGCCGAGCCCTGATCTCCTTCCTCGATCCACGCGGCGGACCGGGCCGGGGCCCGGCGTTCACGTGCTCGCCCGCGCGGGCGAGTGGGGCTCGGGGGCGGCCGGGCTCTCCGGATTCCGGCGACGCCGGCCGAGCGAGGCGATGATGCTCGTCAGCGCCCCCGCCAGCAGACCCCAGAACGCCGAACCTATGCCGAGCAGCGTCACGCCGGACGCCGTGGCGAGGAAGGTGACGACCGCCGCTTCGCGGGAGGCGGGGTCGGACAGGGCCGAGGCCAGGGACGCCTCGATCGTGGCGAGCAGGCCGATGCCCGCGACAGCCAGTACCAGGGCGTGCGGCATCGCGACCAGCAGTGAGGCGACGGTGGCGCCGAGCAGTCCCACGCACAGGTAGAAGACACCCGCCCAGACCGCCGCGAGGAAGCGTCGCTCGCGATCAGGGTGTGCCTCCTCGCCGGTGCAGATCGCGGCGGTGATCGCCGCCAGGTTGATGCCGAACGCGCCGAACGGGGCGAGCACCACCTGCACGGCGCCGGTCCAGGTCAGCAGGGGCGAGACCGGCACCTGGTACCCGGACCCGCGCAGCACGGCGACGCCCGGCAGGTTCTGCGAGGCCATGGTGACCACGAAGAGGGGCACGCCGACACTGATGAGTACTTTCCAGTCGAACTCCGGAGCCGTGAACACCGGTTGCGCCAAGGAGAGTTGGACCCTTTCCAGGTGCCAGCCCCCGGTCAGGACGGAGACGAGGACGCCCCCGCCGAGTGCGAGCAGGACCGCGTACCGGGGGAGCAGTCTGCGCCCCACGAGGTAGAGCACGAACATCGGGAACGCGATGGCGAAGCTGCCGTCCATCTCGGCGAAGAGCCCCGTGCCGAACTGCAGCAGCACCCCGGCGAGGAGCGCCGCGGCGAGCGGTACCGGGATCCGGTCCATGACGCGGGCGAACCACCCGGTGAGCCCGCTCAGCAGGATCAGTACGGCGCTGAAGGCGAACGCGCCCACGGCCTTGCCCATGGACACCCCGCTGAGACCGGTGGCCAGGAGGGCCGCGCCCGGCGTCGACCAGGCGGTCACCACGGGAGCCCGGAAACGCAGCGAAAGCCCGGCGCATGTCACGGCGAGGCCGATGCCGAGGGCGAGCATCCACGACGAGATCTCGCGCGCGTCCGCCCCGGCGGCCCGTGCCGCCGTGAAGACCAGTGCCGCCGAACTGGTCACGCCGACGGTGACGGCGATGAGCCCCGCCGCCACGGCCGAGGGTGGTGCGAGGGCGCGGATACGGGTGAGCGGGGACATGGGGGTATCACTTCCGGACGTGCGGGAGGCAGAGCAGGGGCGAGGCAGGGCGTTCCGGTGTTCCATAAACAGAACGTTCCGTTTATGGAACACTAAAGAAGTCGGCGCCGAACCGTCAACAAGCCGGCGTCAGGACCAGGCGCGAGGGTGGACGGGAGTGGTGGGAGCGATGGGCCTCAACGACGAAGTGGGGCGCAGGCTCAAGGGATTGCGCGGCGAGCGCGGCCTCTCCCTGTCGGAGCTCGCGCGCCGCTCGGGCGTCGGCAAGGGCACGCTCTCGGAGCTGGAGAGCGGCCAGCGCAACCCCACGCTGGAGACCCTCTACGCGCTGACCACCGCACTCGGCAGCCCGCTGAGCGCCGTCCTGGACGATCCGCCCGCGGGCGTGCGCGAGGGCGCGGGCGGCGTCTCCGGCAGCGCCGTCACCGCGGTGCTCCTGGAGCGGCACGAGGACGCCGACGCCGCCACGGACGTCTTCCGCGTCACCATCGCCGACGGCGCCACCCAGGACTCGACCGCACACGCCCCGCACACCACCGAGAGCCTCATGGTGCTCTCCGGCACAGCCGTCGTCGGCCTGCCCGACGCGCCGCAGACCGTGGGCCCGGGCGGCCATGCCCACTGGCGGGCCGACGCCCCGCACCGCTACGGAGCGCCGGACGGCGAGGTCCAAGGAATCCTCTTCGTGCGCTACCCCAAGAACAGGCCCTGGGCGTAGGCACGTTCAGTCGCTCTCACCGCACACCTGGAGCCCGACCGCCGTGCCGCACGGGAGATGGCCGTGGGTCGCGACCACGCCCTTGCCGGTCCCGTTGTCGACGGCGTACGAGAGAAAGCTCGACGCCAGTGAGTCGGCGGGCGGGCGGCCGTAGGTGTAGGCGTACTCGATCTCGCGGTACGGGTAGCCACTGGTGGTGAGGCGGTCCGGGTCGGGCGCCTGTCCGTCGAGGGTGATCCGGTGCAGTCCGCGCGGCGCCTCCGGCGGGGACGCGGCGCGCAGCTCGCTGTAGCCGATGGCGCCGGGGGTACGGGCCACGGTGTCGAGGACCTGCTCGGTCGAATCGAGCTCGCAGCGCAGCACCGCGGCGGTGCGCACCGTACGGTTGACACAGTCGTCGGAGGACGCGGGCGGTTCGTCGGCGCCCGCGAGGACCCGGCTGCCGAGCGCGCTCCGCGTGCCGGAACCGGAGGAGCGGCTGACCAGGACGACGGGCAAATCCGGGCCGCCGAGCTGGGTCCAGTTGCGGACGTCTCCCCGGTAGATGCGGCGCACGTCGGCGACGGACAGGTTCGTCAGGCGCACGTCGTCGTGGACGACGAGGGAGAACAGGGAGACCGCGACGCGGCTCTCGCTGAGCCGCGTGTAGCTCGCCGGGCGCGGCCCGTCCGAGAACGCGATCACCGTCGCGCCCTGCTCGGGCCGGCCGTCGGACAGGGCGAGTTCCCGCACCCCGGTCCGGCTGCCGTGCGCGGCCACCGTGATGTCCGGGCGGCCGCCGCAGTGTTCCCGGTACTTCGTCGCCAGCTCGGACAGGACCGGCGCGAACGCCGTCGAACCCGTCAGCCGCAGCGTGCCGCTCTCGCAGTCGTCCGGCAGCGCCGGGGGCAGCAAGAGGGGCAGCGTGGCGGCGGCGATCAGCGCGAGCCCGAGTGCGACGGTCGTCCAGCGGGCCTGTCTACTGAACACCGGCGGCTTCTCGTCCGGGGTCAGGCTGTGGTTCTCGTGGAGCGTGCCGTCCTTGAGGTCACCGGTGACGGTGACCCGGTCACCCTCCTGACCACCCGTCAGGAGCACCAGAATCTTGTAGTACGCGCCCGGCTTGAGAGGGACGCGTGGGACGCGCAAGGTGCTCGGCCCGGCGACGAGCAGCCCGGGCTGGTTCTCGAAGTAGCCCATCAGGTTGGCGTGTTCGTCGGGCAGCGTGACGTCCTGCGCCTCGATGCGCCGCCCCGGGAACTCGGCGGTGAGCCCGTACTGCGTCGACGGATCGATGTAGTCCGACTCCTCGACGTGCCGCGAGCCGTCGTTCTCGATACGCAGGAGTACGAGGGTGGCGTCCCGCATGGCGGGCAGGTCGTTGAACAGGCCGAGCCGCGGATCGGCACCGGACACGCCTGCTTGGCCGTTGTGTCCTATGGCGATGTCCATCTGCTTGCGGAAGCCGATGCGTCTGCTGCGCCGCGCCCGCCGGTCCGCGACGAACGGCGTGACGATGGAGACGGCACCGAGCAGCAGGCCCGCGGCCGTGAAGGTGATCTCGAGCCATCCCATGAGGCCGACGGTACGGACCCGTCGCGTCGCGCGGCGGGTCCGGTGCCGAGCTTCGCCGACTGTTCGTCAGATGTTCAACCATCGCTGTGGGAGCACGGCTGTTGAACCTCTGGTCACGCTCCCGTGGTGGAGCCGGGGCGGACGATCATCAGAACGGTGACCGTGGCCCATAACAGGTTGAACACGCCGGTGAGTGCGGGCAGTTGACCGGCGGAGCGGGGGAGGGGCGAGGTGCCGCCCGGCTGCCGCACCGCCCCGAGCGCGACCTCCTGCGCGGGCAGGATCCACAGCGCCAGCACGGCGGCGGCAGCGGCGGTCAACAGGATGGAGACGATCAGCCAGACGTCGCCGAGGACCCCCATGCTGCTCGCCGTCGCGAACCCGAACAGCGGCACGGCGACGCCGACGGCCGCGTAGACCCGGCAGATACGGTGCAGCGTCCCCAGGGTCGACACAGGATCGGCGTCGCCCGGTGAACCGAGCGCCTGCCGGAGGGACTTGGGGAACATGCTCGCCGCGACGGTGACCGGGCCCACGGTCAGGACGGCGGCCAGAACGTGCAGGCTGAGCAGAAGCTTCGTCATGGTCAGCGGCCCGCGCCCGGGCCCGCGAGGCGGCGGGCGCCGCTGACCTTCGAGGCCGGCAGGCGCCCGGCGCGGGACGTGCCGTTCAGGGTGTCACCGTCGACCGTCACGACGAACACCAGATTGAGCCGCAGGGGCTTGGTGACGGCCTGCTTCCAGGTGAGCAGATCGCCGGTCAACCGCACGCCCGTGAGCGGTACTTGCTCACCTGTGCCGTGCGCGAAACCGGCGAGACCGGCGCCGTCCTCATGGAGCTCCACCACGGCCTTGATCATGCCGATGGGGGTGGCGACGGACAGGTCCCAGATGCCTTCGACGGACATGCGTTGGTTCTTCTCTCTGATCGGGGGAGCGGTGAAAGGAGGAGGCGGTCGCGTCAGAAGCCGACGGGTGCCGGGCCGACGGCACGCCAGACCGTGCCGCGCCGTTCGTACGCGAACAACTCCTCGACCGCGTGCGCGACTTGCGGGCCCACCTCGCGCTCCAGCAGATACAGGGCCAGGTCGAGCCCTGAGGTGACACCGGCGCCGGTGACGAGGTCGCCGTCGTCGACGACCCGGGCCCGCACCGCGTGCGCGCCGGTGGCGTCCAGCAGGTCGAGGCCCAGGTGATGCGTGGTGACGTGGCGGCCGTCGAGGAGCCCGGCGAGCGCCAGGACGAGGGAGCCGCCGCAGACGCAGGCGACCGTCAGCTCGGGGTTCTCCATCGCCGCCCCGAGCAGCGCGGGCAGCCCGGTGATCAGGGTGCGGCCCAGCAGTACGGGGATGGTGGCCTCGGCCGCGTCCTCGTCGGGCGCGGCGCCGGGATCCCCGACCGGCCCCGAGGCGCCGGGCACCACGACGATGCCCGCGCGCGACGGGTCGAGGGCGGCGGTGGCCCGAAGGGTGAGCCCACCGGTTCCGCTGACCACGTCACGCGGCCCCTCGGCGGAGACCAGCTCCACCTCGACCGCCCCACCGGACGCGGCGCCGCCGGCGTGCAGCACCTCGAACGGGGCGACGGCATCGAGGGGGTCGAAGCCGTCGAAAAGAACGATCTGGACGTGCATGGGGGAGATTCCTTCGCGTGCGACGGGTCCGGTCCGCGCCGGGTTCGCCGTCGACGCTAGTCAGCGGACCTTCCGTCTCCCAGTGGCATTAGTGACGGCAGTCAACGGGATAACGCCAGGCTGCCGAACCAGTCCTTTTGCAGGTCGGCCGCGCATCGAACCACGTAAGAGTGCCGCGGTGTCGATGGCGGTTTCCCGGTGAACGGGTATCTTCTGGCCATGCACATCGTCGCCGTCCTGGCGCTGGACCAGGTGATCCCGTTCGACCTGGCCACGCCGATCGAGGTCTTCACCCGTACCCGCCTGCCGGACGGCCGCCCCGGCTATCAGGTGAGGGTGTGCGCCGAGCGGCCCGAGGTGGACGCGGGCACGTTCACGATCCGCGCGCGCCGGGGTCTCGACGGTCTCAAGGGGGCGGACACGATCATCGTCCCCGGCACCGCCACGCCCACGGCCCCCCTCGCACCCGCCGTCGGTGACGCCCTGCGGACGGCCGCCGCGCAGGGCACCCGTATCGCGTCCATCTGCGCGGGTACCTTTCCGCTGGCCGCGACCGGTCTCCTCGACGGGCTGCGCGCGACGACGCATTGGATCGCGGCGGACGCGCTCGCCGCCGCGTACCCGGAGGTCGAGGTCGACCCCGATGTCCTGTACGTCGACAACGGGCAGCTCCTCACCTCGGCCGGCGCGGCCGCGGGCCTCGACCTGTGCCTGCACATGATCCGCCGCGACTACGGCTCCGCGGTGGCCGCGGACGCGGCCCGGCTCTCCGTCATGCCGCTCGAACGGGAGGGTGGCCAGGCGCAGTTCATCGTCCACGACCACACGGCCGCGCCCACCCCTCAGGGGGCGTCGTTCGAGCCCCTGCTCGGCTGGCTCCGAGACCACTTGGACAGCGAACTCACCCTCGCCGACATCGCCGCCCGCGCGGGCGTCAGCACCCGCACGCTCATGCGCCGCTTCCGCGAACAGACCGGCACCACCCCGCTGCAGTGGCTGCACCGCGCCCGCATCCGCCAGGCCCAGCACCTGCTGGAGACCACCGCGCACCCGGTCGAACGGATCGCCGTCCAGGTCGGCTTCGGCTCGCCCACCGCGTTCCGCGACCGCTTCAAGCGCACGACGGGAGTCAGCCCGCAGGCGTACCGCCGTACCTTCAGCTGACCGGCCGGACGGATCGGGGCGGACGGGTCACGGCAGTCGGGTCGGGGCGGACGGGTCACGGCAGTCGGATCGGGACGGTCGGATCAGTCGCCGGCGGGGTCCACCGACTCCCGCAGCCGCGCGCTCGCCATCCGCATGTGCTCGGCCATCGCCCGGTCCGCGGCCTCCGGGTCCCGGTCGCGGATCGCGGCGAGCACGGCGTCGTGCTCGCACAGGGTGCCGCTGACCGTGCCCTCGATGTCGCTGACCCGCTCCATCCACACCTGGAGCAGTGCCCGGATGCTGTGCAGGATGTCGCTGAGGACCGTGTTGCGCGCGATGCTCGCGCACTCCAGGTGGAAGGCGATGTCGGCGTCGATGAACGCCTTGACGTCGCTGCCCGCCTCCCGCATGTGCCGCAGGTGCTCCTCCAGCCGGACCACGTCCTCGTCGGTCGCCCGCTCCGCGGCGAGGCGCGCCGAGACGCCCTCCATGTAGGTACGCACCTCGACCAGGTCCCGGGTGCGGCGCTGGCCCAGCATCAGGCCCCAGTTGATGGCGCGCGGCAGGAACTCCGAGGTGCCTTCGCGCACGTACGAGCCCGAGCCGGGACGGATCTCGATGATGCCGAGCACGTCGAGCGCGGACAGCGCGCCACGGACGCTGGAGCGTGCCACCCCGAGGGCCTCGGCGAGCTGGCGCTCGGCGGGCAGCCGCGTCCCGGGCCTGATGTTGCCCGCGGAGAGGTGGTCGAGAAGTCGCTTGGCGACCTCGCTCACCGAGGACTCCCGCACCACGGGGCGCAGGAGTTGGGCGAGGTCGGGCGGGTCGCCTGGCGTGGTGTGGGCGGGCTGACTGGTCACGGTCACCAGTAGACCAGACGGCTGCCCGGCGCCCCTCGCCGGTCGCGCGCGACGTCTCTCCACCCTCACTTTGTCAAGGGTTCAACCAGGGGTGACAAGTGCGACGCTCGCCACATTGGTAAATTGGTGACCAATTTGAAGTTCGGGCATAGCGTGACACTCAGATCGGCCCCACCGGCGTGGACAGTCCCGCTGCCCGCCTCCCGGCGCCGAGAGTGACCCAAGTCCGGACAGAGCTGTCCGGCGAGCCGAGGAGTCGCCATGCCTGCCAGCACCGCGCCGCCCGTGACCAAGGCGCGATCAGCCGTCGAAGCGTCGGCGATCAAGAAGATCTCGATCCGCCTCGTTCCCTTCGTGGCCCTGATGTTCTTCGTGAACTATCTGGACCGCACGGCGGTGTCGTTCGCCGAGCCGAACGGGATGGGCCAGGACCTGGCCCTGACCGCCGCCCAGTTCGGCTTCGCCTCCGGGATCTTCTTCCTCGGCTACATCGTGCTCGAGATCCCCAGCAACATGGCCCTGCACCGCTTCGGCGCCCGCCGCTGGCTGGCCCGGATCATGGTCACCTGGGGCATCGTGTCGCTGCTCTTCACCTGGGTGGACAGCAGCGGAGGCCTCTACACGCTGCGCTTCCTGCTCGGCGTCGCAGAGGCAGGGTTCTTCCCCGGCGCGATCCTCTTCCTGAGCCAGTGGGTGCCGAGCCGCCACCGCACCAAGATCCTCGGACTCTTCTACCTCGCCCAGCCGCTGACCACGGTCTTCGGCGCCCCGCTCGCGGGCTGGCTGATCGGCCACCACGGCCTGTTCGGCCTCGAGGGCTGGCGCGTGATGTTCCTGTTCGTGTCCATCCCGGCGATCCTGCTGGGCATCATCGCCTGGTTCTACCTGATCGACCGCCCGGCGGACGCGAAGTGGCTGACCCCGGCCGAACGGGACTGGCTCACCACGGAGCTGGACGCCGAGAACGCCGAGAAGGCGGGTCGCGACGGCGGCCACGCCAAGGGTGACCTGAAGACGGCGTTCACCAACACCCGGGTCTGGATCCTCGCGGTCGTCTACTTCGGTTTCGTCTACGGGCTCTACGCGCTGGCGTTCTTCCTGCCGACCATCATCAACGGCTTCCAGGAGCAGTACGACACCACGTTCACCGTGATGGACAAGGCGTGGATCACCGCGATCCCCTACCTTCCCGCGGCCTTCGTCCTCTTCTTCTGGAGCCGGCACGCCACCCGGCACGGCACCCGTACCTGGCACGTCGCCGGGCCCGCGATCGTCGGCGGTGTCTCCATCCCGCTCGCCCTGTACATGGGCTCGCCCGCGGCCACCGTCGCCGTCATCACGGTCACCGCCTGCGCCATCTTCGCCGCGCTCCCCGTCTTCTGGGCCGTGCCCTCCCGCTTCCTCACCGGAGCGGCCGCGGCAGCCGGCATCGCCTTGATCAACACGGCGGGCAACATCGCCGGCTTCGCCTCCAGCTACATCACGGGCTGGCTCAAGGACTGGACCGGCGGCTACTACGTACCGCTCTACCTCGTCGGCGTCTTCATGCTCCTGTCGGCCGCACTGATGATCTGGCTCGCCGCCCGCAACCCCCAGTCCCTGTCCACTCCCTCAGCCCCCGCGGAGAACCAGCGATGACCCGCCTCTACAACGACCCCGCCGCCTTCGCCGACGAAGCGCTCGAAGGGTTCGCCGCCGCCCACCGCCGCTGGGTGCGCCCCGTGCCGGGCGGCGTGGTGCGGGCCACGGTGAAGACGCCGGGCCAGGTGGCCGTCGTCATCGGCGGCGGCTCCGGCCACTACCCGGCCTTCTCGGGTCTTGTCGGCCAGGGCCTCGCGCACGGCGCCGCCGTCGGCAACGTCTTCGCCTCGCCCTCGGCCCAGCAGATACGCAACGTGGCCCGCGCCGCCGAGGCCGGCGGCGGTGTCCTCCTCCTCTACGGCAACTACGCGGGCGACGTCCTGCACTTCGGGCAGGCGGCGCGGCGGCTCACCGCCGAGGGCATACCCGCCCGTACCTCCGCCGTCACCGACGACCTGTCCAGTGCCGCGGCCGACGAGGCACACAAGCGCCGCGGTATCGCGGGCGACCTGCCCGTCTTCAAGGCCGCGGCCGCCGCCGCCGAGCAGGGGCTGTCCCTCGACGAGGTGGCGGACGTCGCCGCGCACGCCAATGCCCGCACCCGCTCGTTCGGCATCGCCTTCTCCGGCTGCACCCTGCCCGGCGCCGACCACCCGTTGTTCTCCGTCCCCGAGGACCGGATGGCCGTCGGCCTCGGCATCCACGGCGAGCCCGGCATCGGCGAAGCGGCCGTGCCCACCGCCGACGAGGCCGCCGAACTCCTCGTCTCGGCCCTCCTGAAGGAACTCCCCGACAGCGTCACCGACCCGGACGGGCAGCGCGCCGCCGTCGTCCTCAACGGCCTCGGCTCCGTCAAGTACGAGGAGCTCTTCGTCGTCTACCGGCGCGTGGCCCAGCTCCTCGCCGACGCGGGCGTACAGGCCGTCGACCCCGAGGTCGGCGAACTCGTCACCAGCTTCGACATGGCGGGCGTCTCCCTCACCCTGACCTGGCTCGACGACACCCTCGAAGCACTGTGGACCGCGCCCGCCGACGCCCCCGCCTACCGCAAGGGCGCCGTGCCCGCCGTGGCAGTCGCCGACGAGGTGTCGTACGAGACGGTGAGTGAAAGCCGGACGTATCAGGCCGGCGAGGACTCCCGCAGGGCCGCCGCGACCGCCCTCGACGGCTTGCGTCTCCTCAAGGAGACCGTCGAGGCGCA
The DNA here is from genome assembly GCF_044765445.1 of Streptomyces sp. NPDC102467. Taxonomy (NCBI): domain Bacteria; kingdom Bacillati; phylum Actinomycetota; class Actinomycetes; order Kitasatosporales; family Streptomycetaceae; genus Streptomyces; species Streptomyces sp. NPDC102467. The sequence goes on along the minus strand of NZ_JBIWKA010000002.1, from coordinate 162,973 downwards.
CGCGGACGAGCTCGGACGCATCGATGCCGTCGCGGGCGACGGCGACCACGGCATCGGCATGCGGCGCGGATCGAGCGCCGCCTACGAAGCCGCCCTGCACGCAAGCGAGTCGGGCGCGGGAGCGGGGTCTCTGCTGGCCGCCGCCGGTGACGCCTGGGCCGACAAGGCCGGCGGCACCTCGGGCGCCCTGTGGGGCATCATCCTGCGTGCCCTCGCCGACGCACTCGGCGACACCGAACGGCCGACCCCGGCGTCCGTCGCCCACGGAGTCCGGCAGGCGTCCGACGACGTCCGCAGGACCGGCGGCGCCGAGGTCGGCGACAAGACGATGGTCGACGTCCTCGTCCCCTTCGCCGAGGCACTCGGCCGACAGGTCGCCACGGGAGCCGGACTGGCCACGGCCTGGGCCGCGGCAGCGGACACCGCCGAGCGGTCGGCCCGCTCCACCGCCGGCCTCCTGCCCCGCATGGGCCGCGCCCGCCCGCACGCCGAGAAGTCGCTCGGCACCCCCGACGCGGGGGCGCACTCCCTCGCCCTGATCGTCCGCGCCGTCCACGGCGCGCTCGCCACCTGCCAGTAACTCCCTTTAAGGACACATGACATGAGTGAGAAGCTGCGGATCGTCGTCGGCAGCGACGACGCCGGCCACCAGTACAAGGAAGCCCTGAAGAAGGACCTCCTGGCGAGCGAGCTCGTCGCCGACGTCACCGACGTCGGAGTGGACGCCGACGGACACACCGCCTACCCCGAGATCGCCATCGCCGCCGCCGAGATGGTGGCCCGCGGCGAGGCCGACCGGGCGCTGCTCGTGTGCGGCACGGGCCTGGGCGTGGCGATCGCCGCCAACAAGGTCAAGGGGATCCGCGCGGTCACCGCCCACGACTCCTTCTCCGTGGAGCGCGCCGTCCTCTCCAACAACGCGCAGGTCCTCACCTTCGGGCAGCGCGTCGTCGGCCTGGAGCTGGCCCGCCGCCTCGCCGCCGAGTGGCTGACCTACCGCTTCGACGACTCCTCGCCGTCCGCCGCGAAGGTACAGCTGATGAGCGACTACGAGGCCGCCTGATGGCTGCCCCGCTCCTGCTCGGGGTGAGCCTGAAGATGTACTTCGGCCACCACGAGACCCTCAACTGGGCTCGTAAGGTGGTCCAGTTGGCCGACCGGCACCCCGCCGTCACCGGCGGCGCGGCCCGCCTGTTCGTGCTGCCCGCCTTCCCGGCGATCGTGCCGGTGACCGGGATCCTCGCGCGCAGCGGCGTCGACGTGGGCGCGCAGGACATCGCCACGGAGGATGTCGGCGCGTACACGGGCGAGGTCTCCGGCCCGTACCTGAAGGAGATCGGCTGCCGGTACGCCGAGGTCGGCCACGCCGAGCGCCGCCGCCTCTACGGCGAGGGCGACACGGTGGTCGCCGCGAAGACCGCGGCCGCCCTGCGCAACGGGCTCGTCCCCGTCCTGTGCGTCGGCGAGCTCGACCCCGTGGAGCCGGAGGAGGCCGCGCGCCGCACCGTCGCCGAGGCCGCCCGCCTGCTGTACGGCATGCGCGGCACGGTCGTCCTCGCCTACGAACCGCAGTGGGCCATCGGCGCGCCCGAGCCCGCCTCGCCCGAGCACATCACCACGGTGTGCGCAGCCCTTGGGGAGTGGCTGAACTCCCGCGCCCAGCACGCCGGTTCGACCGTCATCTACGGCGGCAGCGCCGGACCCGGACTGCTCACCCGGCTCGGCGGGTCCGTCGGCGGGCTCTTCCTGGGCCGCTTCGCGCACGACCCGGCGGCCGTCCGGGCGATCCTCGACGAGGCCGAGGCCATGAACGCACCGACGGCGGTGGCGTGATGGCGTACGGCATCAGCACCTACGCGTACTTCTGGCGGATCTCGGAGCGGGCGCCCAAGCGCCTCTCCCTGCTCGACATGCTCGTCGACACCAAGGAGCTGGGAGGCCAGGTCTTCCAGATCTGCGACTACCCCGAGATCGAGTCGTACGACGCCACGCGCCTCGCCGATGTCCGGGACGCGGCACGGGACCTCGGCCTGCGCCTGGAACTCGGCACCCGGGGCGTACATCCGGACCACCTCGCCAAGTACCTCGACATGGCAAGGCAGTTGGACGTCACGCTGGTCCGCTCGATGATGAACACCGTCGACCACCGGCCCGGCGTCGACGAGGCCGTCACGCTGCTGCGGCAGACCCTGCCCCACTATGCGGGCGCCGGGGTGACCCTCGGCCTGGAGACCTATGAGCAGGTCTCCACCGACGACCTCCTCGCCGTGATCAAGGGCGTCGACGACCCGCACCTGGGTGTCGTGCTCGACCCCGGCAACAGCGTGGCCCGTCTGGAGCGTCCTTCCGACGTCGTCGGGGCCACCGCCCCGTACGTGGTGAACATCCACGTCAAGGACTTCGCCTTCACCCGCCGTGACGGCTGGGTCGGCTTCACCTATGCCGGCTGCCCCCTTGGCACCGGCCTCCTCGACCACGACGCCATGATCGCCGCGGTCCGCCCGCACGAGCGCGGCATCAACCAGATCGTGGAGCACTGGCTCCCGTGGCAGGACGACGGCTTCGACGCCACCGCCCGGCTCGAACACCAGTGGACGAACACCAGCATCACCACCCTCCTGAGGAGCGAATGACCATGGCCACCGAGAACAAGACAGTCGCCGTCATCGGGGCCGCAGGCAAGATGGGCCAGCGTGTCTCCAACAATCTGGTCGAGAGCGACTTCCGGGTCCTCTTCAGCGAGGCCTCCGAGAAGGGGCAGGAGCTGATCCGCTCCCTCGGCCGCGATCTCACCGACTCCGACGTCGCCGCCAAGGAGGCCGACGTCGTGATCCTGGCGGTGCCCGACATCGTCCTCGGCACCGTCTCGGAGCAGCTGGTCCCGCTGATGAAGCCGGGCGCCGTCGTCCTCACGCTCGACCCGGCCGCCGCGTACGCGGGCCTGCTGTTCGAGCGCGACGACGTGCACTACGCCTGTGCGCACCCCTGCCACCCGTCCGTCTTCCTGGAGCGCACCACGAAGGAGGAGTGGCAGGACACCTTCGGCGGCATCGCCGCGCCGCAGGAGGTCGTCGCCGCGTACGAGGGCGGCGACGCCGACAAGCAGGCTCTCGCCGACGCCGTCATCCGCGTCATGTACGCGCCGGTCGTCGACGTCCACTGGGTCACCGTCAAGCAGCTGGCCGTCCTGGAGCCGACGCTCGTCGAGACCATCGCCTGCATGGTCGGCGCGTTGCTCACCGAGGCGCTGCACGAGACCGTGCACACTGTCGGCGTTCCGGAGAAGGCCGCCCGCGCGATGCTGCTCGGCCACACACAGGTCGCCCTCGCGAACACGCTGAAGGGCTCCAACCCGTTCTCCGACGCCTGCCTCATCGCGATGGACTACGGCCGTGAGTCGATCGTCCGTGACGACTGGAAGAAGGTCTTCGACGACGCGGAGCTCGACAAGGTCATCACGCGCATGCTCAAGATCAAGGAGATCAGGCGCTGACCTGTTCCGCACGGGCGGACGCAGCCTCGTAACCCCTGATCCCGGCCCGGCGTTGGACTGCCGGAGCCGGGTCCCGGCTCCGCGGAACCCATCAGCGCAGAGCACTCAGGGAGTCACCCATGCGGGCTGTCCTCAACAAGATTGTCTCCGGTATCGGCGCCGCGGCGGCCGCGCTCGGCTGCGTCCTCGCGGCCGGGGCGCCCGCCGCCGCGGACGGCAAGTGGTGCAACAACGCCGTGTGCATCGAGACGTACGACTCCGGCACCTACCTCGGCCGCGTCGAGGTCTCCGTCATCAACACCAACCAGCCGCACCGCATCAGCGCCCGCGTCTGGACCACCGACGGATGGAGCGCCAACACCAAGGTGGAGGACGTCGACGCCTTCCGCACCTACCGCGACCAGGCATACCCCCAGCGGCACTTCGCCGCCGGCACACGGCTGTGCGCCGAGGGTTTCCGTGGTGGGGAGAGCGTGGGCCTGCCGTGTGTGACGATCACTAACTGACGCGTACTGCCGCCTAGTTGGCCGGGGCCTGGGCGCCGAGCCACGCGGTGTACCAGGCGACAGTGGCGTCCAGTGCCTCGGCGAGGGGAGTGGGGGAGACCCCGAAGTGGCCCTCGAAGGCGGCCGAGGCCATGATCTGCGGCTCGGTGTGCTGGTAGAACATCTCGGCGTACTCGGCCATGAACTGCTCGTCGAACGGTCCGAACGGCCGCGGCTCGGGCACCGCGGTCAGCCGCATCGGCTGTCCGGTGCGCTGCTCGATCATGGCGAGGACGTCGCGGGTGGACCGGGCCGGAGCGGTCGGCAGGTGCCAGACGCGGCCGTCGCCGTCGGGGCGTTCGCCGAGCGTGGCGAGACCGGCCGCGACATCGCGTATGTACGTGTAACTGTGCGGCTGATCGATGTCGCCGAAGGCCGGGACGTCGCCGCCGGTCAGTGCGGCCGGGAAGACGGCGGCGCCGAGCGTCGAGTTCAGGACGGCTGGCCCGAAGAAGTCGGCGGACCGGGCGAGTGTCACCCGGGCCCGCCCCGCGCGGTGGGCCGCCAGATACGTCTCGTCCAGGTCGGCCCGCATCCGTCCCTTGCGCGTCGTGGCCTGCCACGGGGAGTCCTCGGTCATCACCGCGCCACCCGTCTCGCCGTACGGGTACACCGTGTCGAGTACGACGAGGCGTGCCCCGCTCTGCTCCACCGCGCCCAGCACGGCCTCCTGGATGCCCGGCATCACCGCGACCTGGAGGTGATAGCCGACGTTGACGCAGTGGTACACGACGGCGGCGTCCGCGACGGCGGCGTGCGCGCCCTCCGGAGTGCCGACGTCCGCGGCGACGCGCTCGATGCCGGGGAGAGCGGGGCCTTCGCCCTTGCGGTCGACGAGGCGCACGGGGTGACCGCGGCGCACGAGCTCCTCGGCGAGGGCGCTCCCGGCGGGGCCGGAGCCGAGGACGGCGTGCAGGGGCTGGGTGCTGGTCATGAGGGATCCCTTCGACAGCCGCCCGCGGCGGCTTCGGCGTAATGACTCATCGCTTCTGTTAGAGACTCTAACGCCAGCGTATGCCTATAGCAAGAAGCTGATTTCAGGGCGGGGGTGGTGGCCTCGTTCAGCTGTCGACGGGCGCGGGCGCGCTCCGGCGCACCCAGACGTAGAGGGCCACCGAGCTCAGCGCGGCGCAGGCGCACCAGGTCGAGATGAACTCCCAGCGCCACAGCGCCGCGCACCCGGCGGCGGCGACGGTGACCAGGCCGCCCAGCAGGACCAGGCCCGCCTCGCCGGACAGCAGCAGCGAGCCGATGGTCGCCACGAGGTACCCGGCGATCAGCCATCCGGCATGCGGCAGGCCGATCTCGTAGGCCATGGTGTGGCCGCGCACGGTGGCCGTGGCGGTCTTCGTCGCCAGCACGTAGGCGAGGGCGGCGGACGTCACGACGCCGCACGCGAGCGGGAGTGCCAGGCGCCGGCGGGCCCGGGGCCACACCGCGCACAGCACGCCCGCCGGTACCCACAGCGGCAGCAGCGGCAGGGCGATCACTGCCCAGGCGACGACGGCGGGGCCGCGGCCGCCGGAGTCGTTCCAGATCACCGCCTCGATGATCTGGTGTGCGCCGAGCAGCAGCGGCAGCGCCGCCAGCGGCAGGGCGCGCGGCCGGGTGCGGGCCGCCCGCGCCACGCAGGCGACCCCCACCGCGGCGATCGCGCTGCCCGCCACGAGATCGGCCGTCGCGCTCCAGCACATGCGGGCCACGCTACGTTCCCGCGGCTCGTGCGGCGCGTCGGCGGCGCGACCGGGTCGGTCAGGGCCTGGCCTCGTAGCGGGAGGCAGGATCGGGCTCGATGTTCTGGTTGAGGCGGAAGACGTTCTCCGGGTCCACGGCCGCCTTGATGCGGGCCAGGCGCGCGTAGTTGCCGCGGTAGCTCGCCCGTACGCGCTCCTGCCCCTCGTCCATCATCATGTTGACGTAGGCGCCGCCCGCCGAGAACGGGTGCAGCGCCTCGAAGTAGTCGACGGTCCAGCGCTTGACGAGTTCGGCGTTGGCCGGGTCCGGGTCCACGCCCGCGTAGACGCTCGCCCACCGGGAGTCCCGGTAGTGGAACGCGGTGTCGGCCGCGGCCGTGTCGTGCACGGCTGCGTCGATCGGGTACAGGTGCATCGTGGACTGCGGGGTCGGCGCCTCGGGCCCGAACTTGGCGTGCAGCGCCACGGCCTCGTCGGGGATGTCCCGCACGAAGTCGGCCCGCCAGTACCACTGGTCGCCGGGCGGGTAGAGCGCGTCGAACATCGACTGCAGCGCCGGGTGCGGCATCGGCGCGACGGCGTGCAGCAGGGGCGCCGGGAGCCCGTCGAGGAGCGGGGCCATCGCGCGGCCGGCCGCGTCGGGGTCGTTCTTCGTGTGGCACCACACGACCGCGCAGACCTTGCGGTGGTGCAGCTCCTCGGGGAACGGGGGCGCGGGCGGGACGGTCGCGTACATGAAGAAGCCGTTGACGTCATGGGGCGCGGCAGGGATGAACTCCCGGTAGGCGGTGAGGACTTCGGCGCTCTGTTCGGCCGGCCAGAAGGTGGGTCCTGCCACGACCGTGTCCACCTCGTGCAGCCGGAACGTGAACGCGGTGACGACGCCGAAGTTGCCGCCACCGCCCCGGATCGCCCAGTACAGGTCCGTGTTCTCGTCGGCGTCCGCGCGCACCCGGGTGCCGTCGGCCAGGACCATCTCCGCGGCCAGGATGTTGTCGACCGTCAGACCGTGGCGGCGGGTGAGATGGCCGAGCCCGCCGCCCAGCGCGAGACCGCCGACGCCCGTGGTGGAGATGATGCCGCTGGGTGTGGCCAGGCCGTGCTCGTGCGTGGCGGTGTCGACCAGCCCCCAGGTGGCACCGCCGCCGACGCGTACGGTGCGGGCGGCGGCGTCCACCTCGACGGAGTTCATCGGCGCCAGGTCCGCCACCACGCCGTCGTCGCAGGTGCCGAGGCCCGCCCCGTGATGGCCGCCGCCGCGCACCGCGAGCGGCAGATCGTGCCGGCGCGCGAAGCCGATGACGCGCGCGACGTCGCCGGCGTCGGCGCAGCGCGCCACGAGTGCGGGGTGCCGGTCGATCATTCCGTTGTAGACGGCGCGCGCCTCGCCGTACCCCGGGTCCTGCGGGCCGGTCAACGCGCCGTGGAAATCGGTGAGTTCGTTGCGTGCCGCCTGTGCGGGCGTGCTGGTCATGGGGTCCCCCGGAAGTGATGGGTGTGGTCCGCCCGTTCTACGGCCGGGGACGTGTCCCGGCATGCGTGCCGACCACCTACCTCTGGCCCGGCACCTACCTACGTTTCGCCGTCGGGGAGCAGCCCGAGTTCCCTGGCCCGTGCGGCGGCGCGGCGCCGGGTGGGCGCGTCGAGTTTCTCCAGGACCGCACGGACGTGGTTGTCGACCGTGCGGACGGAGACGACGAGCCGGCCGGCGATCTCCGTATTGGTCAGGCCCTCCACCAGGAGCCGTACGACCTGGAGTTGACGGCTCGTCAGGCCCGCCGGATTGTGGCGGGTCGTCGCGTGCGGGCCGCGGGGCACGTGCCGGGCGCCGAGGGCGTGCAGTTCGGCACGGACCAGGCGGGCCAGCGGCTGTGCTCCCAAGGCGTCCAGGGCGTGCAGCGCGCTCATCTTGTCCGCCGGGTCCGGGCTCTCCGCGAGGGCGGCCGCGTGCTCGTACGGGCAGCCCGCCTCCTGCCACAGCCGGGCCGCCTTGTCCCACTGGCCCGCCGCCTGCAGCGCGTACGGATGGCACGACGCGTCCGGCGGCACGGCCATGCCCGCTTTGGTGAGCCAGTAGCCGAGTTCGGCGCGGTGCGGCGGTGCGGACAGCCGCCGGGCCTGCGCGTGCACCGGTTCGGCGGCCGCGACGACGCCCGCCGGATCGCCGCGCAGCCAGGCGGCCTCGGCGCGGGCCGCCGCCACCGGCCCGGTGCGCTGTAGTTCGCGCGTGCCCAGGGCGATCCGCCAGGCCCGGTCGAGGAGTTCGTCGCCGCCCGCGGTGCCGCGCCGGATCCGGATCCGGGCGAGCACGGTGAGCGCCGGGCAGCGGGCGGGCGGGAACGCATCGGGGCCGAGCAGCGCGTCCTGCTCGGCCGCCGCCCAGTCGCCCTCGGCGAACCGGTGCAGGGCCCGCTCGACCCGGAGGTAGGTGAGGAAACCCAGGTGCTCGGCGCGGTCGGCGAGTTCCATGGCGGGCGTGAGGAACCGGTCCGCCTCGGCGAGCCGCAGGTCGTCGAGGAGGAGCCAGACGATGTTGGTGTACGCGCGGCAGGCGTGCTCGACCTCGCCCGCGACCAGCGCCACCCGCAGGCTCTCCTCCAACTGCCGCTGCCCGGACGGGTCCCCGGACCGCCAGCGGGCGCTGCCGACGTTGTTGAGCGCGTGCGCGAGGATCGCGGTGTCGCCGACCGAGCGGGCCAGCGTCATGGCCCGCTCGCCGTAGTCGACGGCCTCCGCGTACTCGTCGGAGAGCATCCGCAGCTGGGCCGTGTTGCTCAGAGCGAGGGCCAACAGGCGGTCGTCACCGGCCTGTTCGAGCACGGCGAGCGCCTCGCGTGCGGCGGCCTGCGCGGCGGCCGCGTCACCGGCCCACCAATGGATGCGCGACAGCCAGCGCAGATCGGCGCCCAGGGCGCGCAGATCAGCCAGCTCCCGGCGCAGTGCCACGGCGTCGCGCTGCGCCCCGACAGCGGCCCCGGCGTCCCCGATGGTGTAGCTCTCGACCGCGAACTGCTCCAGCAGATCGGCCCGTTCGGCGGGGCCGAACCGGTGCCGGTGCCGGAGCACGAGCCGCAGATGGGCGGCGGCCTCCCGGTGCGCCCCCGCCCGCGAGGCGTCCCGCGCGGCCCCGGGACCGAATCGCGCGACGGCCTCGGCGTCCCCTGCCGCCGCCGCGTGGTGCACGATCCGGGACCGGTCGGCGGCGGGGTCCCGCACCAGCGCGGACAGCACGGAACGGTCGAGTGCGATGCGCCGTGCCGTGGGCAGCGAGTCGACGACGGCCCGGCGGATGATCTCGTGCCGGAACGCCACCCGGTCCACGGCCACGACCAGCAGCCCGCCCTGTTCGGCCGCCGCGAGCGCGCCGTCGCGGTCGCCGTCGCTGTCGCCCAGCAAGGCGTCCACGAGGGAGCGTTCCACCGCCGAGGGCACCACGGCCAGCTGTTCGAGGGCGTCCCTGGTCGTGTCGGAGAGTCCGCGCAGCCGGGCCAGCACGGCATCGACCACGGTCGGCGGCACCGCCCCGCTGTCACCGGAGGCGGTGCCCGCCGCGATCACCTCGGCGACGAAGAACGGATTGCCCGACGTCACGGTGTACACCTGTGCCGGATCGAGCTCCGCCGCCGCGCTCAGGGCGCGCACCGCCTCCGGTGACAGCGGGGCCAGCGGAAGCCGGTGCACCCGGGCCGCCCCCGACACCAGTCCGAGCAGCTGCCGCAGCGGATGGCCGCGGCCCAACTGGTCGTCCCGGTAGGTGAGGACAAGGACGGCCGGCAGTCGTTCGACCCGGCGCACCAGATAGCGCAGCGCGTCCAGGGAGGCCTCGTCGGCCCAGTGCACGTCCTCCACGACCAGCACCGCGGGGCGCGGTCCACCGGCCAGCTCGGCGTAGAGGGCCTCGTGGACCCGGTGCCGGTCACCCGCGTCGCGCAGCGCCCGCGCCAGTTCGGCGCCGACGCTTCCGACGAGGTCCCGCAGCGGTCCCAGCGGGCGGCCCGTGACCAGGTCGTCGCAGTGCCCGACCAGCAGCCGGGCGCCGGGCGGCAGCACGCCCGGCAGGGCCCGTACCAGCGAGGACTTGCCGATCCCGGCCTCGCCCAGGACGAGCACGACGGACCCGGCTCCGTCCGTGGCGTCCCGCACGGCGGCGGCCAGTCGCTCCAGTTCGAGATCCCGCTCGAGGATCCCCCCGTTCACGCCCGGAGTGTCCCACCGGGGCGGCGCCGCGGGCAGGTCGGGCGGGACGGATACGCCGATCGGCCGAGACGCCTCCGGGCGTCGGCCGGGGGAGAGGGTGCGAAGACAGGCTCTCAGCTCTGCGCGGTCGGCCGGACGACGATCTCGTTGACGTCCACGTCGGCGGGCTGCTCGATCGCGAACGCGATGGCGCGGGCGATCGCCGCGGGCGGGATCGCGATCCCGTCCAGCCTCGCGGCGAGCTCGGCGCGCACCCGGTCGTTCGTCGCCTCGCCGAAGTCCGTGGCGGTCGCCCCGGGCGAGACGGTGCTCACCCGCACCGTCGGGCCGGCCTCCTGCCGCAGGCCCTCGCAGATGGCTCGTACCGCGAACTTCGTTCCGGCGTAGACGGCCATCGCCGGAACCACGCGGAACGCGGCGGTGGACGCCGTCGTGACGAACTGACCGCCGCCCTGGGCCCGGAAGACCGGCAGGGCCGCGGCGATGCCGTGCAGCACGCCCTTGATGTTGACGTCGACCATGCGGTCCCAGTCGTCGGTGCGCAGATCGTCCAGGGGCGAGATGTTGGCCACCCCGGCGTTGCCGACCAGCACGTCGAGCCGGCCGAACCGCTCACCCGCGAGCGCGACCAGAGCGCGTACGTCGTCGAGGCGGGTCACGTCGGTGCGGAGCGAGACGGCCTCGCCGCCGGTCTTCTCGATGCGGGCGACCAGCTCCTCCAGCCGCTCCGAGCGCCGTGCGCCCAGCACCAGACGTGCTCCGCGCTCGGCGAGCAACAGCGCGGTCGCCTCACCGATGCCGCTGCTCGCCCCGGTGACGGCCACGACCTTGCCCGTAATGCCTGACATGGGCTTCTCCTTGCTTCTATGCGCTTGACGTGGTTCTGCTCACTGCCTCGGTATGAGTCTGGCCCTCGTTTAACCTGGTATCCAGAGCCGACTTATTCTGGAACCAAAGGTGGTAGGAGCCATGTCCCAGACGCCTGAGCAGCGGCGTGAACTCGGCGCGTTTCTGCGCAGCCGCCGGGCGCGGATCACGCCGGTCGAGGCGGGGCTGCCGTTGACGGGACGGCGCCGGACCCCGGGGCTGCGGCGGGAGGAGCTGGCGCTGCTCGCCGGGATGAGCGCCACTTGGTACACGTATCTGGAGCAGGGCCGCGACATCCGCGCCTCCGACCAGGTGCTCGACGCGCTCGCCGGTGCCCTGCGGCTCCCGCCGATCGAGCGCGACCATCTGTTCCAGCTCGCCGGCCGCGCCCCGGTCGCCGAGCTTCCCGACGCGGAGCCGCTCGCCCCGGAGGTCGCCGCGGTGCCCCTGCTGCTCCAGCCGCAGCCCGCGTACGTCATCGACGGCACGTACGACGTGCTCAGCCGCAACCGGGCCGCCGAGGAGACGTTCCCCGGCCTGGTCGGAGACGACGGCCGGCGGCCCAATTTCGTCCGCTGGACCTTTCTGGAGCCGCTGGCGCGGGACGTCCTGGTTGACTGGGAGCCCGAGGCGCGGGGCCTGCTCGCCCGAGTGCGCACGCTGGCCGGCGGGCATCCGGGCGATCCCCGTTACGCGCGGCTCGTCGAGGAGATCCACCAGGGCAGCGCCGAGGTGCGGGACTGGTGGCCCCGGTTCGAGGTGGAGACGCGCGGGGGCGGGCGCAAGCGGCTGCGGTCCCCGGGGCGGGGTGTGGTCACGTACGACTACACCGCGTTCCATGTGGCCGGGCAGCCGGATCGGACGCTGGTGATCTACGCGGAGTCGGGCGGGGCGGGGGAGTAGGGCTCCGGCGTGGACCCTGGTCAGATGTTTGTATGCGGCATGTATATAATTTCCGTATGCATCTATCCTCGGGGTCCGTCGAACCCCTCGAGGCGCGGCGTGTCGAAGGCGCTGCCCGCGGCCTGCTGCGGGGGATCGGGCAACTGACCCAAGCCCTCTTCAAGGCAGGGGAGTTCGGGCTCACGCGGAGCCAGGTCGCCCTGCTGGACGCGCTCGAACCAGGACCGCGCCGGGTGACAGAACTCGCCGCCGCCACCGGGATGGCCCAGCCTCGGGTCACGGTGATCCTGCAGAAGCTCGCGGAAGCCGGGCTCGTCGAGCGGGAGCGCTGCGCGGCCGACCGGCGCGCGGTGCAGACGTCGCTGACGCCGGCCGGCCGCGACCTGCTCGAACGCGGCCGCCGGCGGATGGCAGGGGCCCTGCTCGCCGCCCTCGACGGCAGCATCGACGACCCCGAGCACGCGGTGCGCGCGGTCGGATCCGCGCGGGACGCCATCGCCGTACTCGTACACGCCATGGAATCGGAGAGAACTTGACCACCCCGGACACACTGCCGGACACCGCCGCCCCGCACGCGGCCGCCGCCGCGGACCTCGCGCCCCACCGGGTCGCAGGACCGCGCAGATGGTGGGACTGGGTGCTCGCGGCCGACCCGGGACTCGGTCAACTGCAGGCGGGCTGGCGGTCGTTGGTCGCCATGGTCACCTCCCTCGCCGTCGGCTACGGGATGGCGGAGGCGCTGAAGATCCCGCCCATGATCGGCATGATGGTCGCCGGGATGATGGGCCTGATGAGCGCGTTCGCGGTCGCCGAGAACACCTGGGACCGGCTCGCCCGCTCCATCCTGTGGATGCCGTTCCCGTACACCGCCGTGCTGTGGCTGTGCGCGAGCCTCAACGGCGAGCGCGTCCCGCAGATGGTCCTGATGATCACCGCGCTCGCGCTGACGTTCTTCCTCGCCAGGTTCGGGCCGATGGCTCTGCTCACCGGCATGATGCTGTTCAACGGCCTGATGGTCGGCATGCTCGCCGGTATCCCCGCGGCGCTCGTCGGCAAGGCCTTCGCGGTCGCCCTGGTCTCCGCCGCGGCCGTCCTGGCGACCCGGCTGCTGCTCTGCTACCCGATGCCCCGCGAGGACCTGCTGCGCACCCAGCGCGCCTTCGTCGTCGAGGCCCGCCGCGTGGCCGACGCCGCCGTGGACACGCTCGACCCCGACGCCGACCGGGAGCGCGCGGTGCGCCGCATGGACCGGTCCCTGCGCCGCCTGAACATCACCACCGTCACCATCGACGGACGCCTCGCCCAGCCCGAGGTCGCCGCCGACCCGGCCTCGGCCGAACTGCTGCACCGGCATCTGTTCGACGCCGAACTGGCGCTGCGCGGCATCGGTCAGGCCGCCACCGACCTGACCCGGCGGCCCGTCCCCGAGCCGCTGCGCGAAGCCCTCGCGGTCGGCCTCGTGCTGGCCCGCGACACCCCGCTCGGCAAGGCGGAAGGGCTCCACCCGGCAGCGGCCCACGTCCAGGAGCGCGCCGAGACGATCCTGCGCGACGCGGCCGCACCGGCCGACGACGTCGAGGCCGCCGTGCTCGCCCGCCGCATCGGCCACCTCCTGGACTCGCTCGCCGCGTCCCTGCACAACTGGCTCGCCCTCGGCCACACCGCCTCCACCAGCCCGGCCGACGTCCCGTTCCAGCCCACCGTCGCCCTGGAGAACAACCGGCTGCCCGGCTCCGCGGGTCCCGCGCGGCGCGTCCTCGCCGCGGGCTCGGAGTCCGGCTGGCGCCGCGTCATCCCGTTCATCCGGGTCCCCGCGCACGCCGCCGTCGCCGCCGCGATCGTCTGCCCGATCTCCGACGCGATCGACCCGCACCGCTTCTACTGGGGCCTGGTCGGCGTCATGATCACGCTGTTCGGCACCAACACCACCCACGAACGCCTGCGCAAGTTCGGCCACCGCATGGTCGGTACCGTGATCGGCGCCGTGCTCGGCATCGTCATCCTGCACTTCATCGGCCGCGATCACGTCTACGCGACGCTCGCCGTCATCGTCGCCGGACTCACCCTCGGCGCCTGGGGCATGCAGCGTGCCTACGCCTGCTGGGTCGTCGGGCTCGTCGTCGCGCTCGTCCAGCTCTACGCCCTGACCACCCCCGACAGCGGCATGAACCATCTGCTGGGAGAGCGGCTCCTCGACAACGGCATCGGCGTCCTCGTCGCCACCGCCTGCGCCGCGCTGATCTTCCCGCTGTCCCGCCGCACCGTCGTCAAGGAGGCCGAGCGCGGGTACGTCGACGCGCTCGCCCAGGTCGTCATGCAGGTCGAGCAGCGCTGGTCCCGGCCGGACGAGCCGGTACGACTGCGCGGCGCGGCCCGCGCGGTGGACGCCGCGCTGAGCCAGGTGCAGAGCGTCGTACGACCCCTGGTACGGATGCCCGTCGGCGTGCGCGGGCCCGCCGCCGAGCACCGGGTCGCACTCCTCGCCACGGCGACGGGCCACGCCCGCGCGCTGGCCGTCGCCGCCGACATCGACGTCGACCTGTCCCCGCGCCTGGCCGAACGCGCCCGGCTCATCACCGAGACCCTCACCGCGTCCCTCAAGGAACTCGACCGGTTCTTCGCGAGCGGCGAGCCCGAGGGGACCGGCGCCTGGCGCCGGGTCGGCCCGCTCGTCCGCGAACTGGAGGCGGAACTCGCCCCGGCCCCGCCCGGCCCGCGCGCCCGACGCCTCGGGACCGCGCTGCGCGAACTCGACGCCCTCGACGAGACCCTCGCCGCCTACGCGGAACAGGCAGGCCTCCCGGTCGCCGCCGAAGGCCGCACCGCGACGGCGCCCGCCTCACCCATGCAGCGGCGCACCCGCTCCGTGATGGCGGCCTGGAGCGAACCGCAGTACCGCGCGCCCGCACCCGTCGGAACGGCCCGCGTCGAAGGCCGCGTGCACTGCCCCGCCCACCCCGAGGGTTGCCCCGCCTGGGTGACGGTGATCAGCGCCCGCGGCAAGCGCCTCGCCAAGTCGCCGGTGACAGCGGGCAGTTACAATATCGAAGCACTGCCCCCCGGCACGCACACCCTGGTGATCTCCGCCTCCCGGCACGCGCCGCGAGCCGAACTGGTCACCGTGGAGCGCCCGTCGGAGACGGTACGACACGACGTGGAGCTGCGCTCCTAGCGGGAGTCGAGCCCAGGGGCCCGTTGCGTCGGCGGTCCCTGGGCGGCCGGGCGGCCCACGGTGAAGGACGGGCTGGAGCCCCGCTCACCGCCGTCGCGGGCGATGATCTCGATGGTGTAGCCCGCGCCCTCCGGCACATCGGGCAGCACCGTCGCCGTCTCGCCCGCCGGAGCGGCGCTGAGCTTCGCGGCGAGCTGGGCCACGCGGTCCGCGCCGCCGTGCACGAGCCACATGTCCACCGCCCGTCCGGTGTCGTTGTGCCAGGTCACGAAGAGGCTGCCGCCCGCCCGGTGCACGGAGCCCGCGGCCGGCGCGGTCACGGTGACGGCCGGGTCGGGTTCGGCCGCCGGGGCGAAGCCGAAGAGCAGGGGGACGGCGGCCAGGATCAGGAATCCGGTACGGCGCATGCGACGACCTCGTTCCGCTAGGGGGATCCGACACCTTCAGCCCTCCCACCCGCGCAAGATCACGTAAGGGATCGGCGGGCAGCGCCACCCCATGGGGTACGCCTTTGCCCCCGAAGCGGGCGACCCGACTGGACAAGGCGGCCGGTGGCGGACATCCTCGCGCGCGGTGACGGCTGGTCCGCTGTGCCCGAAGCCGGGAACCGGGCCTCACCCGAGGCCCGTCACCACAAAGGCCAGCCATACCGCCGCGGGCGCGACGACCACGACCGTGGCCCCGTAGAGCATCAACTGCCGGAAGAACACGTCCCGGTCGACGTCCTCCGCGTTCGCGAGCACCAGCGCCCCGTTGGTGGAGAACGGGCTGACGTCGACCACGGTCGCCGATACGGCGAGCGCCGCCACCATGCCGACCGCGCCGACCTCGCCCGCCGCGAGGAACGGCACTGCCAGCGGGATCAGCGCGCCGATGATGCCGACGGACGAGGCGAACGCCGAGACGATCGCACCGATGTAGCAGAGCAGCAGGGCGGCGAGCAGTGGGACGCCGATGTCGCTGACGGCGTTTCCCGCCCACTTGATCGTGCCCATCTCGTCCAGCACGCTCACGTACGTGAGTACGCCGCAGATGAGGAAGACCGTCGACCAGGAGATCTCGGCGACCGCCGTCTTGCTCGTCGCGGGCCACACGACACTGAGCACCACCGCGATCGTGATCGCCGTCAGACCGACGTCGAGGTCGAAGGCGAGCGCCCCGACGACCAGGGCCACGAGCCCCGTGAGGGTGGCGATGCGCGGGCCGTCCAGGCGCTCCGCGACGGGAGCCGGGGCCGCGGGCACGGCCCGCGGCTGTTCCGCCGGCGGTTCCTGAGACGCGTCCGAGGCCGGCGTGGAGCCACCGCCGACCGCGGCCGCGGCACGCTGCGGTACGCGATGGGGGACGCCGCCGCGCCGCATCAGCACGGCGTAGACGATGCCCGCGATGATCGTGTTCACGACGAGGCTCGCGAGGAAGAGCGCGCCCTCGTTGCCGGGCAGGTGCTCGCGGTCGACGATGCTGTTCACCGTCGAGCCGTAGACGCTGGTGGGGGAGAAGCCGCCGGCCTGGGCGCCGTGGACCACCATGATCCCCATCAGGAGCGGGCTGATGCCGTACTGCGCGGCGAACCCGAGCGCCAGCGGCGCCACGATCGCCACCGCCCCGGGGCTGACGGCGCCGATCGCGGTGAGCGCGGCGGTGACGGCGAACATCATCCAGGGGATCAGCGCGACCCGGCCGCCCACCAGCCGGACCGAGGCATGCACCAGCCAGTCGGTCGTGCCGTTGGCGCGGGCGATGGCGAACAGATAGGTCACTCCGGCGAGGACTACGAACAGATCCCCGGGGAAGCCCGCGAAGACGGCGTCGGCGTCGAGGTCGGCGGCGAGTCCGCCGACCGCGAAGGCCGCGGCGAACGCGAGGGCTCCCATGTTGACGGAGCGGGTGGTGGCGATCACGAAGATGACCGCCAGGACGAGGATGGAGAGCAACTCTGCGGACACGGGCGAACTCCCATTGGACGAGTGGCTCAGCCAATTTTCCGTTACGACATGGGCCTGTCAAGATCTCCGGCACGCTCGTCTGGACGGTCCCGTGCTGTCTTTGGCTTGCGCGAATCTGTTCATAATTTGCTGAACTGCAGTACCGTGCCGGACGTGAAGAACCGAATCTCCCAGGTGGCCGCCTTCGCCGACGTGAGCGAAGTGACGGTGCGCCGCGTGCTGAACGGCAGTCCCGTCGTCGCCCCCGCCACACGGGACCGGGTACTCAGGGCGCTCGACGTCCTGGGCTTCGACCGGCCCGCGAGCGGCCGGACCGGGCGCGCCCCGTTGATCGGCATCGTCGTGCCCGACCTGCAGAATCCCGTCTTCCCCGCGTTCGCCGAGGCGTTGGCGGGGCGGCTGAACAAGCGTGGTCTGGTGCCGGTGTTGTGCACCCGCACCGCGGACGGGGTCTCGGAGGCGAACTACGTGGAGATGCTGCTGTCGCAGAACGTCGGCGGCATCGTCTTCATCGGCTCCAGCTACGCGGACGCGGGCGAGGCTCAGGGCAAGGCGCTGCGTGATCAGAACGTGCCGGTCGTCCTGATCAATGCCGCCGACGAGATGCCGGGCGCGGTCCAGGTCCGGGCCGACGATGCTCGCGCCGTCGAGCAGGCGCTGACCCATCTCACCGCACTCGGGCACGAGCGGATCGGGCTGCTCATCGGGCCGGTCGGGCATGTGCCGTCGGCGTACAAGCTGTCGGGGTTCGCGTCGTTCTGGCAGGTCAGGGACGTGCCGCCGGAGGTGTGGCGGCCGCTGGTCGTGCCCTCGCTCTTCTCGGTGGCCGGTGGCGCGGGGGCGGTGCCCGGACTGCTGCGGGCGGGCGCCACGGCCGTGGTCTGCGCCAGTGACGCGCTGGCGCTCGGGGTGATCCGCGGGGCGCGGCGGACCGGGCTCGACGTGCCGAAGGACCTGTCCGTCGTGGGCTTCGACGACTCCGCGTTCATGGGCGCTGTCGACCCGCCGCTGACGACCGCGCGCCAGCCCGTCGCGGCGATGGCCGAGGCCGCGGTCGACGCGCTGATGATGCAGGTCAGGGGGCATGTCATGGCCGACGCCCCGATGTACTTCGAGACCGAGCTGATCGTGCGCGGATCCACGGCGGCCCGCCCGCGCTGAGCGGACCTGCTCCCATCGAGTGAGCAGAAATTTGCGTGAAATTATTGACTGCTTGCAGTCCAGCCTTCTAACTTCTGCGTATTCGCTGACGCCCGCCTCTCGGATTCCGGGGCGCAGCTCTGTCCCGTAAGCAGGAAGGCTGATCAGTGATGACTGGTGCGCTGAGCCGTCGTGGGTTCATCGGTGCGGGCATGGCCTGCACGCTGACGTGGGGGCTCGCCGCCTGCGGCGGTTCGCCGTCCGCCGGCGGCAAGGACGGCGTGGTCACGATCTCGGTGAACGGGATGCCGCCGAAGACGCAGCCGGTGGACCGCAGGTACTTCGAGCAGGACGTCAAGGCCTTCGAGAAGGCCCACCCCACGATCCGGATCGACGCCCGTGAAGGGCAGATGGACCCGAAGACGTTCTCCGCGAAACTGGCCGGCGGGCAACTGGAGGACGTCTACTACGTCTACTTCACCGACCCGACGGGCCTGATCGCCCGCCGTCAGGCCGCGGACATCACCCCGTACGTGAAGGACCTCCCGTACGTCGCCGACCTCAAGCCCGCGTACAAAAAGGTCTTCACCGGCCCCGACGGCAAGCTGTACGGACTGCCCAACGGGCAGTACTCGCTGGGCCTGATCTACAACCGCGAGCTGTTCGAGAAGGCAGGCCTCGACCCGGAGAAGCCCCCGACCACCTGGGACGACGTCCGGGCCGCGGCGAAGAGGATCAGTGCTCTCGGTGACGGCACGGTCGGCTACGCCGACTACAGCAAGAACAACCAGGGCGGCTGGCACTTCACGTCGTGGGTGTACTCCATGGGCGGCGACATAGCCGTCAAGGACGGCGGCAGATGGCGCGCCGCGTTCGACAGCGACGCCGGACGGCAGGCGCTGCGGATGCTCCACGCCTTGCGCTGGACCGACCGCTCCATGGGCTCGCGGCAGCTGCTCCAGATCGAGGACGTCCAGAAGATGATGGGCGCAGGCAAGCTCGGAATGTACATGGCCGGGCCCGACAACATCCCCACCATCGTCAAGCAGTTCGAGCGCAAGTACAGCGAGTTCGGCGTCGCCGCGATGCCCGGCGCCGCCACCCTCGGCGGCGGCAACGGCTTCATGGTCAACCCCAAGGCGTCCCCGGAGAAGATCAGGGCCGGGCTGCAGTGGATCCAGTGGAAGTACCTCAACCCCGACCGCACCGCCTACGAGGACAAGCGGGCCTCCGGCAACGACGTGCCGATCGGGCTGCCCCTGGACCAGCTCTTCGACGGCGCGGCGTCCGACAAGCAGGAGGCGAGCCACGCCAAGTACGCCAACGTCCCGCGCGACAACTACAAGCCGTTCGTCGAGGGCAACGCCGAGCTGGAGCAGAAGGTCGAACCGCCCAACGCCCAGCAGATCTACACCGCCCTCGACAGCGTGATGCAGGCGGTCCTCACCCGGCAGGACGCCGACCTCGACCAGCTCCTGAAGGACGCGTCGAAGAAGGTCGACGGCATCCTCGCGACGGTCAAGTGACATGACAGCACCGACCGTTGCCCCCACACGCGAGACCTCCGCGCCCCCGCGCCGCACCGCCTCGAAGACACAGCCGTCCCGCAGAGCACGCCGACTGCGCGACAACCTGGTCGCTTACGCCTTCCTCGCCGCGGGCGTCATCTGCTTCGCGTTCTTCTCCTGGTACCCGATCGTGCGCGGCTGGCTCCTCGGCTTCCAGCAGGTCACCTTCGCCCAGCCCGCCCAGTGGGTCGGCCTCGACAACTTCCGCCGCCTCTTCGCCGACCCGCTGTTCCTCACCGCGTGGCGCAACACCGGATACTTCACGCTGCTGGCCCTCGTCTTCGGCTTCGCCGCACCCTTCGTGACAGCGGTCGTCCTCAACGAGTTCCGGCACGCCCGCGGCTATCTGCGCATGACCGTCTACCTGCCGGTGATGCTGCCGCCCATCGTCACGATGCTGCTGTGGCGCTGGTTCTACGATCCCGGACCCGGCCTCTTCAACAACGCCCTGGAGATCCTGCACCTGCCCGCCCAGCAGTGGCTGGAGTCCGAACACCTCGCCATGGTCTCCCTGGTCGTGGTCTCCACCTGGGCCAACATGGGCACCACCACACTCATCTACCTCGCGGCGCTCGGCTCGATCCCCGGCGACCTGTACGAGGCAGCCGAGCTGGACGGCGCGTCGATCCGGCAGCGGCTGTGGCACATCACGCTCCCGCAGATGCGGTTCATCCTGATGATCACGCTGCTGCTGCAGATCATCGGCACCATGCAGGTCTTCATCGAGCCCTTCGTGCTCACCGGCGGCGGACCCGACGACGCCACCGTCACCGTGCTGCTCCTGCTGTACCGCTACGCGTTCGTCTACAACGACTTCGGCATGGCAAGCGCCATGAGCACCCTCCTCTTCGTCGTCCTCGGACTGTTCGCCGCCGGGTATCTGCGGCTGACCCGCGGCAAGGGCTGAAAGGACTCCGCGACCATGCCCGCCTCCGCCGAGCGCACCCTCATCGCGCCCACCGAACTCGACCGCCGCACCGGCCGTGTCCTCTACCGCGTCGTCCTCGGCGCCACCGTCACCGGCTTCACGCTCGCCTTCGTCTTCCCGCTCTACTGGATGGCGTCCGGCGCCCTCAAATCGTCGACCGAACTGGCCGCACCTACACCAACGTTGCTGCCCGAGAGCTGGCACCCCGAGTCGTACGGCCACGCCTGGACTAACGTCGGCCTCGGCCAGTATTTCCTGAACACCCTGCTGCTGGCGTGCGGCGCCTGGCTGCTGCAACTCGTCGTCGACGTGTCCGCCGCCTACGCCCTCTCCAAGCTCCGGCCGGCCCTCGGCAACGTCGTCCTCGGCATGATGCTCGCCACCCTGATGCTGCCGGTCTCCGCGCTGCTCGTCCCCACCTATCTGACCGTCACGGACGTGCCCCTCCTCCACGTCAACCTCATCAACACGCCCTGGGCGATCTGGCTTCCGGCCTGCGCCAACGCCTTCAACATCTTCATCCTGAAGCGGTTCTTCGACCAGATCCCGGCCGAACTCCTCGACTCCGCCCGCATCGACGGCGCCGGCCCCGTCCGCGTGCTCGTCTCCGTCGTACTGCCCCTGTCGCGGCCCGTCCTCGCCGTCGTGTCGATCTTCGCCGTGGTCGGCGTGTGGAAGGACTTCCTCTGGCCGCTGCTGGTCCTGCCGGACCCGGCCCGCCAACCCGTCACCGTCGCCCTGAACCGGCTCGCCGAGTTCATGCCCGCCAACCAGCTCCTCGCCGGAATGGTCATGGCGTCCGTGCCCCTGCTCGCCCTCTTCCTGATCTTCCAGCGCCACATCATCTCCGGCCTCACCGCCGGCAGCCTCAAGGGCTGAGCCGCAGCCCGCATCTCCCCCCACCCCGATGGAAGGAACCGCTGTGAGCCGCATCAAGCACCGGGCCCCACGTACCGCTGCCACCGCGCTGACCGGCGCCCTCGCCCTGACCGCCGCACTGGCCGCAGGTCAGACGGGCGGTGCCGGCTCCGCCGCGGCCGCCGAAACGCGCGGCGCCGCCCTCCCGTACACCACGTACGAAGCGGAGAACGGCACCACCGACGCCCCGGCCGTCGGCCCCGACCGCACCTACCTCACGCCCGCCTCCGAGGCCTCCGGGCGCAAGGCGGTCACGCTTCAAGAGACCGGCTCCTACGTCGAGTTCACGCTCACGCAGGCCACCAACGCCCTCAACCTGCGCTACTCGATCCCCGACAGCGCCGACGGGCGGGGCCAGGACGCCACCCTCAGCGTCTACGCCGACGGCACCGCACTCACCGACCTGCACCTCACCTCGCGCTACAGCTGGGTGTACGGCCAGTACCCGTACACCAACAACCCGTCCGACGGCTCGGGACACCGCTTCTTCGACGAGACCAGAGCGCTTCTCGGCAGGACGCTGCCCGCCGGGACCGTCCTGCGGCTCCAGAAGGACGCCGCCGACACGGCCGCCTCGTACACCATCGACCTGCTGGAGGCCGAAGAGGCACCCGCGGCGGCCGGCATGCCGAGCGACTACGTCTCCGCGACGGACCTCGGCGTCACGCCGGACGACGGCCAGGACGACACCGCCGCGCTCAACGACGCCCTCGCCCGCGCCAAGAACGACGGCAAGGGCCTGTGGCTTCCGGCCGGCACCTACACCATCTCCGACCATGTGAACCTGAGCGGCGTCGCCCTGCGCGGCGCGGGCCAGTGGCACACCGTGCTGCGCGGCACCGGCCTCAAGGGCGGACTGTACGGGCAGGGCGGCACGAGCAGCGTCCAGGACCTGATGATCGACGGCGACAACACCGTCCGCGACGACGCCGGGGGACAGGCCGCGATCGAAGGGGACTTCGGCACCGGCTCCGTCATCAAGAACGTGTGGATCCAGCACACCAAGGTCGGCCTGTGGATCAACGCCCCGACGACCGGACTGCACGCGAGCGACCTGCGCATCCGTGACACCTACGCCGACGGCGTCAACCTGCACGGCGCCGTCCGGAACACCGTCGTCTCCAACAGCAGCATCCGCGGGACCGGCGACGACGCCCTGGCCATGTGGTCCGACGGCGGAGCGGCGACCGACAACGCCTTCCGCGGCAACACGGTGCAACTGCCCCTCCTTGCGAACGGTGCCGCCGTCTACGGCGGCAGCGGCAACAGCGTCGAGGACAACACGATCACCGACACCGTGACCTCGGCCGCCGGGATAGCGGTCAGCACACGGTTCGGCGAACCCTTCAGCGGCACCACCACGGTCGCCCGCAACACCCTTGCGCGCACCGGGAGTTACGAGCCCAACTGGAACGCGAAGCTCGGCGCGCTGTGGGTCTACGCCGACACGTCCGACATCACCACGCCCGTCGTCCTGAGCGACAACGACGTCCTCGACTCCACCTACAGCGGCCTCCTCGTCTCCTACCAGAAGCAGGTCGCCGACCTCCGCGTCGACCACCTGAAGATCGACAAGGCCGGGCACTACGGCATCGAGATCAACGCCGCCGGCGCGGGCACCTTCTCCGGCACCACCGTCACCGGCGCCGCCACAGGCGGCCTCGACCTCGCGGGCGGCTTCACCGTCACCCGCGGCGCGGGCAACTCCGGCTGGTAGCACGACCGGACCGCCGTATCCCATCAAAAGCAGGAAGCAGGAAGCATGACCCAGCGCAGCACCGACTGGTGGCGGCACGCCGCCATCTACCAGCTCTACCCGCGCAGCTTCGCCGACGGGAACGGCGACGGCATCGGTGATCTGGCCGGTGCGCGCTCCCGCCTGGGCCACCTCCGTGACCTGGGCGTGGAGGCGATCTGGTGCAGCCCCTGGTACCTGACACCGATGGCCGACGCCGGGTACGACGTCACCGACTTCCGCGCGATCGACCCGCGCTTCGGCACCCTCGACGAGGCGGAGAAATTCATCGCCGAGGCGCACGAGCACGGCATCCGCGTCATCGTGGACGTCGTCCCCAACCACGTGTCCAACGAACACCGTTGGTTCCGCGAAGCGCTCGGTGCCGCGCCCGGCTCCGCCGAGCGCGAGCGGTTCTGGTTCCGCGACGGGCGCGGCGCCGACGGTGAACTCCCCCCGAACGAATGGGAGTCCATCTTCGGCGGCCCCGCCTGGACCCGGCTGCCCGACGGACAGTGGTACCTCCACCTGTTCGCCCCCGAACAACCCGACCTCAACTGGCGCGACAGCGGGGTCCGTGACGAGTACGAGGACGTGCTCCGCTTCTGGTTCGACCGCGGTGTCGACGGCATCCGGGTCGACTCCGCCGCCATGTGCAGCAAGGACCCCGACCTGCCCGACTTCGACCAGCACGGCGCCTTCCCCGTGCCGCACCCCTATGTCGACCGCGACGAGAACCACGCCATCTACCGCGGCTGGCGCGCCGTCGCCGACTCCTACCCCGAGCCCCGCGCCCTCATCGGCGAGGTGTGGCTCGCCGACAGCGACCGCTTCGCCGCCTACCTGCGCGCCGACGAACTGCACACCGCCTTCAACTTCGACTTTCTGGGCTGTAGTTGGGACGCGAGCGCGCTGCGCGCGTGCGTCGACGCGACGCTCGCCGCGCACGCCGCCGTCGGCGCGCCCAGCACCTGGGTCCTCTCCAACCACGACGTCACCCGGCACGTAACCCGCTACGGCCGCCCCGACACCAGCACGGCCGGCGGCATCCGCCAGTTCAACCCCGTCGTCGACGAGGCACTCGGCCGCCGCCGGGCCCGCGCCGCCGCCCTGCTGACCACGGCCCTGCCCGGTGCGGTCTACATCTACCAGGGCGAGGAGCTCGGCCTGCCCGAAGTCGAGGACATTCCCGCCGACCGGCGCGACGACCCCATCTACCACCGCACCGGCGGCACCGACCCCGGCCGCGACGGCTGCCGCGTGCCGCTGCCCTGGCACGGCACCGAGGAGCCCTACGGCTTTTCGCCCGAGGGCGCCGACCGGCCCTGGCTGCCGCAGCCGCCGTCCTGGGCCGCGCTCAGCGTCGCCACGCAGGACCGCGACCCGGACTCCATGCTGAACCTCTACCGCACCGCCCTCGCCCTGCGCCGCGCCGAACCCGCGCTGGGAGACGGGGAGCTGCGTTGGCTGGAATCTCCCGACGGAGTGCTCGCCTTCGCTCGCGGTGCCGACTTCACCTGCCTGGTCAATCTCTCCGGCAGGCCGGTGGACCTGCCACCGCACACCGCCGTACTCCTGGCCTCGCAGCCACTCATCGACGGGCAGGTGCCGCCCGACACGGGAGTGTGGCTGCGTACCCCTGACGCGTAGGAGCCCCTCCGACCCTGCCCGATGCTGCCCGAGCCCCTGGGGCGCGCGTGGAAAGATCGCCCGATGGCGATCGAGTACATACGTTTCCAAGTGGCCACGCCGGATGCGCACGGACACTTCAAGGGCGTGTTCGGGCTGCTGAACAACCTGGGCCGTCAGGGGCGGCTCAGCGCGGAGCAGGAGAGCTTCCGGCGGGCGAACAATTCCTGGTACGACGCCGCGTACACCGACCCGTCCACCGTCGACCCGTCGGTCTACGACCCCGCCGTCAATCCGGGGGCCACGGCCTGGTTCAAGCCGTCCGCCACGCACCTCGTCGAGCGGCTGGACGGCTATCTGGAGATCCTTGACGCGCACGGTGTCCCCTGGCGAAAGGCGACCTCCACGGACCCCGGGCGAGTCGTCTACGAGGACGATGTGCAGATCGTGGTGGTGCCCCGTGCAGCCGTCCCCGCCTGACTTACAAGGCGCCGATATGCGTGACCTGGCGCAGGCTGGTTACGTGACGGGGAGGGGGACGAACAGGCACGGGGGACGAGGAAACGAGGTGACACCGGATGACCGACGGGAACGACGAGACGCTCATGGGCGACGAGGTGTACCAGCCCGGAGACCCGGACGCGCGTGAGGACGAGGGCGTCCTCGACGTGGAGGACACACTGACCGACCGTGGGGTCGATCCGTACGACGAAGGGTGGTCGCCCCCGGAGCGCCCGCTCGGCGTCGAGCACACGGGCAACACCGCGGCGGAACAGCGGGACGGCGAGAGCCTCGACCAGCGGTTGGCCGAGGAGCGCGCGGACCCCGCGGTCGACGAGTACGAGGCGCTCGAATCGGACGAGCAGGCGGGCGACGGCGTCGGCGACCTGCCCGACGGCGAGGGCGAACCACTCGACGGCGAGGTCGGCGCGGCGCGCGCGGGCCGGCTCGTGGCACCCGACGAGGGCGCCCATGAGGACGCCGAGAAGGACATGCTGGCCGAGGACGTGGGCATCGACGGGGGAGCGGCGTCGGCAGAGGAGGCCGCTGTTCATCTGGTCGACGAGGACGAGCAGCCGGGCTGATGCCCGGCGGGGCGTCAGTGTCCGTAGGCGGTGGCCGTCAGCATCAGTGCCACCGAGGTGAAGGCCGTCACGAGGGCGACGATCGGTGGGCCGATCGTGATGTCGTCCGTCGTGCACTGACGTGCGGTGACGCCTATGCAGACCATGCTGACCGCTCCCAGGACCATCGCGACGATGATGAGCACGATGTCGATCTCCTCGTGTCGAATTCCGCCCCGAGCCGTCTCCATCCTCGCGTGACGTGCGGCGCACCGCACGTCACGCGAGGATCCGGACGGAGGCGGGACAGCGACACCCCGACGAAGACCCGACCAGCCCCCGATCAGTAAGGGACACACAACATGCGGATCGATCTGAAGGGGCGGACGGCGCTGGTCACCGGCTCCACCCAGGGCATCGGGGCGGCGATCGCCACGGGCCTGGCCCGGGCCGGGGCCCGCGTCGGGGCCAACGGGCGTTCGGCCGAGCGTGTGCAGGAGAGCATCGAACGGCTGACGGCGCAGTCGCCGGGGGCGGACCTGGTGCCGGTCGTCGCGGACGTCACCACCGAGGAGGGCGCGCGGCAGGTGGCCGAGGCGCTGCCCGAGACGGACATCCTGGTCAACAACCTCGGGATCTTCGGTTCGGCCGAACCGCTGGAGATCACCGACGACGAGTGGCGGCGCTACTTCGAGGTCAACGTCCTCGCGGGCGTCCGGCTCACCCGCATGTTCCTGCCGGGCATGATGGAGCGCGGCTGGGGCCGGGTGCAGTTCATCGCGAGCGACTCGGCCATCGTGGTGCCCGCGGAGATGATCCACTACGGCATGTCGAAGACGGCTCTGCTGTCCGTGAGCCGCGGCTTCGCCAAGCGCGCAGCGGGGACGGGTGTCACCGTGAACTCGGTGATCGCCGGGCCCACCCACACCGGCGGGGTCGAGGACTTCGTCTACGAACTCGTCGACCGGGACCTGCCGTGGGACGAGGCGCAGCGCGCCTTCATGCGGGAGCACCGGCCGCAGTCGTTGCTGCAGCGCCTGATCGAGCCCGAAGAGATCGCGAACATGGTCGTCTACCTCGGTTCCGACCAGGCTTCGGCGACCACGGGAGGTGCGGTACGGGTCGACGGTGGGTACGTGGACTCCATCCTGCCGTGAGGGCGGGCAAGCGAACCGGGACCGGACAGGGGTGGACGACTGATGGATGGGCACACATGGTTCGTCCTGGCGACGGTGGCGGCCGTCGTCATGCTGGTGGTCGCCGTGTATCTCCTCGTACGCGTCTTCCAGGCGCGCAAACTGCTCCTCGACGCGGGCATCCCGCTGCGGAGCAAGGCGCTGTTCTGGGTCGCCGTGGTCTACACGGTCTCCCCGGTCGACCTGCTCCCCGACCCGATCTACCTGGACGACATCGGGGTCCTGCTCGTCGCGCTGAAGTCACTGCACTCGGCGGCACGCGCCGTCACGGCGTCGCGGGGCGGGTCCGGATCGACTCTTTCGGCCTCCAGTGACAAGCAGCTCGGTCCGGGCCGGTGGGGCGGCCCCGGACCGTCCTGACGGATCGGCCCCGCCCCGCCGGCTCACGGGACGTACCGCAGGGCGAACCACAGTTCCATCCGTACGTCCGGATCGTCGAGATCGGCGGTCAGGAGCGTCGCGCACTTCGTGACGCGCTGGCGCACGGTATTGCGGTGCACACCGAGCGCCGCGGCCGTACGGTCCCAACTGCCGTGCAGGGACAGCCAGATGCGCAGAGTCTCCAGCAGGGCCGCGTTGTCGAGCAGCGGGGTGAGGGCGAGGCCGGGGGATGCGGTGCGGTGGTGGACGAGCGGGCTGCGGGTGGCGCGGGCCCGGGCCAGGGCGCGGGACGCCTGGGCGTCGGCCGCCGCGAGGTCCCGCAGGCCGGCCGGGGCGCTGACACCGGCCGCCCAGCCCGGATGGCCGGTGATCTCCTGATCCGCGGGCAGCAGCGCCCGGACCCGCCCGCCGTCGACGTCGACCAGCGGTGTGGGCACCGCAGGGGGCGGCGGCGTCCCGCCCGCCGCCCCTGCTCCCGTCCACCGCAGCTGCGCGACCCGCCACTGCGCCCCGCCCAGTAGCTCCGCCACGTCCTCGGGGCGCGCGCCCAGCAGGAGCCGGACCAGCGCCGCCGACCGGTCGGTGTCCCCGGAGGCTCCCGCGAGCTGGTGCCGGCTGGTCAGCAGGGACAGCAGGACGACGGCGGCCCCGGCGACGGTGTGGTCCCCGCTGTCGCGGGACGGCCCGGTCAGGCCGAGCGCGTGGCCGCCCCCGCCGCTCAGCGCGTACGCGGACAGCCGCGTGCCGCCGACCGTGTCGGACGCGGACGTCGGACGCCCCCCGGTCGACGGCCCGCGCACGACATCGATCAGGGCGGTCAGCGCCCGCGCCACACCGTCCGCAGGTTCCCGCCCGGCCTGCCGGATCGGGACACCGTCCGCGTCGGCCAACACGGCGAACCCGCCCGCGAACCGGGCGAGTTGACCCAGCACGGCCGCCACCGGATCGGGGCGCGCGGCCGCCGCGGCGAGACTCTGCTGCGCCTGCGTGACCCGGCGCAGCTCCGCGTGCCTGACCTGCGCCATCAGACTCCACACGGCCCGCGCGACCCCGCTGAACGTGGTGCGCGGCGGCACTTCGAGAAGCGGCAGACCCCGCCGCTCGCAGGCCTCCACCAGCGCGCGCGGCACCGTGTCGTGCACCGGAGCGAGCCCGAACCCGAGCGCCGCGCCGCCCGCCGCGACGATCCGCGCCACATAGTCGTCGAAGTAGGGGCCCGTGCCCGCGGCCTCCGTGGCGTGCGCGCCGGCGCTCAGCAGCAACTCCCCGCCGAGCAGATACGGATACGGGTCCGGCATCTCGGACGTGTGCACCCAATAAATCACCACATCCTCCGCCGGACCGCCCCCGATCAGCCGCAGCCCCAGATCCTCGCGGGCAAGGAGCGTGGCCAGGGGGACCGGGGGAGTCGGAGGGATCCGCGGAGCGGCTGCAGTCTCGGGCATGGTGGACGTTTCCTCTGCTGACAGGCCTGCGAGTGGAGGAAACGTACACTTCAGCGCCGTTCCCCAGCCACCTAGGGTCGTGCTCCACACCCCCCGCCCGACCCCGCCGAACCCCCGCCGTTGTGCGTGAAGGAGGGCCGCCCCATGGCCGTCGACTACACAGTGATCGTCGTCTATCTCGCCGGCATGCTGGCCATGGGCTGGTGGGGCATGCGCCGCGCCAGGTCCAAGTCCGAGTTCCTCGTCGCGGGCCGCCGCCTCGGCCCCGGCATGTACTCGGGCACCATGGCCGCGATCGTCCTCGGCGGCGCCTCCACCATCGGCGGCGTCGGCCTCGGCTACCAGTACGGCCTGTCCGGCGCCTGGATGGTGTTCACCATCGGCCTCGGCCTGCTCGCCCTGTCGGTGCTCTTCTCGGCGCGGATCTCCCGCCTGAAGGTCTACACCGTCTCCGAGATGCTCGACCTGCGCTACGGCGGCCGCGCCGGCCTGATCTCCGGCGTCGTCATGTGGGCGTACACGCTGATGCTGGCGGTCACCTCCACCATCGCCTACGCCACGATCTTCGACGTCATCTTCGACATGAACCGCACCTTGGCGATCGTGCTCGGCGGCTCCATCGTCGTCGCGTATTCGACGCTCGGCGGCATGTGGTCCATCACCCTCACCGACATGGTGCAGTTCGTGGTGAAGACCATCGGCGTGCTGGTCCTGCTGCTGCCCATCGCCGTCATCAAGGCCGGCGGGTTCAGTGAGATGAAGGCGCAGTTGCCCACCTCGTACTTCGATCCGCTGGGCATCGGCGGCGAGACGATCTTCACGTACGTCCTGATCTACACGTTCGGCATGCTCATCGGGCAGGACATCTGGCAGCGCGTGTTCACCGCGCGCAGCGACAAGGTCGCCCGCTACGGCGGCACCGTCGCCGGCACCTACTGTCTCGTGTACGCGATCGCCGGTGCCGTCATCGGGACGGCGGCCAAGGTGATGTATCCGAAGCTGCCGTCCGCCGACTCGGCGTTCGCGACGATCGTCAAGGACGAACTTCCCGTCGGCGTACGGGGATTGGTGCTCGCGGCCGCGCTCGCCGCGGTGATGTCGACGTCGTCGGGGGCGCTCATCGCCTGCGCCACCGTCGCCAACAACGACATCTGGTCGCGGCTGCGCGGCGCCGTGCGCGGCACAAAGGAGGAAGGCGACGAGGTTTCCGGCAACCGGGTGTTCATCCTCGTCATGGGGGTCGCCGTCATCGGTATCGCCATCGCCCTCAACGACGTCGTCGAGGCGCTGACCGTGGCCTACAACCTGCTGGTCGGCGGGCTCCTCGTGCCGATCCTCGGCGGCCTGCTGTGGAAGCGCGGCACCGCGGCCGGCGCGCTGGCCGCCGTCGCGGTCGGCGGCACGGCCGTCATCGGCCTCATGGCCGGATACGGAATCCTCGCCAACGAGCCCGTCTACTACGGGCTTCTGGCCTCCCTCGCCGCCTACGTCGCCGTCTCTCTGGCGACCCGGCCCACCGACCCCGCGGTGCTCGCCCACTGGCGGGAGCGGCTCGCCGGGCGCGCGGAGGCACCGGCTCCGGCGGCGGAAGCGGTCGCGGCGCGGCCATGAGCGGCGCCCGGCCCATGAAGTGAACAGGCACAGGAAAGAAGGCACTTGCGCATGACCAGCACCCGCACCAGCACGGACATCTCACCCGCACCGGACGCCGCCGTGTCGACGCAGGCCACCGGGCGGATCGGCGGCGACCTGGTGATCGAGACCCTGTCCGGCCTCGGCGCCACCACGGTCTTCGGTGTGCCGGGCCAGCACGCGCTGGGCCTCTTCGACGCGTTGCGCCGCTCCGACCTGCGCTATGTGGGGCTGCGCGTCGAGAACAACGCGGGGTTCGCGGCGGACGCGTACGGCCGGATGACGGGGACCGCCGCGCCGCTGTTCCTGTCCACCGGCCCCGGCGCGCTGATGTCGCTGGCTGCACTGCAGGAGGCGGCGGCCGCCAGCGCGCCCGTGCTGGCGATCTCCAGCCAGGTGCCGCTGGCCGGAGTCGGCGGCGGGCGGCACGGCTACCTCCACGAACTCCGTGATCAGGAAGCCGTGTTCAAGGGGATCGTGAAGTCCGTGCACCCGGTGCGGACCGCGTCCCAGATCCCGTCGGCGATCGCGGCGGCCTGGGAGTCGGCGCTCACCGTGCCGCACGGCCCGGTGTACGTGGAGATCCCACAGGACGTGCTGCTCGCCCCCGCGGCGCAGCCGGTCGTGACGACGGTCGAGGCCAGGCCGCGCGCTCTCTTTCCCCGACCTGAACTCGTCACCGCAGCGGCCGAGTTGCTGACGCGGGCCGAGCGGCCGGTGATCGTCGCGGGCGGCGGTGTCGTCCGCGCCGACGCGGCAGCGGAACTGCGCGCACTGGCGGAGCAGGTGAACGCGCCGGTGGTGTGCACGTTCGGCGGCAAGGGCGCCTTCCCGTGGGACCATCCGCTCTCCCTCCAGTCCTGGCTGGAGGACCGGCACACGACCGCGTTTCTGGAGGACGCGGACGTCCTGCTGGTGGTCGGCTCCGGGCTCGGTGAGCTGTCCTCGAACTACCACACCTTCGCGCCGCGTGGCCGGGTCATCCACGTCGAGGCGGACGCGGGCAAGTTGGAGGCCAACCATCCTGCCCTCGGCCTCCACGCCGACGCCCGGCTCACCCTGAAGGCGTTCGCCGACGCGGTCGACAAGCGGGCCGACGACGGCGTGGCCGACCGTGTCGCCGAGGTCCTGACCGCCGTACGGAAACGTATCGACGGTCAGGAACTCACCCTGGAGCAAGAGGTGTTGGCGGCTGTCCGCGATGCGCTGCCCCCTGGCGCCCCGTCTTTCTGGGACATGACGATCCTGGCGTACTGGGCCTGGTCGGCCTGGCCCGGCGCGCTGCACTCGGCGCAGGGCGCCGGCGGCCTCGGCTACGGCTTCCCCGCCGCACTCGGAGCCGCTGTCGCCGACCCGACGACCCCCGTGCTCGCGGTCTCCGGCGACGGCGGCGCCCTGTACTCGATCGCCGAACTCGCCACCGCCAAGCAGCAGGCACTCGACGTGACCTGGCTGATCGTCGACGACGGCGGCTACGGCATCCTGCGCGAGTACATGACCGACACCTTCGGCGACACCGAGGGCACCGAACTGACCCGGCCGGACTTCGTGGCGCTGGCCGAGTCGTTCGGGGTGCCCGCGGTGCGGACCTCGCCCGGGGCGCTGCGCGACGACCTGGCGGCGGCGCTCGCCACACCCGGGCCGAGCGTCGTCGTCCTCCCCGCGCTGCTGCGGATGTTCGCGCCGACGCACCTGGGCTGAGCCGCCCTCAGGGGCGAGGTGTGGCCACGCCCTCGATCAGCGCGGTCAGTTCGGTCAGTTCGGCTTCGGTGAGGTCCGTCAGCGGCGGGCGGACCGGACCGGCGCCGTGACCGGTGGCGGTCATGCCGGCCTTGACGATGCTGACCGCGTACCCGCTCTGCCGGTTGCGGATCTCGGTGTACGGCAGGACGAAGTCGCCGAGGAGCTTGATGACGGTGTCGTGCCGCCGCTCGCGTACCGCGCCGTAGAAGTCGAGGGCGAACTCGGGCAGGAAGTTGAAGATGGCCGACGAGTAGGTGGTGACGCCGAGTTCGAGGTAGGGCAGGGCGAACATCTCGGCGGTCGGCAGGCCGCCGACGTACGTGAGCCGGTCGCCGAGGCGCGTGTAGATACGGGTCATGGCGTCGATGTCGCCGATGCCGTCCTTGTACCCGATGAGGTTCGGGCAGGAGTCGGCGAGCCGGGCGAGGGTGTCGGCGCTGTAGGCGGCATTGGCACGGCCGTACACGATGACACCGAGCTTCGTGGCCCGGCAGACCGCCTCGACGTGCCGGACGAGTCCCTCCTGCGAGGCCTCCGTCAGGTAGGGCGGGAAGAGCAGGAGGCCGTGGGCGCCCGCCCGTTCGGCGGCCTGGGCGTACTCGATCGCGGTACGGGTGCCGTACCCCGCCGGTGCCAGGATCGGGGTGCCCTCGGGAGCCGCCCGCACGGCCGCGCGCACCACCTGCTCGGTCTCGGCCGCGGTCAGCGAGAAGAACTCGCCGGTGCCGCCCGCGGCGAAGAGCCCGCCGACCGCGTACGTGGACAGCCGCTCGATGTTGGCGCGGTAGGCGTCCTCTGCGAAGGACAGGTCGTCGGCGTCGAAGTGCGTGACGGGGAAGGAGAGCAGACCCGAGCCGATGTGACGGCCGAGCTCTGCCGGGGTGAAGGACGTCATGGTGGAGTGCTCCGGAGACGAAAGGAGAAGAGGGGGGCGGGGACGCGGGGCCGGGTCAGGCGCGCTTGCCCACCTCGTGGGTGGCCTGCGTCCAGGCGCGGGCCTGGTCGGTGAGGGTGACGCCGAGGCCGGGCCGCGCGGGCACGTGCATGCGGCCGTCGCTGATCGTCAGGCGCTCCTCGAACAGCGGCTCCAGCCAGTCGAAGTGCTCCACCCACGGCTCGATCGGGTAGGCGGCGGCCAGGTGCAGGTGGATCTCCATGGCGAAGTGCGGGGCGAGCTGCAGATGGTGGTGTTCGGCCAGCGCCGCGAGCTTGAGGAACTGGGTGATGCCGCCGATGCGCGGGGCGTCGGGCTGGATGATGTCGGCGGCGTTCAGCCGGATGAGCTCGTAGTGCTCGGCGACGGACGCGAGCATCTCGCCGGTGGCGATGGGGGTGTCCAGTGAGGCGGCGAGTGCCGCGTGCCCCTGGGCGTCGTACGCGTCGAGGGGCTCCTCGATCCAGACGAGGCCGAACTCCTCCATGGCGCGGCCCATCCGCTGCGCGGTCGGCCGGTCCCACTGCTGGTTCGCGTCGACCATCAACGGCACGTCGTCACCGATGTGTTCGCGCACGGCGGCCAGGCGCCGCAGGTCCTGCCTTCCGTCCGGGTGGCCGACCTTGATCTTGATGCCGCCGATGCCGTGGGCCAGCGACGCCGTGGCGTTGTCCAGGACCTGCTCGGTCGGAGTGTGCAGGAAGCCGCCGGAGGTGTTGTAACAGCGCACCGAGTCCCGGTGGGCGCCCAGGAGTTTGGCCAGCGGCAGACCGGCCCGCTTGGCCTTCAGGTCCCACAGGGCGATGTCGAGCGCCGCGATCGCCTGCGTGGCGACACCGCTGCGGCCCACGGACGCGCCGGCCCACACCAGCTTGGTCCACAGCCGGCCGATGTCGCTGGGGTCCTCACCGATCAGGTTGTCGGCTATCTCCTTGGCGTGGGCGAACTGGGCCGGGCCGCCGGCCCGCTTGGAGTAGCTGAAGCCGATCCCCGTCCGCCCCTGCGCGGTCTCGATCTCCACGAACAGGAAGGCGACTTCGGTCATCGGCTTCTGCCGGCCGGTGAGCACCTTGGCGTCGCTGATCGGCGTGGCCAGCGGGAGGGCGACCGAGGAGAGCTTGATCCAGGCGATCGAGTCGAGGGTGGCCTCGCCTCGAAGGCCGGCGACGGGGGTGGCTGCGTGCGTCATGGTCACCACTTCGTGTTCGTGGGGATGTGGTTCGTGGAGTTGTGCGGACGGCGGGAGTTCGAGGACAGGCTCTGGGCCCACCGTTGATGACCTTGACGCTAAGGTCGGCGATTGATCCACGTCAAACATAGTTTTTGGATGCGTTGATACCCGGAGGGCATCGTTGTTCACGCTCGCTCAACTCGTGAGTTTTGTGGCTGTCGCCGAAGAACTGCACTTCACACGGGCCGCCGAGCGGCTGCGGATGACGCAGCCGCCCCTGAGCCGTCAGATCCAGCTCCTGGAGCACGAACTGGGGGTGCAGCTCCTCGACCGCACCAACCGCACGGTCCGGCTCACCCCGGCGGGGCGGGCCTTCCTCAACGAGGCGCGCACCATCCTGCGCCAGACCGAAGCCGCCACGCTGGCCGCGAAACAGGTCTCCGCAGGGGAGGCCGGGGCCATCGCCGTCGGCTTCACCGCCGCCAGCGCCTACTCCTCGCTCGGCACCCTGCTCGACGTCGCCCGCTCCGTCATGCCCCACACGGAGATCGTGCTGCGCGAGAAGGTGACCCGCGACCAGTTGGAGGCGATCGCCGACGGTTCCCTCGACCTCGGCATGATCCGCCCCTCCAGCACGGGACCCGACCTCGTCACCCGGCCCGCCATACGGGAGGGCCTGCTCGCGGCCGTGCCCCTGGATCACCCGCTGGCCGGGGGCGAAGGGCCGCTGCGGATGAGCGACTTCGACGGGCAGGACGTGCTCATGTACTCGCCGGTCGAGGCGCGGTACTTCCACGAACTGCTGGTCAGCGTCTTCCGTACGGCCCAGGTCACCCCCCGGTTCACCCAGTACCTCAGCCAGGTGCACAGCCTGCTCGCCATGGTCAACGCGGGCTGGGGCATCGCCTTCGTCCCGGCGGCGGCCGCGCAGATGCGCTTCTCCGGCATCACGTTCCGGGACCTCGAACTGCCCGACCCCACACCGGTCGAGCTGCATCTGGTGTGGCGCAGGACCAACGACAATCCCGCGCTGCACGCCCTGCTCCAGCATTTGTGACGGCGGAGTGGAGGATTCCACCTCATCCGCCGGTCATGCAGGGAAGGTATCGCAGCCTACAAAAATCGATCTAGACGGGAATGGGCGCTGAACCTACGGTCAACTCCAGCCGCAGGTCATGTGGCTCGGACCACACGCGGCAGAGTCGCCGCCCCTCCAGGTCATAGGAGAACGCCCCCTCGTGAAAGCGTCAGCGCTCAACCGGCAGCACGCCCCGGTGACTTCAGCTGCCCCCAGCAAGGCCGGCCGCCTCAGGTACGTCATCCTGGCCATGCTCTTCGTGGTCACGACCATCAACTATGCCGACCGGTCCACCCTGTCGATCGCCGGCGACACCATGCAGAAGGATCTGGGCATCAGCTCGGGCGAACTGGGCCTGCTCTTCTCCGCGTTCTCGTGGTCGTACCTCATCGCGCAGATCCCCGGCGGCTGGCTGCTCGACCGGTTCGGCTCGAAGAAGGTCTATGGCATCGCCATCTTCCTGTGGTCCGTGTTCACCATGGCGCAGGGCGCGATCGGCTTCTTCGCGGGCGCCGCGGTCGTGCTGCTGTTCATCCTGCGGTTCGTCGTCGGGTTCGCCGAGGCACCCTCGTTCCCGGGCAACTCCCGTATCGTTGCCGCCTGGTTCCCCACGAAGGAGCGCGGCTTCGCGTCCGCGCTGTTCAACTCCGCCCAGTACTTCGCGACCGTCGCCTTCGCCCCGCTGATGGGCTGGCTCGTCACGGCGCTCGGCTGGGAGCACGTCTTCACCGTGATCGGCGGCGTCGGTGTCGTCCTGGCGGTGATCTGGACCCGGGTCATCCACCCGCCGCGCAGCCACCCGAAGATGACCGGCGCCGAACTCGACTACATAGGCGCGGGCGGGGCGCTGATCGACATGGACAGCTCTGCCGCCGAGTCCGAGCGCGACGGTGGTGTGCGGCACCTCAAGACGCTGCTGACCAACCGCAACATGCTCGGCATCTTCATCGGCCAGTACTTCATCAACACCATCACGTGGTTCTTCCTGACCTGGTTCCCCGTGTACCTGGTCCAGGAGCGCGGCATGAGCATCCTCGAAGCGGGTTTCGTGGCCTCGCTGCCCGCTCTGTGCGGCTTCACCGGCGGTGTGCTCGGCGGCTTCCTCTCCGACCTGCTCGCCCGGCGCGGTGTTCCCCTCACCGTGGCCCGCAAGATCCCGATCATCACCGGTCTGCTGTTGTCCACCACCATCATGATCTGCAACTACGTGACGGCGTCCTGGCTCGTCGTCCTCATCATGTCGATCGCCTTCTTCGGCAAGGGGCTCGGCGCCCTCGGCTGGGCCGTGATCGGCGATGTCGCCCCGAAGCAGATCGCGGGCCTCGCGGGTGGAGTCTTCAACGCCTTCGGAGCCGTCGCGGGCATCGTCACGCCGCTGGTCGTCGGCTACCTCATCGACGCCACCGGCTCCTTCGACCTGGCTCTCGCCTTCGTCAGCGTGTGCGCGGCCCTGGCCGTCGTCAGCTACGCCGTCATCGTCAAGGACATCAGGCGCCTCGACCTCGACGAGCTCGTGCCCCCCGACGCCCCGCGCGGCAGCCGGACCGTCTGAGAGGCCTGTACAGCGGCGGGGGCGGACCGTGTCACACGGTCCGCCCCCGCAGTACAGGCCTCTCAGACTCCGACCGGCCGCGCGCCCTCGACCTCGGCGGCGCTCTGCCCCCGACGCTCGCCGAGCAGTTCCGTGGGCACCTTGTGGGTCTCGCGGGCCGTGACACCCGCGATCACCGGAGGCACACACAGCGCCGCCGTGAACAGCGCCACCGCGAACCAGTCCGCGCCGTCCGGTCCCGCGATCCGCGCCGCGAACGTCACCGCGAACCCGGCCACGGCGAAACCGATCTGCGTACCGATGGCCATACCTGACAGACGTACGCGCGTCGGGAACATCTCGCCGTAGAACGAGGGCCACACCGCGTTCGCCGCGCTGTACACGACTCCGAAGGCGAGGATGCCGAAGACGAACGTCAGCGGGTACGAGCCCGTCGAGATCGCCCAGAGATACCCGAACATCAGCAGCGCGCTGCCCACGGCGCCGGTCAGGTAGACGGGCCGGCGTCCGATGCGGTCGGCGAGGCGGGCCCAGAGCGGGATCGCGCCGAGCGCCACGATGTTGGCGAGCGCCCCGACCCACAGCATGGCCGAACGGTTCATGCCGACCGCGTCGCTGGTCGCGTACGACAGTGCCCACACGGTGAAGATGGTGCTGACCGAGGCGACGAGCGCGCCCCCGATCACCCGCAGCACGTCCGCCCAGTGCTCGCGCAGCAGCACCACGAGCGGCAACCGCGCGACCCCGTCCCGGGCAGCGGACTGGCGGGAGAACTCCGGGGTCTCGTGCAGCGTACGGCGGATGATGTAGCCGACGACGGCGACCACGACGCTCAGCCAGAACGGCACCCGCCAGCCCCACGACAGGAGTTGGTCCTCCGGCAGCGCCGCGATGGGCAGGAACACCAAAGTGGCCAGGAGCTGCCCGGCCTGGGTGCCGCTGAGCGTGAAACTTGTGAAGTAGGCGCGGCGGTGCCCGGGTGCGTGCTCCAGCGTCATCGATCCGGCGCTCGCCTGTTCACCGGCGGCCGAGATGCCCTGCAGCACCCGGCAGAGGACCAGCAGCACGGGGGCGAGCGAGCCGACCTGGCCGCGGGTGGGCAGACAGCCGATGAGGAATGTCGAAAGCCCCATCAGGACCAGCGTGAACACCATGATCTTGCGGCGGCCGAGCCGGTCGCCGACATGGCCGAGGAAGAACGCGCCGACCGGGCGGGCGGCGTAGGCGACACCGAAGGTGGCGAGCGAGAGCAGCGTCGCGTTCGCCGGATCCGATGCGTCGAAGAACACCTTGGGGAAGACCAGTGCTGCGGCACTTCCGTAGATGAAGAAGTCGTAGTACTCCAGGGCGCTGCCGATCCATGCGGCGAGTGCGGCCTTGCGCGGCTGGCCCTGCGGGGCATGGGGAGGCGCGGCGGGGACGGACACACGGGCTCCTTCTGGGGACGGGAAGGGGGGAGGTGCCGGGGCCCGGTGGGGTGAGCGGGTCGGCGGAGCCGGAAGGAAGAGCGCGTCCGGCTAATTAACCCACTGGATAGTTAGTAGCGGGTGGCTACGGATGTTGCGCCGGTGTTTCCCGCCTGTCAAGAGGTCAGGCAGGGGATCGTGCCGGGACCGTGCAGACGCGGCGCGCGGGCTACTGCGCCGGGCGCTCCGCCGTGAGGTAGGCGATCACCATGTCACCGAGCATGGTGCGGTAGTGCTCGCGCCGGTCCTCCGCCGTCAGATCGCGGCCGAACAGGGCGCCGAACGTATGCCGGTTGGAGACCCGGAAGAAGCTGAACGAGCTGATCATCGCGTGCAGGTCCACGGCGTCCACGTCCGCTGTGAAAAGACCCTGCGCCCGGCCTGCCTCCAGGATCCGCCGGATCACGTCGATGGCGGGCGAGTTGAGGGAGCTGAGTGTCTCGGAGGCGGTGATGTGCTCGGCGTCGTGGATGTTCTCGATGCTCACGAGCCGTATGAAGTCCGGGTGCGCCTCGTGGTGGTCGAAGGTCAGCTCGGCGAGCCGGCGGATCGCCGCCACCGGGTCGAGGTGCTCGACGTCGAGGTCACCCTCCGCCTGCCGGATCACCGCGTACGAGCGCTCCAGAACGGCAGTGAACAGCTGCTCCTTGCCGCCGAAGTAGTAGTAGATCATCCGCTTCGTGGTGCGGGTGCGGGCGGCGATCTCGTCGACGCGCGCCCCGGTGTACCCGGCGCGGGCGAACTCCGCGGTGGCGACCTCGAGGATCTCGGCCTTCGTCCGCGCCGCGTCACGGGTACGGCCCTCGCGTCGCGCCGGTTCTTCGACAGTGGTCATCAGGATCCTTCGGGCGGACGGACGGCGGGCCTGTGCAGGTGATTGTAGAAGCTCGATCCGCTCCCGCTCCTGGCGCGGCCCTTCCCCCGAGGGCGCTTCACTTGATATGAGTAACGAACCAGTTCGTACATTAGCGCCGAGCCCCCGCCGGCCAGGAGGTCTTACGTGCCCCAGGACTCGTATCTCGTCGGTCTGATCGGTGCCGGAATCGGCCCCTCGCTCACGCCTGCCCTGCACGAGCGCGAGGCCGACCGGCAGGGGCTGCGCTACCTCTACCGCCTCCTCGACATCGACGCCCTCGGGCTGCGGCCCGACGGCGTGGGAGAGCTGCTGCGCGCCGCCCGCGACCTCGGCTTCGACGGACTGAACATCACGCACCCGTGCAAGCAGCTCGTCATCGAGCACCTCGACGCCCTGTCACCGGCGGCCGACGCGCTCGGCGCCGTCAACACCGTGGTGCTCGCGGACGGCCGCGCCACCGGCCACAACACCGACGTCACCGGGTTCGCCGCCTCCTTCGCGCGCGGCCTGCCCGACGCCCGCATGGACCACGTGGTGCAGCTGGGCGCCGGGGGAGCGGGCGCCGCCGTCGCGCACGCCGTGCTCACCCTCGGCGCGGGCCGGATCACCCTCGTCGACGCGGCGCCCGAACGGGCCGCCGCGCTGGCTGCCTCCCTCGAAGCGCACTTCGGCGCCGGACGCGCCGCCGCCGCGGCGCCGGACGCACTCGCCGCGCTGCTCGCCGGCGCCGACGGCCTCGTGCACGCCACCCCGACCGGCATGGCCGCGCACCCCGGACTGCCGTTCCCCGCCGACCTGTTGCACGTCGGGCTGTGGGTCGCCGAGGTCGTGTACCGGCCGCTGGAGACAGAGCTCGTGCGCACCGCCCGCGCGCTCGGCTGCGCGGTGCTCGACGGCGGCGGCATGGCGGTCTTCCAGGCCGTCGACGCGTTCCGGCTCTTCACGGGACGCGAGCCGGACGCCGGGCACATGCTCGACCATTTCGCCCGACTCACGTTGCCCGGAAACGAGTTGAGGACCTCGGGGGCGGCGGCGAGTTCCGGCTGACCGCACCCGCCCCGCACCATCCGTCGAGCCGCTCACCCCCCAGGAGTCCGCCGTGCGTACCTCCATCGCCACCGTCTCGCTCAGCGGGTCGCTCACCGAGAAGCTCACCGCCGCCGCCCGCGCCGGGTTCGACGGCGTCGAGATCTTCGAGAACGACCTGCTCGCCAGCCCCCTCACGCCCGAGGAGATCCGCGGCCTCTGCGCCGACCTCGGCCTGAGTATCGACCTGTACCAGCCGGTGCGTGACATCGAGGCCGTGCCCGCCGACGTGTTCGCCCGCAACCTGCGCCGCGCCGAGCACAAGTTCCGCGTGGCACAGCGGCTGGGCGCCGACACCGTCCTCGTCTGCTCCAGCGTCTCCCCGCACGCCGTGGACGACGACGCCCTCGCCGCGCGCCAATTGCGTCAACTCGCCGAGCGTGCAGCCGAGTTCGGGATGTGTATCGCCTACGAGGCGCTCGCCTGGGGGCGCCATGTCAACACGTACGACCACGCCTGGCGCATCGTGGAGGCCGCCGACCACCCCGCGCTCGGCACCTGCCTCGACAGCTTCCACATTCTCTCCCGCGGCAACGAGCCCAAGGACTTCGAAGGCATCGCGGAGCTTCCGGGCGACAAGATCTTCTTCCTCCAGCTCGCCGACGCGCCGCTGCTCGCCATGGACGTCCTGCAGTGGAGCCGCCACTACCGCTGCTTCCCCGGCCAGGGCGACCTCGACGTCGCGGGACTGCTGCGGCAGGTGCTGCGCACGGGTTATGCGGGGCCGCTGTCCCTCGAGGTGTTCAACGACGTGTTCCGCCAGGCCGAGGCCGGGCCCGCCGCCGTCGACGCCAGGCGCTCCCTGCTCGTGCTCCAAGAGGGGGTGGGCGAGAAGACGGCCGGTGCGGAGCCGGTCGGTGAGGGCGGGTTGCCACCCGCTGTCGTACCCACCGGGGTCGCGTTCGCCGAACTCGTCACACCCGACGTCGAACCGGCCACTGCCCTGCTGAGCGCCCTCGGCTTCACCCGCACCGGACGCCACCGCGGCAAGCCGGTGGACCTGTGGGAGCAGGGCGCGGCCCGGATCCTGCTCAACACCGGGCCCGGGGCCCGCCGCGACGGCACCGTCCTCGCCGCCGTCGGCCTGGAGACCCCCGACCCGGCGGCAGCCGCCCGCCGCGCCGAAGCCCTGCTCGCCCCCGTCCTGCCGCGCCGCCGCTCCACCGGCGACGTCCTGCTGGACGCCGTCGCCGCACCCGACGGCACCGAACTCTTCTTCTGCGCCACCGGCCGTCCCCCACTGCCCAGTTGGACCGCCGACTTCGCCGCCACCGGTGAGCGGCCGGGCGAGGGCACCGGCCTCCGCGGCATCGACCACCTCGCACTGGCCCAGCCCTGGCACCAGTTCGACGAAGCGGCCCTGTTCCACCGGGGCGTCCTCGGCCTCGACGCCCAGCCGAGCGTCGACCTCGCCGACCCCTACGGACTGCTCCGCAGCCGCGCCTTCACCAGCGCCGACGGCGCCGTCCGGATCGCCCTGGGCGTCGGACCCGCCCCCGGCGACGAGCATGCCAGGGCCCAGCACATCGCCCTCGCCACCGACGACATCGTCGCGGCCGCCCGCACCTTCCGCGCGGCCGGCGGCCACCTGCTGCCCATGCCGGCCAACTACTACGACGACCTCGCCGCGCGCTTCGACTTCGCCCCGGGCGAGCTGGAGACGTACCAGGAGCTCGACATCCTCTACGACCGCGACGGCAACGGCGCCTTCCGGCACTGCTACACGCACACCCTGGGCCGGGTCTTCTTCGAACTGACCCAGCGCGACACGGGGTACCGCGGCTACGGCGCGCAGAACGCGCCGGTGCGGCTCGCGGCCCAGCACGTCTCCAATTCTTGACGGCGTGAGGTGGGACGCGGACCGCGTCCCACGGTGTCGGCGCAGGTCGGACGGCCGAAGCGGTGAAGTCGGCGGCGTCAATGGGTTCGGGACTCGAAAATAGAATGCTTCCGAGGGGTTGCCGAACGATTGCCCCCTGCCTTAAATCAAACCCTGAACTAAGGCATTCAGTAAGGGCGTTCGTTCGGTGACGGCGGCCGCGGGCCGCCGTCCTTCCTCAACCGCACGGAGTGAAACGCATGAGACTCAGACTCAGATCCTTGGGGATAGCGCTCGTCACGGCGGCGGCGCTCGTGACCATCCCCGCCCAGCTCCCCGCAGCGGCCGCCGACCCGCCGCTCTCGCAAGGCAGGACCGCCACCTCCTCCTCCACGGAGAACGGCGGGACCCCCGCATCCGCCGCCGTCGACGGCGACACCGGCACCCGCTGGTCGTCCGCCGCCACCGACAGCCAGTGGCTCCAGGTCGACCTGGGCCGGTCCGCGACCCTCAGCCAGATCGTCCTCAACTGGGAAGCGGCCTACGCCAAGGACTACAAGATCCAGGCCTCCGCGGACGGGAGCACCTGGACCGACCTCAAGACCGTGACCGGCGGCGACGGGGGCACCGACACCCTGGACGTGTCGGGTCAGGGGCGCTACGTCCGCATGTACGGCGTCTCCCGTGCCACGCAATACGGGTATTCGCTCTGGGAGTTCCAGGTCTTCGGCAGCGCCGGGACCCCGCCGGCCGGCACCTGCTCCACGGACAACGCGGCGAAGGGCCGCACCGCCACCGCGTCCTCCACGGAGAACGGCGGGACCCCCGCCTCCGCCGCGTTCGACGGCGACTCCGCCACCCGCTGGTCCAGCCAGGCCTCGGATCCGCAGTGGGTCCGGGTGGACCTCGGCTCGGCGCAGAACATCTGCAAGGTCGACCTCACCTGGGAAGCCGCGTACGCCAAGGAGTTCAAGCTCCAGTCCTCGGCGGACGGCACCACCTGGACCGATCTCAAGACGGTCACCGGCGCCACCGGCGGCACCGCCTCCTACGACGTGAGCGGCTCAGGGCGTTACCTGCGCGTCTACGGGACCGCCCGCGGCACCGCCTACGGCTACTCCTTGTGGGAGGTGGCCGTGCACACGACCGGCGGCGGGACCACCCCGCCCGTCGAGGGCGGCGGCGACCTGGGCTCGAACGTCATCGTCGTGGACCCCAGCACCCCGAACCTCCAGGGCAAGTTCGACCAGGTCTTCGCCCAGCAGGAGTCGAACCAGTTCGGCTCGCAGCGCTACCAGTTCCTGCTCAAGCCGGGCACGTACAACGGCATCA
Source organism: Streptomyces sp. NPDC102467 (assembly GCF_044765445.1). Classification (NCBI taxonomy): domain Bacteria; kingdom Bacillati; phylum Actinomycetota; class Actinomycetes; order Kitasatosporales; family Streptomycetaceae; genus Streptomyces; species Streptomyces sp. NPDC102467. The sequence goes on along the minus strand of NZ_JBIWKA010000002.1, from coordinate 119,483 downwards.
ACGCGCAACTCGGCTTCTACACCTCGATATCCGGTCTCGGCCTCAACCCCGACGACACCAAGATCAATGGTGATGTCACCGTCGACGCCGGCTGGTTCAACGGCAACGCCACCCAGAACTTCTGGCGCTCCGCCGAGAACCTCGCCCTCAACCCGGTCAACGGCACCGACCGCTGGGCCGTCGCCCAGGCCGCCCCGTTCCGGCGCATGCACGTCACCGGCGGCCTCAACCTCGCCCCGAACGGCTACGGCTGGGCCTCGGGCGGCTACATCGCCGACTCGAAGATCGACGGCACGGTCGGCCCCTACTCGCAGCAGCAGTGGTACACCCGCGACAGTTCGGTCGGCGGCTGGACCAACGGCGTGTGGAACATGACGTTCTCCGGAGTCCAGGGCGCACCGGCGACGAACTTCGACACGGGCCCGTACACCACCCTCGACACCACACCCGTCTCCCGTGAGAAGCCGTTCCTCTACCTCGACGGCAACGACTACAAGGTGTTCGTCCCGGCCAAGCGGACCAACGCGCGCGGCGTGTCCTGGCCCGCGAACGCGGGCACCTCGCTCCCGCTGAGCCAGTTCTACGTCGTCAAGCCCGGCGCGACGTCCGCCACCATCAACCAGGCGCTCTCCCAGGGCCTCAACCTGCTGTTCACGCCCGGTGTCTACCACCTCGACCAGACCATCAACGTCAACCGCGCCAACACCGTCGTGCTCGGTCTCGGCCTCGCCACGATCGTTCCCGACAACGGCATCGACGCCATGCACGTCGCCGACGTCGACGGGGTGCGGCTCGCCGGGTTCCTCATCGACGCCGGTGCCAAGAAGTCCGACACCCTCCTGCAGATCGGCCCGGCCGGGTCGAGCGCCGACCACGCCGCGAACCCGACCACCATGCAGGACGTGTTCGTCCGGATCGGAGGTGCGGGCCCCGGCCTCGCCACCAACTCGGTCGTGGTCAACAGTGACGACGCCATCGTCGACCACACCTGGATCTGGCGGGCCGACCACGGATCGGGCGTCGGATGGGAGACCAACCGCGCCGACTACGGACTCGTCGTGAACGGCGACGACGTCCTCACCACGGGGCTGTTCGTCGAACACTTCAACAAGTACGACGTGCTCTGGAACGGCGAACGCGGCCGCACCCTGTTCTTCCAGAACGAGAAGGCCTACGACGTACCGAACGCCGCCGCGATCACCCACGACGGGATCGTCGGGTACGCCGCCTACAAGGTCGCCGACGGCGTCACCACGCATGAGGCCTGGGGGCTCGGCAGCTACTGCAACTTCACCGCCGACCCCTCCATCGTCCAGCAGCACGGATTCCAGGTTCCGGTGAAACCGGGCATCAAGCTGCACAGCATCCAGGTCATTTCCCTGGGCGGAAAGGGGCAGTACGCCCACGTCGTGAACAACACGGGTGCTCCGACCTCGGGGACCGACACGGTGCCGTCGAAGATCACTTCATTCCCGTAAACCAGCTGTTCGCCGGGCGCTCGTAGCAGCGCCCGGCGTCACGGCCCGCACCAACCGCACCGCGCGTCACGTCATTTGGCAAAGAAACCATGAACTTTCATAGTGCATGGATCTCGGCCGGACGGGCATCCGCCCGCCAGCGACGTAAACGCCAGGGACGGACGGGTGTGGTGATGGCAACGACAACGGAGTCTTCCAAGCCGATTCCGCAACAGCAACAACCAGCGCTGCGCAGGGACATGGGGCGCGTCAGCCTGCTCTTCGCGGGCGTGGGATCGATCATCGGGTCCGGCTGGCTCTTCGGCGCGTTGAACGCGGCGAAGATCGCCGGGCCCGCTTCCATCTTCTCGTGGGCCATCGCGGCGGTGATGATCCTCCTCATCGGCCTCTGCTTCGCCGAGCTGGGAACCATGTTCCCGGTATCCGGCGGAGTCGTGCGGTTCCCGCACCTGTCCTTCGGCTCCTTCGCCAGTTTCACCATGGGCTGGATCACCTGGATCGCGGCGGCGACCGTGGCCCCCATCGAGGTGGAAGGAGCCCTCCAATACGCCACGAAATGGGCCCACTTCACCGACTTCCACAAGGCCAACGGCGCATACACGCTGACCGCGCTGGGGTACGCGGTCGCCGTGGTCGCGCTGGCGTTCTTCGTGGTGCTGAACTACTACGGCATCCGCTGGTTCGCCCGTGTCAACAACGTCCTGGTCTGGTGGAAACTGTTCGCCATCGCCCTGGTCATCGTGGCCTTCTTCGTGACCGCGTTCCACGGCCACAACATCGTCGCCGAGGAGTACGGAGGGTTCGCCCCCGGCGGCGCCAAGGGAGTCTTCACCGCGATATCCACCGCAGGCATCACCTTCTCGTTCCTCGGCTTCCGCCAAGGGGTCGAGCTCGCTGGGGAGACCAGCAACCCGCGGCGCAACGTCCCCTTCGCCATCATCGGCTCCGTGCTGCTCACCGGGGCGATCTACGTACTGCTCGAAGTGGCCTTCCTCGGCGCCGTTCCCCGAGGTGACCTGCAGCACTCGCACGGCTGGCTGAACCTGGCCTTCGCCAACGACTTCGGGCCGCTCGCCGCGATCTCCGGCGCCATCGGCCTCGGCTGGCTCGCCTACATCCTCTACGTCGACGCGGTCATCTCGCCCGCCGACACGGGCCTGATCTACACCACCGTCACCGCCCGCATCTCCTATGCGATGGCCCGCAACCGCAACGCCCCCGAAAGCCTGGCGAAGACCACCCGCCACGGCGCCCCGCTGATCAGTCTGATCGTGACGTTCGTCCTCGGACTCATCGTGTTCCTGCCCTTCCCGAGCTGGCAGGAACTGGTCGGCTTCATCACCTCGGCCACGGTCCTGTCGTTCGGTTCAGGACCGCTGGTACTGGCCGTGATGCGCCGTCAGATTCCGGAGTATGAACGCCCGTACAGGATCCCGGGCGGCGACCTCATCCCGTTCCTCGGCCTCTACTCCGCGAATCTGATCGTGTACTGGGCCGGCTGGAACACCAACTACAAGCTCTTCGCCACCATCGGCATCGGCTTCGTCCTCCTGGCCGTCCTGCAGATTCTGGACAAGGGCCGCGCCCCGAAGATGGACTGGCGGGCCGGCGCTTCCTGGATACTGCCGTGGCTGGTCGGCCTCGCCCTGGTCAGCTGGGCCGGCGACTACGACGGCGGCCGGGCCTGGATCGGATTCGGCTGGGGTTTCCTCGCCAACCTCGCGCTCACCGCCCTCGTCTATCTGCTCGCGCTGCGCGTGCGGTTGCCGCGCGAGCGAGTGCTCGAGCACATCGACGAGGCCAGGGAGGAGTCCCGCATCGAGGAGGCGGAACTCGGACAGACCCCTTGAGCTCCACCCGGCCTGATGGACCCGGCCCGGAAGGCAAGCCGCGACGAGATCCGGCAATCTCATCAGGCATCAAGAAAACACGCATACGCTCAAGAACCGACGGAACCGACTGACGAGCCGTTCGGCAGGGGAGCGATGAGAGTGACCAAGGGCGGTGACGGGCGGGTGCTGCCTGCCCTGCCGTACTGCGTGATGGCGCTCGTGGTCGTCGCCGAAGTGGCGACGTCCACGGGTTTCGGGCTGCTGCCCCTGATGTCGCTCGGCCCGGCGTTCGCGGGCCTCGTCGGCAGCAAACGGCGCACCGCCCGCATCGGGGCCCTGGCCGTGCTGCTCTGTGTCGTACTCGCGGCGTCCGACGGCACGCTGGGCAGGCGGCGCGTCTACATCGCGGTGGTGAGCGTCGCCGGCGTCACCGCCGCCGGCCTCCTCGCGGTGGCGCTGCGGGAGCGCCGCGACGCCGAACTGGCCAGCGTCCGCAACATCGCGGAGGTCGCACAGCGGGTGCTGCTGCGCCCGGTGCCGCGCGTCGCGGGCGAACTGCGCGTGGCCGTCTCCTACACCTCGGCCGTCGCGCAGGCGCGGATCGGCGGCGACCTGTACGAGGTCGTGGTGGCCGCCGGCGGCACCCGCGCCGTCATCGGGGACGTCCAGGGCAACGGTCTCGAGGCAGTGGAGACCGCGGCGCTCGTCCTCGGCGCCTTCCGCGAGGCCGCCCACGACGAGCCCGAACTGGCGGGCCTGGGACGCCGGTTGGCGCGCGCCGTCGACCGGGAGCTGGACGGCGAGCGATTCGTCAGCGCCCTGCTCGTCGAGGTACCGACGGGCGGCGGCCACGTCACGTTCCTCAACTTCGGGCACCCGGCGCCGCTGATCGTGCGCGCCGACGGCAGCACCCTGCTCCCCGAGCCGCCCGAGTACGCGCTGCCGCTCGGCCTGAGCATGCACGGCGGAGAGCCGGCCGTCCCCTACTCCGTCGCCTTCGCGCCCGGCGACCAGATCCTCCTGTACACGGACGGGGTGAGCGAGGCGCGCGACGGAGCCGGGGACTTCTACCCGCTGGCGGACCGCGTGGCCTTCCTCAAGGACCCCGACGCGGAGGCGGCCATCGAGCGCCTGCGCACGGACCTGGTGGACCATGCGAAGGGGCCACTGCACGACGACGCGGCGATGCTGCTGATCCGCCACCGCGAAGCCTGACCCGGCCCCGCCGCGGCTACTTCACGGCCTGCTCGGCAATGCGCTGGAGCCGGTCGCGGTACTCCTGCCACCACGCCGGATCGTGCGAGGGCAGGCTGTCGTTGTCCTCGAGCCACCCCGCCGCGCCGTCGAGACCCTCCCGGAGGATATCGGCGTGCCCGGCGTGCCGCTGGGTCTCGCCGAGCACCCGGACCAGGACGTGGTGGAACGTCACCTCGTTGCGTTCCTTCGGCCACCACGGCACCGCGCCGACCGTGTCGAAGGAGAGGGCATGGACCGAGGCATCGGTATGGGTCCAGGACCGCCGGTAGCGTTCCACGATCAGTTCGCGCGACTCGTCGGCGGCGGCGTACGAGTCCTCCATCGGATCGCCCAACGGCACGTCGTGCGGCCTGCCGAACGTGTCGCAGAGGTAGCCCACCTCCACGAACGTCACATGCTTGACCAGGCCCAGCAGGTTCGTGCCGGTCGGCGTCAGCGGGCGGCGGACGTCGTACTCCGACAGACCCTCCAGCTTCCACAGCAGGGCGTCCCGGGCCTGCTGCAGATACAGGAGCAGGTCCTTCTTCTGTTCGATCTCGCTCATGCCGCGAGTCTGCCCTGTGTGCCCGCCATGGCGAAGCGAATTGCCTCAGCGGGTGCACCACGACCCCGGATGGGTTTCGATGGCCGTGTGCGACACAAGCAGCAGGGCGCCCCGGCCGATCCCCTCACCGCCCTCCTCGACGGGATTCGCGTCCGCCTGCGCGACCTCGACGACGGAGAGCCCGCCTCGTACATCCCCGAACTGAGCCGCGTCGACCCCGGCCTGTTCGGGCTCAGCCTGTGCGCCCTGGACGGACAGGTCTACGGCAGCGGTGACACCACCGTGCCGTTCACGGCGCAGTCCGTCTCCAAGCCGTTCGTGTTCGCGCTGGCCCTCGCCGACCGGGGCCTGGCCGAGGTCCTGGCGCGGGTCGGCGCCGAGCCCAGCGGCGAGGCCTTCAACTCCATCCGCCTGGAACCCGGTACCGGGCGTCCGCCCAACCCGATGGTCAACGCCGGTGCCATCGTGACCAGTTCACTCGTCGCCGGGGACACCCCAGAGGCCCGCTTCACCCGTATCCTCGACGGCCTGTCCGCCTTCGCCGGCCGCCCCCTCGACGTCGACGAGGCGGTGTACGCCTCCGAGCGCGCGACCGGCGACCGCAACCGCGCCCTCGCCTACCTGATGCACAACGCGGGCTCGCTCACCGGGGACGTGGAGGACCAGCTCGGCGTCTACTTCCGCCAGTGCTCCGTCCTCGTCACCTGCGACGACCTCGCCGTCATGCACGCGACCCTGGCCGGCGGCGGCGTCAACCCCGTCACCGGCCGGCGCGTCGTCGCCCCGCGCCACGCCCAGCACGTCCTCGCCGTCATGGCGACCTGCGGCATGTACGACGCGTCGGGGCAGTGGATGCTCAAGGTCGGCATGCCCGCCAAGAGCGGCGTGTCCGGCGCGATCGGCGTGGCCCTGCCAGGACAGTTCGGCATCGGCGTCTTCAGCCCGCCACTGGAGGAGAAGGGCAACAGCGTGCGCGGCCTCGCCGCCTGCCACCTCCTGTCCGACCAGTTCGGGCTGCACCTCATGCGCGCCGTCGACCCGCAGCGCCGACCGCTGCCCCCGCACTCCCTGCACGGCACCCCGCTGCGGTCCCTGCGGCACCGCCCGCGGGCCCAGCGCGCGGCCCTGGAGGCGCACCCGGACCGGATCCGCGTCCACGTGCTCCAGGGCGACCTCGACTTCGCGACCGCCGAGCAGACCCTGCGCGTGGCCCACGAACTCGCCCCGGACGTCGGCTGGTTCGTGCTCGATCTGGCGCGCGTCGGCCGCGTCGAACCCGTCGCCGCGGATCTGCTCCGCGCCCTCGGCACGGACCTGCGTGGACGCGGCGCGCGGATGGTGCTCGCCGACCCCGACGAACGCCAGGCCATGAGCCGCACCACGGACGAGTTCCCCGACCTCGGCCGCGCCCTGGAGAACTGTGAGGACGACCTGCTCACCGCGGTCGGGCTCGACCCCGACGATCCGGTCCCGCTGACCGCCTGCGACCTGTTCGGCCGCGCCGACGAGCGCCTGCGCCCGGCGCTGGCCGAGGCCTTCGACACGTTGCACCTGAGCGCCGGGCAGACCGTCGACCCGCCCGCCGTCCGGCTGGGCGAACGCATCGTCCTCTGGTACGTCGAGTCGGGGCGCCTCGCCGTCTGCGCCGACGCAGCCGCAGCGGTCTCCCCGCTGCGGACCTGGTCGGCGGGGCCGGGCGCCGCCCTCACCCCCGCCGACTTCCCCGCCCGGCTCACCCGGCAGGTCCTCGCCGAACGCGACACGGCGTGCCGCACACTCACCGCCGCGGGCCTGGCACGCATGCGGGCCCGGGTGCCCGAGGCGGTGGCGTTCCTGGAGCGGGCGCCGCTGGAAGGCGCGGAGACCGTCGACCGGCCGTGAAGACGGTGGCTCAGCGGCCGTTCGCGGAGAAGTGCTGGTAGTCGGGGTGGGCCCAGCGCGCTCCCCAGGGCCAGCCGATGTGTCGCATCGCCGTGGTCACGGCGTCCCCGGAGCGCAGCATGCCCGGCGCCCGCCGACGCCGGTCGAGGAACTTCGCCCCGGCCGCCGGGTGCACCCGCCCGTGCACGTCCACGTACGGGTTCTCCAGGGTGTTGATGTCGACGGCGTTCCCATAGGAGTGCTGGGAGACGACACCCGCGTTCCCGGTCACCCCACGGCAGTTGAACGCGGACGTGTTGTCGTCGGCCATCGCGGCGAGGTCGCTCCCCTTGTACGCCGCCAAGGTTCGCATCCTGCGGATCGGGAACCGGGCGGCGAACGCCTTCCCGAAGACGTATGTCACCTTGCCGACCACCTGCTCGTGCACCACGATCTCCCCCCGGTGCACCCGGCCGTCGAACCCCCAGTGGTCGAGCCGGATCAGGCGCAGCCGGCCCGGACCCACAGGGCAGCCGCGATGCCACGTACGCCCCAGCTGGGCGGTCGTGACCGTACGGACCTGGTACGTGAAGCGCGGCGGGCCGTCCGCGGCGTGGGCCGGGGCGGGGTCCGCCGGCACGACGGACACCGTCGCGAGCACGGTGGTGAGAACGGCCGTGGACAGAAGGAAGCGGAGTCGGTGGCGCACCGGGTCAACCTAGAGCGCGCCCCACGCGAGGCGGCCGTGAAACGCCGGGGACTGGTGCGTACGAGACCACACGGCCCCGCAGGTCACGCCCCACCGGTGGGCGCGACCGATTGTCAGTGGCGGCTGAGAGGGTGGACGGCATGGACGAGGAGGAGTTCATGCGGGGAAGGGTGTACGGCGCGGACCACGAGGACGCGGGCCCGCGGCCCTGGCGTGCCTACGCAGAGTTGGTGGGCGGCCCGCTGGACGGGCTGCTGCTGGATGTCACCGACCGGTCCGACCAGGACGCGCGCGGTGTCGTCGCGCTCCTGACCGAGCTGGGCACGTTCGGTCCTGGCGGCCGCGCGCTGTACGGGCCCGTGGGCGCCGACGGGCGCAGGCTCGCCTGGCAGGGCGATGCGCCATGAGCACCGTGACGCCCGAAAAAGGGGTCGCGCCGCGGTGCCGACCCGCGTCATGATCGACACCCATGACGATGTCGAAGCCGGACCTGGTCCGCGCCGCCGCGTACAACAACGCTCGCTGGTGTGCCGTGATGAGCCGCTCGCACGGTGTGGAAGGCGAGTTCGGTCCCGGGGCGTGGTCGGCGCCGCGGCGCACGCCGCTCTACTGTCCCGATGCCGTGACCCTGGCGCCGCACGAGGACGCCTCGGAGCTGACGGCCCGGATCGACACGAGGGCGCCCGGCGCGACGGTGAAGGACAGCTTCGCCGACCTCGACCTCACCGGGGACGGCTTCACGGTGCTGTTCGAGGCCCAGTGGATCCACCGCCCCGCAGGACCGCCCGCCCGGCAACCCGAGGCGGCCTGGGACGTCATGCGGGACCCGGCCGCGCTGCGGAACTGGGCGCGCGCCTGGGCCGCGGGCGAAGACGACGAGGCATTTCTCTTCCGGTCCGAACTCCTCGCGGAACCCGGGGTGTTGATGCTGGCCGGGCGGGACCCGGGCGGCCGTGTCGTGGCCGGCGCCGTGGCGAGCCCGAGCGACGGCGTGCTCGGGATCTCGAACGTGTTCGCGGAGACCGGTGACCCGGCGGCGGCCTGGCCCGTCGTCCTGGACGCGGCACACACACTGTTCCCGGACCTGTCTCTGGTCGGCTACGAGACGGTGACGCGCTGGCGGCCGCGCGCCGCCAGGGCTTCGCACCGATCGGCCCGCTCCGCGTCTGGCTGCACGGATGAGGGGTCAGGAGGCCGTCGTGGATCGGCCGAGCGGTGACGGGGTCGTCTTCCGGCGCGCGACCGCCGAGCGGACGGACGACGTACTCGGCGTGCTGGACGAGGCCGCAGGGTGGCTGCGGGCCCGGGGCATCGACCAGTGGCCGGACCGGTTCGAGCGGGCGTGGGTCACCGACGCGGTGACACGGGGCGAGACCTGGCTGGTCACCGTCGCGGGCGGGATCGCGGGGACCGTCACGCTGGACCGGGCCGACCCCCTGTGGGCGGATGCGGCCGGTTCCGCGGTGTACGTGCACCGGATGGCGGTGCGCCGCCACGCCGCGGGCCTGGGCACGGTGATCCTCGACTGGGCCGCGCGGACCGCCCGACAGCACGAGGCGCAGACGCTGCGGCTGGACTGCGTGCGCTCCAACGGGCGGCTGCGCGCCTACTACGAGGACCGGGGCTTCGTGCATCGCGGGGACGTGACGGTGGGCGGCGCTCCAGGGCAGCGGGAGGACGACGGCCCCGTCACGTGGGTGAGCCGGTACGAGCGGAACCTCGGACCCGTCTGATGGCCGCCGAGCCCACTCGGGCCCGGTGCGGGACCTGCGGCGGGCCTCGACATAATGGCCGCGTGACCTCCCCCCATCACCCCAATTCCCCATCCCCGCACCGCGTTCCGGTCGTGATCATCGGCGCCGGACCGGCCGGACTCACCGTGGGCAACATCCTCCGAGCCGCCGGGATCGACTGCGTGATCCTGGAATGCGAGACCCGCGCGTTCATCGAACGGCGGCCGCGGGCCGGGGTCATCGAGGGAGGGGTGGTGCGCGGCCTCGAACAGCGGGGCCTCGCCGGCAATCTGCTCGCGCGGGCCGAACGGCACACCGCGTGCGAGTTCCGCTTCGAGGGAGAACAACACCGCTTCCCCTACCACGAACTGACGGGCAGTCACCACTTCATCTATCCGCAGCCGTTCCTTGTGACCGATCTGGTGCGCGAGTACGCCGACGTGCGCGGCGGCGACATCCGGTTCGCCGTCCGCGACGTACAGCTGCACGACGTGGACACGGGCCGGCCCGCGGTCTCGTACACCTGCCCCGAAACTAGCCAACGGCAGTTGCTGCACTGCGAGTTCATAGCAGGGTGCGACGGGGCGCGTGGTGCGAGCCGCGGCGCGCTGCCCGCCGACCGGGCCCGCATGGCCCGGCACGACTACGGCATCAGCTGGCTGGCGCTGCTCGCCGAGGCGCAGCCGTCCGCGGATCGCGTCCTGTTCGGCATGCACCCCGACGGTTTCGCCGGACAGATGCCCCGCGGCCCGGGCGTTCTCGAGCAGCCGCTGCACCGCGTTCGTGCTGCTGCGCTGCCGCCCCGGCAGCCGGGCCCGCATCGCCGAGCGGCTCTGCGCGTTCGAGGAGGCCGCGACCATCGAACTGACCGGGCCGGGCAGTGCCGACCTGCTCCTGGACGTCCTGGCCCCGGATCTGCCCGCGCTCACCCGCTTCCTCACGAACCGGCTCGAACCGCTGCCAGGACTGGTCTCCGTCGACTGTCTCTTCGCCACGTCCCTCTCGGTGGAGGGCAGCCGCTGGCGCCTGCGCTCGCTCGCCCCCACCCAGCTGACCGCCCTGCGGGCCACGGCAGCCGGATCGCCCGAACCCACGCACACGCTCGAACCCGACGCCGTGGACCGCGCGCTGCTGGACGCGCTCGTGGGCGACGGCCGGCTGGGTCTCGCCGCGCTCGCCGACCACGCCGGCACCAGCCCCGCCACCGTCCGCCGACGGCTGCGCCGCCTCGCCGACTCCGGCGTCCTCACCTTCCGCTGCGACATGGCCCCCGTACTGGCAGGCCGGCCCGTCCCGGTGTCGTTCCTCGCCAGGGCACCGGCGCGTGACACGGCCACGATCCACCGCACGCTCGCCGCCCTGCCGGAGTGCAGGGTGGTCGCGTCGGTCACCGGCCGCGCGAACATCTTCGCCACGCTCTGGTTGCACGACCTCGCGGACATCCAGCGCCGCGAGACGGCTCTGGGCGCCCGCCTGCCCACCCTGACGGTGACCGACCGCATCGTGGGCCTCCACACGGTGAAACGCATGGGGCACCTGCTGGACGAGGACGGCCGCCGTGTCGGGCTGCGGGCGATCCGCCCCTGGTGACGGGTCAGGCGGGCAGGGTCCGAAAGCGGCGCCGGTACTCCGTCGGTGTGGTGCCGAGCTGGCGGCGGAACGCCCGGACGAGGGTGTCGGTCGTACCGAAACCGCAGATGGACGCGGTGCGTTCGAGGGTGTCGTCGGTCGACTCGAGCTGATTGCGGGCCCGTTCGACGCGGGCGGACTCGATGTATCCGGCGGGGGTCGTGCCCAGCTCCGTCTTGAAGATCCGGGTGAGCTGGCGCTCACTGACGTGGGCGTGCGCGGCGAGGTCGGCGACCGTGAGCGGGGCGCTGAGATGCTCGGTGACGTAGAGCCGCAGATCCTCGATGCGGCGCGTGGTGGAGGCCGGTTCGAGGGGGACGCTGAACTGGCTCTGCCCGCTCGGCCGCTTCAGGTACATCACCAGTTGCCGGGCGACGCGCAGCGCCATCGCCTCACCGAAGTCGTCGGCCACCAGGGCGAGGGAGAGATCGAGGCAGGCGCTGATGCCCGCACCGGTCCACACGTCGCCCTCGCGGATGAAGATCGGGTCGGCGTCGACGTCGATCTCCGGGTGATCGGCGGCGAGTTGCTGCGCGGTCGACCAGTGCGTGGTGGCGCGCTTGCCGTCGAGCAGCCCGGCGGCGGCGAGCACGTGCGCGCCCACGCACACGGACGTGACGCGCCGGGACCGCCCGGCGAGCGCCCGTACCCGGTCGACCACGGCGGGCTCGGCGAGGGCCCGCACCCGACGCTCGTCGTCCACCTCGACGGAGCCGGGCACCAGGAGCGTGTCGATGCCGCGTCCGGCCAGCTCGGCGAAGGTGGCGTCCGGCAGCAGGCGCACACCGGCGGAGGTGGTGATCGGGTCCGGTGTCTCGGCGGCCAGCACGACGTCATAGCCGGTTGCCTCGCCGGTCTCGCGCCGCACCAGCGCGAAGACCTCCGGCGGACCGGTGACGTCGAGCAGATCGACGCCGTCGAAGAGAACGATGACGACGAGCCGTCTCGTCGTGCTGCTGCTCATGAGACCCCCCAGGTGATGTCCGGATCTGCAGGTTAGACGACATTGCCGACACCGTCGGCCCGGACATAGCGTTCCAGTCGTGGCTCACCCCGCGGTGACCTGCGAAAACCGGACCGACTCCTGAGGTGGTACTCCCCATGGCTACGACGACTCTGCGCACACTCAACGGTCTCGACGAGACGCCCGCGGCGCTCGCCGACTCGACCCTGATCCTGGTCGACTACCAGAACACGTACACCCGCGGCGTCATGGAACTGGAGGGCTGGCAGGCCGCCCTCGACGCCGCCGCCGAACTCCTCGCCCGGGCCCGGGCGGCGGGAACGAAGATCGTCCACGTCATCCACGACGGCGGTGCGGGCAGCCCGTACGACATCCGCGAGGAGATCGGTCGGATCCACCCGCGCGTGGCCCCGGTCGAGGGCGAGCCCGTCGTCGTGAAGCGGGTCCCGGACGCGTTCGTCGGCACCGATCTGGGCGACCACGTCGACGCCGCCGGGCACGAGAGCGTGATCGTCGCCGGGTTCATGACGCACATGTGCGTGCTGTTCACCACGCAGGGCGCGTTCCTGCGCGGAAACCGCCCCACGGTCGTCGCTGAAACCACGGCCACGCGGCCCCTGCGCTCCATGGACACCGAACTGCCCGCGAACCAGATCCACCTCGCCGCGCTCGCCACCATCACCGACCTCTACGGAGTGGTCGTCCCGACGGGCAAGTCGCTGCTCTGAGTACGCTGCTCCGAGTACAAACCGGGCGGGGCGGCCGCTCAGGCCCCGATGTGCGGGAGCCAGGTGCCGTCGGATCCACCGCCGTTGACAGAACTGGTCGCCGACGGCGTCGGGCCGGTGGCGTGGTGGCCCGGCCCGTGCGCCGTCGGCGACCCCGGTCGACCGACGGTACCGGTGAGTGCGCTCAGCTCACGGTGAGGCTGGAGCTGCCGCTGCTCTGGTAGCCCTCGGTCGCCAGGATCATGTAGTAGCTGAAGCTACCCATGGGCATGCCGACCCGGCCCCACGCGTCGAAGTGGTTGCCGGTGGTGATGGTGCCGCCCGTTCTCTTGGACTGGCGCACGCTCCAGTACTGGTTGAAGGTCTTGGTGCCTTCCACCGACGGGGCGTTGTACCGCGTCGTCTGGTAGATGTCGTAGGTGCCGCCGTCGCTGGTCACCGTCCCCTTGTACGTGCCGGTGGGTCGGTAGGTGCCCCAGTTGTCGACGATGTAGTACTCCACGAGCGGGTTCGACGTCCATCCGTACAGGGCCAGGTAGCCGTTGCCGGACGGGTTGAAGCTGCCGGAGTAGTTGACCGTGCGGCGGCTTCCGTTGCTCCAGCCCTTGCCGCAGACGAAGTTGCCGCAGTTGGTCCAGTTGGCGCCGTACTTGCCGCCGGAGCCCAGCGTCATGGAGACGGAGCCGCCGCCGTCGGTCCAGAACGAGTAGTAGTAGCCGTTGTTGGTGCCGGTCTGGTTCGTGGTGATCGTCGTGTCCGCGTGTGCCGATCCGGGCAGGAGCAGCCCGGACGCCGTGGCCAGTGCGAAGGCACCGGCGCCGGTGAGAGCGCTCCTGCGGCTGATCCGGGTGGGGGTGTCGTCCTGATGCACGCATCCTCCTGGCATTCGTCGGGTGGGTGGTGCGGATGAGATTGGCGTGAGCGCGTCAACGTGTCAACGGTTTCGACGTGAAGCGCGAAACCTTTTCAGGAATGGGTGGCGTGAGCGGCGGCGAGGCCAAAAGCGGCCTACGCGCCTGTCAAGAGGGATTTTGAGGCTCGCTTTGGGGTCTGACGGCCTCAGTTGAGACTCGGGCGGAAGGCGCTCCGACGAGCCGCATGAGCTGCACGGCTGTTGAGCGGGGGCGAGATATCGAAACTATTTCGAAAAATGACCGTGCGCCCGACCGCCCCTGACCGGCAGCCGGGCGCACGGAGTCGGTCAGGCGCTCGGCGCCGCCTCCGTCGTCAGCCGGGCGTGCAGGTGACGACCGTGGTCGACCTCCCGGACGGCCCCGGTGAGCGTGAGCTGAGCGGTCAGCCGCGGCCGGCTGCTCGACGAACCCAGGCGCAGCTCCAGGTCGCCGGGTTCGACGACGCGCCGGCCCGCACGCCCGGTGAACGCGGCCAGGTCGGCGGAGACGTGTGCCCGGACCCGAACGGCCTCGCCCGGCGCCAGTTCGGCCAGGCGCGCGTAGCCGATGAGCCGTTGCACGGGCTGCACCACCGAGGCGACGGGGTCGTGCAGATAGAGCTGTACGACCTCGACGCCGGGCCGCGACCCGGTGTTGCGGACCGTGCAGGAGACCTCGAACTCGCCGTCGGTGGCGGCGACATGTGCCGCCACCTCAAGATCGCTCCACTCGAACGTCGTGTAGGCCAGTCCGTGGCCGAAAGCGAAGGCCGGCCCCGGATCGAGGTTCGACACCTCGGAGGCCTGCCCCAGGCGGGCGGCGAGATATGTCGCGGGCTGCGCTCCGGCCTGTCGGGGCACCCCGATCGGCAGCCGCCCCGAGGGGTGCACGCGACCGCTCAGGACTCCGGCCAGCGCGCGGGTGCCCTCTTCGCCGGGGAAGAAGGTCTGTACGACGGCAGCGGCCTCTTCCGTCGCCCGCCCCAGGACGTAGGGCCGACCGGCGAGCAGCGTCAGGACGACGGGTGTGCCGGTGTCCAGGAGCGCGTCGAGCAGTTCCTGCTGGGCTCCGGGCAGGGCGAGCGAGGGGGCGTCGCAGCCCTCACCGCTGGTGCCGCGTCCGAACAGGCCGGCCCGGTCACCGAGCGCGGCGACGACCACGTCGGCGCCCCGGGCCAGCTCGACGGCCGCCGCGAAACCGTCGCCGCGCTCCGCGTCCACCTCGTCGAGTCCGCGCGCCGTGACGATCTCGCTGCCGGGGAACTCCGCCACCAACGCCTCGTACAGCGTGGGCAGTTCGATGCCGAGCGGGGTGTCGGGCGTGCGGCTGCCGACGTGTACCGGGAACGAGTAGCAGCCCAGAACGGCCGTGGGCGTCTCGGCGAGCGGGCCGATCACGGCGACGCGGGCCGGCGTGTTCGGGGCGAGGGGGAGCGTGCCGTCGTTGGCCAGCAGCACCACGGACTCCTCGGCGACGCGGCGGGCCAGGTCGCGGTTGCCCTCGGGGTCCAGGTCGACCGAGCCCCGCGCGTGCTCCGCGTCGATGCCCGTGAGAGCGGCGGGGGTCGGGTCCCAGTCCGAGTCCAGCAGGCCCAACTCGGCTTTCTGGGCGAGGACTCGGCGGGCCGCGCGGTCCACCAGATGCTCGGGGACGAGCCCGTCGGCGATCGCCTTGCGCAATGGCTCACCGAAGGCCTTCACCGTCGGCAGCTCCACGTCGACGCCCGCAGCGAGCGCCGCTCCGGCGGCCTCCCCGAGCGAACCGGCCACACCGTGCAGGGTCTGGAGGAAGGCGATGCCGAAGTAGTCGGCGACGACCGTCCCCTCGAAACCCCAGGTGTCGCGGAGCAGCCCGGTCAGGAGCCGTTCGTCGGCGGCGGACGGAATCCCGTCGGTATCCGTGTAGGCGTGCATCACGGACCGTACGCCGCTCTCGCGCACGGCCATCTCGAAGGGCGGCAGGATCACGTCGGCGAACTCCCGCGCCCCCATGGAGACCGGGGCGAGGTTGCGGCCGGCCCGGGACGCGGAGTATCCGGCGAAGTGCTTGAGCGTGGCGACGATCCCGGCGGACTCCAGGCCCTGGACGTAGGCCGTGGCGACGGTGCCGACGAGGTACGGATCCTCGCCGATCGTCTCCTCGACCCGGCCCCAGCGTGCGTCGCGTACGACGTCGAGGACCGGGGCGAGACCCTGGTGGATGCCGACCGAGCGCAGGTCGCGCCCGATGGCCGCGGCCATCTGCCGGACGAGCGCGGGGTCGAACGTGGCGCCCCAGGACAGCGGCACCGGATAGGCGGTGGCACCCCAGGCGGCGAACCCGGCAAGGCACTCCTCGTGGGCGAGGGCGGGTATGCCGAACCGGTTCGCCGCCGCGATCCGTCGCTGCGTGCGCGCCAGCGAGAGGGCGCCGACGGCCGGGTCCACGGGCGCGGTCCCGAACGGCCGGGTCAACTGGCCGAGTCCCTGCGGGAGCAGCTCGCCGAGGTCGACCGCCTCCTCCATGTCGTGCTGGTACGGGGCGACGTCGCCGCCCTCCGCCGAGGCTCCCACCCAGACTCCGAAGAGCTGGGCGATCTTCTCCTCCAGGGACATCTCGGCGAGCAGGGCGTCGGCCCGGGCCGCGGGGGCGGCGCTCGGATCGCGCCACAGCGGCGCGGGGGAGGTGTCGGGTTCTCGGTCCGCTCGGGTCATGTGGACGGTCACTTTCCTCCGACTCCCATCAGCCCCTGGACCAGGGCACGACGGGCGAACAGGTAGACGATCAGGATGGGGAGCATGGACAGCACGACCGCGGAGAGCAGGCCCGGGATGTCGACGCCGTGTTCGGTCTGGAAGTCGTAGAGCCCCATGGTGATGACCTTGGAGTCCGCGGACTGCGTGAGGACCAGCGGGAAGAGGAAGCCGTTCCACGCCTGCAGCGCGGAGTACACGGTGATGGTCGAAAGGCCGCTGCGGGACAGTGGCAGCACCAGCTGGAAGAAGATCCGCCACGGTGACGCGCCGTCCACCGTCATCGCCTCGTAGAGCTCCGGCGTGATGTCCCGCATGGCCCCGGTCAGGATGAGGGTGCACACAGGCATGGCGAAGGCGGCCGTCGGCAGGATGACGCCGATGAGGTTGTCGTAGAGGCCGGCCTCGCTGATCACGTAGAACATCGGCACGATGACGGCCTGCGCGGGGATCGCGAGGCCCAGCAGGAAGAGCCGGAACACCCCTCCGGTCAGCCGGCCGCGGCCCCGCACGATCGCGTATCCGAGGGGCGGCACGAGCAGCAGGACGATGCCGACGACGCAGAGCGTGACGATCAGGGTGTTGAGGAAGTACTGGCCGAAACCGCTGTTGAAGTTGCTGATGTAGTTGTCGAGCGTGAAGTGGTGGGGGAGGGACAGTGGCCCGTTGTCGCCGTAGTCGGAGCGCGACTGGAACGTGGCCACCAGCATCACGTACAGCGGCAGGCCGACCAGGAACAACCAGATCAACGAGCCGAATCCGGCAAGGTAGTTGGGGCGCTCCCGGCGAGCGGCGGTGGTCCCCGTCCTGGTGCCTGTCACAGGCCCTCCATCTGGCTGCGCATCTTGTCGTAGCCGGACAGCCGCACCATGACGAGCGAGACGACCGTGGCGACGAGGACCAGGAGGAGGCCGACCGCGGAGGCCGAGCCGTAGTCGAAGCTCTTGAACGCCTTTTGGTACATGTAGTACGCGCTGATGGTGGTGTCCGTGCCGGGTCCGCCCTGGGTGAGGATCAGCACCGTGTCGAACGTGGTGAGGCCGCCGACCACCATCAGGATCGTCGAGGTGATGATGCTGTTGCGCAGCTGCGGCAGGGTGATGTGGAAGAACTGGCGCACCGTGCCCGCGCCGTCGATCTGCGCCGCCTGGTAGAGGACCGGGGGCACGGCGCGGGCGGCGCCCTGGTAGATCAGCGTGTGCAGTGGTGTGAACTGCCAGGTGCTCACGAACACCAGGACGCCGATGGCGGTGGCCTGGTGTCCGAAGAGGTTGCCGTCGCCGAACAGCCAGGTGGCCTGGGCCGGCACGCCGAAGTTCGGGTCGAGGACGGCGCGCCACAGGACGGACACGGCGGCCGCGGACAGCAGCAGCGGCACGAAGTAGATCGCGGACAGGACGGCCCGGTTGCGCTGGTGTCCTGCGGCCCAGACGCCGAGGAGCAGACTGAGCGGTGTCTGTACGGCGACGCCCAGCACGGTCAGCAGGACGCTCAGCCACAGGCTCTGGAGCATCACCGGGTCGGCGAAGATCTTGCGCCAGTTGTCGAGGCCGACGAACTCCGGGTCGGTCAGGCCGTTCCAGCTGGCGAACGACAGGACGGCGACCAGGACCAGCGGAACGAGGGCGAAGAGGCCGAAGAACAGCGCGGCGGGGACCGCCCAGCCGACGCCGGGACGGCCCACCCCGGGCGCGGAGGTGCGTATGTGCGTGTCGGTCATGACGTGGGCAGGGCCTGCATCGCCTTGACGAAGCCGTCCTCGTCCAGCTGGCCGTTGAAGAACTGCTGGATGGCCTGGTACATGGAGGTCGACGCGGACTGCGGGTAGGCCTGGTCCCAGGACAGCTGGAAGGAGGGTGCCTTCTTCACCAGGTTGTACTGGAACTTCGCGTAATCGGGGCTCGCGGCCTCGTCCAGATGGTCGGCCGTGTTCGTCGTGGTGGGCAGATTGCCGATGCCGAGATGCGCCTTCACGAACTCGTCCGAGTACTGCATCTTCAGGAACTCCGCCACCGCGTCGGGGTACTTCGTCTTCTTGAGGACGGAGTAGAAGTTGTTGGTGTTGCCGACGAGGTCGCCGGGCTCGCCCTTGCCACCCGAGACCGTCGGGAAGGAGGTGTACCCGAAGTCCTTCTTGGCGAAGTCGGGGTGGGCCTCCTGCTGGGTCGAGTACTCCCACGAACCCATCAGTTCGAACCCGGCCTTTCCGGTGGCGAGCAGGGTGGGCGAGCCCTGGTCGGTGAACTTCACGGAGTCGAAGTTGGAACCGAACGCCCCGGCGTCGACCAGCTCCTTGATCATGCCGAGCGCCTTCTTGCTGTCGGCGCTCTCCCAGGCCGACTTGTCGCCCTTGACCGCCTTCTGGAACAGGTCGGGTCCGGCGACACGGTCGTAGAGGTACTCGAACCACATGAGGGTCGGCCACCGGTCGCCGCCGCCGAGCGCGATCGGCGTGACGCCCTCGCCCTTGAGCGCCTTGACGGCGGCGAGCAGCTCGTTCCACGTCGTGGGCGGCGTGACGCCCGCCTTGTCGAGGACCTTCTTGTTGTGGAAGAGCAGTACCGGCTGGGTGCCGCGCATGGGGATGCCGTACGGCTTGCCGTCGACCATGGCGCTGTTGAACACGGAGGGCAGGAAGTTCGACTTCAGCCCCGGGTCCTTGGCGATGAAGTCGTTCAGGGGGAGCAGCAGGCCCGCGTCCACGAACGGCTTGATGCTGCCGCCGCCCCAGTTGTAGAAGACGTCCGGGGCCTGCTTGCTGCTGATGATCGTCTGCAACTTGGCCTGGTAGTCGGCGCCCGGAATCGTGTCCAGCACCGCCTTGACCTTCGACTTCTTGTTGAAGTCGGCGATCAGCTTCTTCTCGACCTTGTTCGCCGAGTCCCCGTAGACCAGGACATGAATCTTTCCGTCGCTTCCACCGACCGAGTCGGAGCCGCCGCACCCGGCCAGGGTCAGCAACAGGGCAAGCGCCGCACCGCCGGCGGCGACAGATCTCGGCATCCGTGCGCGTAGAGTCATTGTTTCGCCTCTCGAAACTCTTTCGGTGCAAGTACCGAAAGTTCACACGTCGGGACGCTAGGTGTCCCTCATGGAGGGGTCAACCCCGAGTCGCCGAGTTACCAAAGCGTTACGAGGCGGGGGCGGTTGGTGGTGCCTTATGCTCCTCAACATGCGAGATGACGAGGAGCTGGGCCGCATCACCCTGGCGCAGGTGGCCCAGGAGGCGGGGGTCTCCATTTCGACAGTTTCGAAAGTGCTCAACGGGCGCCAGGACGTCGCGGGGCAGACCCGGGTCAGGGTGGAGCGCCTCCTGGAGGAGCACGCCTACCGGCGCACGACCCGGGCCGCCCGCGAGGCGCCGCTCATCGAGCTGGTCTTCCACGAACTGGAGAGCATCTGGGCGCTGGAGCTGATCCGCGGCGTGGAGAAGGTCGCCAAAGCCCATCAGGCCAGCGTGGTCCTGACCGAGAGCGGTACGCGCCAGGCGCCCGGTCCCGAGTGGATCGAGGGCGTGCTGCAGCGCAGGCCGCGCGGTGTGGTCCTGGTCTTCTCGGCGCTGCCGACCGAGGTCAAGCAGCGGCTGCGCTCGCGCTCCATCCCGTTCGTCATCATCGACCCGGCCGGGGACCCCGACCCCGACGTGCCCTCGGTCGGCTCGGCCAACTGGAACGGCGGTCTGGTCGCGACCCGGCACCTGATCGAACTGGGGCATCGGCGGATCGGCATCATCACGGGGCCGGGCGACATGCTCTGCTCGCTGGCCCGCCTCGACGGCTACCGCTCGGCGCTGAGCATGGCCGGAGTCGCGGCCGACCCCGACCTCGTGCGGTACGGCGACTTCCACGTCGAGGGCGGCCGCGAGCGCGCGGTGGAACTGCTCGACCTGCCCGACCCGCCGACCGCGATCTTCGCCGGCAGCGACCTCCAGGCGCTCGGCGCCCTGGAGGCGGCCCGCCTGCGCGGCCTGCGCGTACCGGAGGATCTGTCCGTGGTCGGTTACGACGACGTGCCCCTGGCCCAATGGTCGAGCCCCGCCCTGACGACCGTGCATCAGCCGTTGCGGCAGATGGCCGAGGAGGCGGTGCAGATGCTGATGCGGCTGCGGATGCGGGAACCGGTGACGACCCGGCTCGAACTGGCGACGAGCCTGGTCGTACGCAAGAGCACGGCGGCGCCCACCGCGTAGGCGGGAGCCGGGAGACGGTCGGCCTGCCGGCGTGCGGCGGTCGGATGAATTACGTGTACATGCCTTGACTGGTGGTCTCGACCACACGCACCGTTGCGGGGGCTGTCTTCTCGCTGTCCTCCGGCAGCCGTCTGTCGTCCGGCACGTGGTGTCCCGTGGGGGGTTCGTGAACAGCAGACTGTTCGGCGTGGGCGCGGCGCTGTCCGTCCTCGCCGTGCTGGGAGCCGGCACGGCGCCGGCCTCCTCGCAGCCGCGGCAGGACGAGCACCGGGGCCTGCCTCTCGGCGCCGCCGACCTGACCGAGACCCGCACCACGCACACGCTCCAGGCCGG
Organism: Streptomyces sp. NPDC102467; assembly: GCF_044765445.1. NCBI lineage: Bacteria > Bacillati > Actinomycetota > Actinomycetes > Kitasatosporales > Streptomycetaceae > Streptomyces > Streptomyces sp. NPDC102467. Next base: position 98,602 of record NZ_JBIWKA010000002.1, on the reverse strand, counting down.
CGTCACCCTCACCCGGATCGTGCGCGGCGCCGACGCACCGGCCCTCGCGTGGACCGTCGAGGTGTCCATTCCCGGCGGCGCCACGTCCCCGGACCCGGACGCGCCCCCGACGGCGCTGAAGGACCGGGCCAGCGCCGACGCCCTCGTCACCGAGCTGCGCGCGGCCGGCTTCGACGCACGGGGCGAGGGTGTCGTCACCCCCGCGGTGGCGGACTTCGCAGGCGGATCGCTCGGCTGGCGCGTCCGGGTCGGCCGGTTCGGCTCGCAGAGCGCCGCGACGGCCGAACGCACCCGGCTGAGCGCGGCCGGGTACACGGGCGCGGCCGCGTACACCGGATGGGACGGGAACCGCACGGATCGCGGGCCGTGGCGGATCGACGTGCTCACCATCGACCCGCACCGCTTCCGCGGCGCGCTCAAGGCGTCCTACGGCCCCGACCTGGAGAACCGCGAGACGACCAGCGCCCTCGCGGCCGCCGCCGGTGCGACCGCCGGGGTCAACGCGGGCTTCTTCGTCCTCGACCCGAAGGCCGGCGCCCCAGGAGACCCGGCCGGAGTCGGCGTCTACGACGGCCGACTGCTGAGCGAGACCGTCAACGGGCGCCCCGGCCTGGTGATCCAGGACTCCGCCCGGCGGACCCGGATCGACCGGTTCACCTGGCAGGGCCGTGTCTCCGGCGCCGGGCGGGCGCTGCCGCTGGACGGTGTCGACCGCGTCCCCGGCCTGATCAGGAACTGCGGCGGCACCGCCGACGACAGCCCCACCTCCAGGCCGCTGCACGACGCGACCTGCACCGACCCCGACGAACTCGTCGCTTTTACACCGGAGTTCGGGACCCGGACCCCGCAGGGCGACGGGCTGGAGGCGGTGCTCGACCGGCACGGGCGCGTACGCGACCTACGCACCCCGCGCGGGGGCACGCTGCCCGAGGGCGGCAGCTCCGTACAGGCCACGGGCAAGGACGTGGCCCGGCTCGCGGCCGTCGCGAAAGTGGGCCGACAGCTGCGTGTGCAGGGCGGGTTGAAGGACGAAAAAGGACGCCCTGTCCCGACGGCGCACGACACCAGCATTCTCAACGGCGGCCCCGAACTGGTCCGCGACGGGCGGCTGCACGTCACGCCGGCCGCCGACGGGATGGTCCAGCCAGGTAACCCGAGCTTCTATTACGGCTGGGTGCACAAACGCAATCCGCGCACGCTCGCCGGCGTGGACGCCGCCGGGCGGACCGTGCTCGTCACCGCCGACGGACGCAGCACCGGCGCGCTCGGACTGAGCATCCCGGAGAGCGCCGCGGTGGCGAAGGCACTCGGCCTGCGCGACGCGATCAACCTCGACGGCGGCGGTTCCACCACCATGGTCGCCGGTGGGCAGGTCATCAACGATCCGTCCGACGCCACCGGTGAACGCCCGGTCGGGGACGCCCTGTTGATCCTCCCCGACCACAGCTGACCCAGCCCCTCCTGACCTCACTCACCCACGGGAGCCGCCGTGACCGCCGCCTCGATCCGCCGCGTCAGATGCCTGCTGCTCGTACTGGCCGCGCTGCTGCTCACCCTGGCGCCGCACGCACCGGCGGCCGCCGCCGGCCCCCGGGGCGCCGAGGTCGTGGCCGTCACCCAGGTCGCCGACCGGCAGGTGGACCTGTCCGTACGCTCATCAGCGCTCGGCGGCGACACGGTGAACGTCCGCCTGCTCACCCCGGACGGCTGGAACCCGAAGGACCGCCACCGCCACTGGCCGACGCTGTGGCTGCTGCACGGATGCTGCGGCGACTACACGTCATGGACGAACATGACCGACGTCGCCGGCATCAAGAGCCTGCGCGACGTCCTCGTGGTGATGCCGGAGGCCGGCTGGAACGGCTGGTACAGCGACTGGTGGAACTACGGCCGGGGCGGCGCGCCCGCCTGGGAGACCTTCCACACCCAGGAGTTGCGCGGGCTTCTCGAACGCGACTGGGGAGCGGGCAGCCGTCGCGTGGTGGCGGGCCTGTCCATGGGCGGCCAGGGAGCACTGATGTACGCGGCCCGGCACCCCGGCATGTTCAAGGCGGCCGCGGCCTACTCCGGCTCCGTGCACCCGCTCCTGAACGACGAGTCGCAGAACCGCATCATGGGCTTCTTCGCGGGCCAGGGCGGCGACCCGCGCAAGGTCTGGGGCGACCCCGTCGCGCAGCGCGCCATCTGGGCGGCCCACGACCCGTACCACCTGGCCCGCCACCTCACCTCGATCCCTGTCTACCTGTCGTGCGGCGACGGCACCACAGGCCCCCTGGACCCACCGGGCACCACCAGCGACCTCGAAGCGGACTTCAACCGGCAGAACCAGGCCCTGGCCGACAAGCTCGACCGCCTCGGAGCCCGCCACCTGACCACGAACTTCTACGGCCCCGGAACCCACGGATGGCCGTACTGGCAAAGGGAGTTGCACGCCTCCTTGCCGATGCTGCTCAGGGGGCTGGGGGTTACGCCCTGAAGAGCTGCATGACGTCGGACTCCGCGGTGCTGGGACGGATGCCCGCGGGGTCGCGCAGGTCAGGAGCGGCGTTGCCGTGTGAGCCGGTCACTGATCGCCTGGTCAGACGTCTGTGCAGGTCGGGGTGGGTGGCGTAACTCCGGCGAAACACGAGGGCGCGTACGGTCTGCCGTCTCGGGCATCAGGGAGAGGCGGGCGATGGCAGGCGGAGACGGATCGACGACGTACGACGAGAGATCCGGGCGAGCGGCCAGGGCGCGCCGCGCGGCCGATGTGCTGCGGCAGCGGATCGTCGACGGTGACTACGGTGACGACACGGGCGGGCTGCTACCGGACGAACGCGTTCTCGGCCGCTCACTGGGCGCGTCCCGGAACGTCGTCCGCGAGGCGCTGAACCTGTTGCGCGACGAAGGCCTGGTGACCAGGCGGCGCGGCATCGGCACCCAGGTGACGGCACGCAAGTGCGGCCACGGCCTCGACCGTCTCGTCGGCCTCGCGGAGGAGCTGACCCCGTACGGCACCGTGACCAACGAGGTGCGGGCGGCCCGGGTCGTCCCGCACGCCCCGCCGGCGATCACCGAACGGCTGGACCTCGCCGAGGGCTGTGAGGCGGTGTACATCGAACGGCTGAGATCACTCGACGGCAGCCCGCTCTCCCTCGACTCGACATGGCTCGCCCCCGACATCGGACGTCCCCTGCTCGGTCACTGTCTGACGGGCCGTGACCTGTTCGCGCTCATCGAGGAGACCAGCGGAGAGCGGCTCGGCAGCGCCGAGGTCACCGTGCACGCCGTCACCGCCGAACCGGACACCGCACGGCTGCTGGACGTGGCGGACGGCGCCGCGTTGTTCGCCATCGACCGGCTGACCCGCCTCACGGACGGCCGCCCGGTCGACGTCGAGTCGCTTCGGGTGCGCGCGGACCGATTCGCCCTGCGCACGGTGCTGCCGAGGGGCCGACCAGAGCGGGGCCGACCGGAACGGGCTGGTGAGTGAGATGCACTTGGACCTGGCGCACCTCGTCCTGCTGGCGGTTGCCGGGCTGCTCGGCGGGATCGGCATCACCGCGGTCGGACCTGGGGGAGTGCTGCCGACCATCGGCCTCTTCCTGTTCTCCGGTCTGACACCGTCCGGGGTCGCCGGGACCGCGATCGTCACCCACGTCGCCACGGGCCTGCTCGGCACCGCCGCGTACGCGCGCTCGGGGCACCTGCGGACGGCGGGCACGCGGCGCTGCGCGGCCGTGCTGGCCGCAGTCGCCGTGGTCGGAGCGCCCCTGGGGGTCCTGTGCAACACCCTCGTCGCGGGGCGGGGGTTCGGGACTCTGCTGGCCGTCGCCGTCGCCGTCACCGGGATCCTGGTGTGGGCGCGCGAGCGGCGGACCCCGGCCGCATCGGGGGACGCGCGGATCGAGCCGGACCTTTACGACGCCGGTCTCCCGTTGACCCGTACGGTCGTGATCGGTGTCGTCGTCGCGTTCGCGGCGGGCCTGTTCGGCCTCGGTGGCCCCATGCTGAGCGTGCCCCTGCTCGTCGTGGCGGGCCTGCCGGTGCTCGCCTCGCTGGCCGCCGCGCAGGTGCAGTCCATCGTGATCGCGGGCGTGGGCACGGTGGCCTACGTCGCCCACGGCGATGTGGTGTGGGGCCTGGCCGCGGTGGTCGGGATCCCCGAACTGGCCGGGGTGCTGATCGGCTGGCGGATCGCCCGGGCACTGCCGGCCCGGCGCCTCAAGTTCGCGCTGGTCGCGTTCCTGCTGGCCCTGGCGCCGTTCTTGGCGCTGCACTCGTGACGTACGTTGTGGCGAAAGCACAGGTACAGGCATGAGACAGGCGTGGCACAGGTCACAGGAACTCCGCCGGGGCGGCGGAGAGGTAATGGCTGTGAGGGACTCAGAAAACGATCTGCGCGAGCGCGTACGCACGGGTGGACGCGGTGCGTTCGCCGAGCTGTACGAGCAGTACGCCGGCCCCGTCTACCAGCACGCGCTGTGGCTCACCGGCGACTGGTCGACGGCCGAAGACATCATGTCGGAGACGTTCCTGACCGCCTGGCGGGCACGGGAACGGGTGCACACCGAGGGAGGTTCGCTGCGCCCCTGGCTCCTGGGGATCGCCACGCACAAGGCGGAGAACTCCCGGCGCGGCCTGCGCCGCCGCGTGGCGTTCCTGGCCCGCCAGCGGCAGCCGCCCGTGGTCGCGGACTTCGCGCCCGAGGTCGCCGGACGCCTCGACGACGCGCGCCGGCTCGACGCCGTGCAGGGCGCGCTCGACCGGCTGCGGCGCCATGAACGCGAAGTACTGACACTGTGCGTGTGGTCGGGCCTCGACTACCAGCAGACCGCCGAGGCTCTCGGCATTCCCGTCGGAACCGTGCGCTCGCGCCTGTCGCGGGCCCGCGCGAAACTCGCCCGGTTCGCCGACGAGGCGCAGAAAAAAGAAGCGCAGCAAAAAGAAGCGCAGCAAAGAGCGGAACCGCGCGCCGCCCGAGGAGAGATGACTGGTGAAGCCGCACTCGCGGCCCTGCCCGTGAGGGAGGAAACGGCATGAACGAGCAGCACGACAACAAGGCGGCCGGGGCCATGGACGCCGAGGCGGCGAACCGTGACACCGACATCGCCGAGATCGCTCGGCTGTTGCCGGCCCCGGCCCGCTGGGACCTCTCGCGCGAGCAGCACCTCCAGCACAAGGAACAACTGATGCAGCGCATCGACCACGACCAGGTCGCTTCCCGCCCCCGCCCCGCCCGGCGCCTGCTGCGCCCCGCCCTCCTGGTGCCGGTGACGGCGCTCGCCCTGGGCGGCATCCTCACCGCGGGCATCGTCGTCGCCACCGGGGACGACGCGCCCGCCACTACGGCGACCCGGCAGCACGGAACCTCGGGCACCTCGTCCGCGGCGGTGCTGCTGGACCAGATCTCCCTCGCCGCGAGCAAGGGCGACGAACTCACGGTGCGGGGCGACCAGTTCGTCTACAGCCGGGACAAGTCCATGGGCGCGGACCTGAGCAGCGGAAAGGCGGTCGCCGAGCCCCTGAGGGAGACCGAGTCGTGGGTCGCGCAGGAGCCGGGTCCGCTGCTCAAGATGGGCGTCACCAAGACCGACGGCGAGAAGGCGGAGAACATCAACGCCCAATTGGGCGACACCGAGGGCACGCCCGCCGGTCTCAGCCGTCCCACCTACAACTGGCTGGCGTCGCTGCCCACCGACCCCGACAAGCTGCTCACGTACCTGTACGCCAAGACGCCGAAGTTCGAGGGCGAGGAGCGTGACCAGGCGGTCTTCGAGCAGATCGGCTCCCTGGTCGGCGCGCTGATGCCGCCCAAGACGGCCGCCGCCCTCTACCAGGCGGCAGCCAAAATCCCCGGTGTCAGCGAGGCCCCCGATGCCCATGACGCCATCGGCCGCAAGGGCGTCGGCATCTCCCGCGACGACAAGACCTTCGGCACCCGCACCGAGTGGGTCTTCGACAAGAAGGACCTGAACTTCCTGGGCTCCCGCAGCTACCTGGTCAGGGACACGCGGTACGGCAAGGCCGGGACCCTCATGTCCAGCTCCGCCGAGATCGCCCACGCGGTGGTCGACAAGGCGGGCCAGGCGCCCGCCACCTCGCAGCAGAGCTGAGAGCCTGCGGGGGCCGTCCGTACGCGCCCTGAGAACCGGTTCTCAGGGCGCGTCGCCCAGCGCCAGCACCTCGGCCGTCGTGTGCCCCGCCGGTGTCCGGTAGCGCACCGTGTCTCCGGCGGACCGGCCCAGCAATGCGCTGCCGAGCGGGCTGTCGTAGGTGATGAGCGTCGCGTCGTCCGCGTTCGCCGACTCGCCGATGTGCAGCGCCTGTTCGGTGCCGTCGGCGAAGCGCAGCGTGACCGTGCTGCCCACTTCGGCCCGGGCGGTGGGTTCGCTCGCCATGCCTGCTCCTCGCAAACCGGAGAATTAGGGCAAAATGCCTATCTGTAGCATAAGCGGTAACCACCTCGGGCGCGGTCCCGCCCGCTCTCCCCCGAAAACAGGCTCTCAGCGCCCGCGCCGCACCTGTGCCGCCTTGCGCGCCTCGGCGAGCTTGCGGGCTTCGCCGGACTTGCGGGACCTGCCGGGCGACGCGTCCTTGGTGGTGCCCAGGCCGCGGAACGGCGTGTTGGTGTTCTTGGCCGGGGGCGTGGCGGGCCCGTCGAGCGGCTTGCCCGAGGGCGCCTTGGCACCGGTGATGCGGCTCAGCTCCGCCTCGCCCGAGCGCACCTTGGTGACCGTCGGCTCGATGCCGGCGTCGGCCGTGACCTTGCTCAGTTCACGGCGCTGCCCCGACAGCACCAGCGTGACGACCCTGCCGGACTCCCCGGCCCGTGCGGTGCGGCCCGCGCGGTGCAGATAGTCCTTGGCGTCGGTGGGCGGGTCGACGTTGACCACGAGGTCGAGATCGTCGATGTGCAGGCCGCGGGCCGCGACATTGGTCGCCACCAGCACGGTGACCTGGCCGCTCTTGAACTGCGCGAGGGTCCGGCTGCGCTGCGGCTGTGACTTGCCGCTGTGCAGGGCCGCCGCGTGCACCCCACTGCCTCGCAGATGCCGGGTGAGCAGATCGACGCCGTGCTTGGTGTCCAGGAACATCAGGACCCGGCCGTCACGGGCGGCGATCTCGGTGGCGACGGCGTAGCGGTCGGGGCCGTGGACGACCAGCACGTGGTGGTCCATCGTCGTGACCGAGCTCGTCGACGGGTCGGCGGAGTGGACGACGGGGGAGTGCAGGTAGCGCTCCACCAGCTGGTCGACGTCGCGGTCGAGGGTGGCCGAGAACAGCATGCGCTGACCGTCGGGGTGCACCTGGTCCAGCGCCTCCGTGACCTGCGGCAGGAAGCCCATGTCGCACATCTGGTCGGCCTCGTCGAGGACGGTGATCCGGACCCGTCCCAGGCGGCACGCCTTGCGGTCGATGAGGTCGTGCAGCCGGCCGGGGGTGGCGACGACGACGTCGGCGCCGTCGCGCAGCGCGGCGACCTGCCGGCCGATCGAGATCCCGCCGACGACCGTGGCCATCCGCAGCCCGAGCGCCTGCGCGTACGGCGCGAGGGCCGCGCTCACCTGCTGCGCCAGCTCCCGCGTCGGTACGAGGATCAGGGCGAGGGGCTGCTTCGGCTCCGCGCGCCGGCCGGCCGTCCGCACGAGCAGCGGCAGGCCGAAGGCGAGCGTCTTGCCCGATCCGGTGCGCCCGCGCCCCAGCACGTCGTGTCCGGCGAGGGCGTCGGGCAGCGTGGCCGCCTGGATCGGGAAGGGCTCCCGCATGTCGTGCTCGGCGAGGGTGCGCAGCACCTCGGCCGGCAGGTCCAGGTCGGAAAAGGAGCCGTTCATGAAGAGCCTTCCGTAAGGGGACGTACCGAGGAAGGCCCGGCAGGGGTGACTGACCGATGAGCTGGGACCGCCCAAACGGTTGAGATTAACACGGACCGAGCGTACGGCTCAGCGGCTCCTGAAGGCGTCCAGGATGCGCTCGGCGGCCAGCGTGGCGGTGAGTTCACCGTCGCGGACCTGCCGCTCCAGGCCGGGCGCCAGGGAGCGGACCGACGGGTCGGCGTGCAGGCTGCCGAGCAGCTCGTCCCGGACCATGGTCCAGGTCCAGTCGACCTGCTGGTCCCGGCGGCGCCGGGCGAGACGACCGGAGGAGTCGAGCAGCGTGCGGTGCTGTTCGAGCCGCTCCCAGACCGTGTCGAGGCCGGTCGACTCGCGGGCGCTGCAACTGAGTACGGGAGGCGTCCAGAAGGCGTCTTTGCCGTGCATGAGGCGCAGCGCGCCCGCGAGTTCCCGCGCGGCGGCCCGGGCGTCGCGCTCGTGCGGGCCGTCCGCCTTGTTGACGCTGACCACGTCGGCCAGTTCCAGGACGCCCTTCTTGATGCCCTGCAACTGGTCGCCCGTCCGCGCCAGGGTCAGGAGCAGGAAGGAGTCGACCATGTTCGCGACGGCCGTCTCGGACTGGCCGACGCCGACGGTCTCCACGAGCACCACGTCGTAACCGGCGGCCTCCATCACCACGATCGACTCGCGCGTCGCCTTGGCGACACCGCCGAGCGTGCCCGCGGTGGGAGAGGGGCGGACGAACGCCGCGGGGTCGACGGCGAGGCGCTCCATCCGCGTCTTGTCGCCGAGGATCGACCCGCCGGTCCTGCTGGACGACGGGTCGACGGCCAGCACGGCCACCCGGTGCCCGAATCCGGTGAGCATCGTGCCGAACGCGTCGATGAACGTCGACTTGCCCACCCCCGGCACCCCGCTGACGCCGATCCGCCGCGCCCGCCCGCTGTGCGGCAGCAGTTCGGTCAGCAACTCCTGGGCGAGCGCCCGGTGTTGGGGGCGGGTGGACTCGACGAGCGTGATCGCGCGGGCGATGACCGCCCGCTTCCCGTCGAGGACACCCTTGACGTAGGTGTCGAGATCGATGGCCATGGAATCACCGGCTCACTGGTCGGTGACCGGACGGTGATCGAGGTCGGCCGCGAGGCGCTCCACCAGGTCGTGGGCCGCGTCCGGGATGACCGTGCCGGGCGGGAACACCGCGGCGGCGCCCATCTCCAGGAGCGTGGCCACGTCCTGCGGCGGGATGACGCCGCCCACCACGATCATGATGTCCGCGCGCCCCTCGTCGGCGAGCGCCTCGCGCAGTGCCGGTACGAGGGTGAGGTGCCCGGCGGCCAGCGACGACACCCCGACGATGTGCACGTCCGCCTCGACGGCCTGCCGCGCCACCTCGCCCGGGGTCTGGAACAGCGGGCCGACGTCCACGTCGAAGCCCAGGTCGGCGAAGGCGGTCGCGATCACCTTCTGTCCGCGGTCGTGCCCGTCCTGGCCCATCTTGGCGACCAGGATGCGCGGACGGCGGCCCTCGGCCTCGGCGAACTCCTCGACGCGGACACGGGTGCGGTCCACGTTCGGGGACTCGCCTGCTTCGTTGCGATACACGCCGGAGATCGTACGGATCTGTCCGGCGTGGCGCCCGTACACCTTCTCCAGCGCGTCGGAGATCTCCCCGACGGTCGCCTTCGCGCGCGCCGCGTCCACGGCGAGCTCCAGCAGATTGCCCTCGCCGCCCGCGGCCCGGGTGAGGGCGGCGAGCGCGGCCTGGCAGGCGGTCTCGTCGCGCTCCTCGCGGAGCCTGCGCAGCTTGGCGATCTGCTGGGCCCGCACGGAGGAGTTGTCGACCTTGAGGACGTCGATCTGCTCGTCCGAGTCCACCCGGTACTTGTTGACGCCGATGACCGGCTGCCGCCCGGAGTCGATACGGGCCTGGGTGCGGGCCGCGGCCTCTTCGATGCGCAGCTTGGGGATGCCCGCGTCGATGGCCTGTGACATCCCCCCGGCCTGCTCGACCTCCTGGATGTGCTGCCAGGCGCGGCGGGCGAGGTCGTACGTCAGCTTCTCCACGTACGCGCTGCCGCCCCACGGGTCGATCACGCGGGTCGTCCCCGACTCCTGCTGGAGCAGCAGCTGGGTGTTGCGGGCGATGCGCGCGGAGAAGTCGGTGGGCAGGGCGAGCGCCTCGTCGAGGGCGTTGGTGTGCAGCGACTGGGTGTGGCCCTGGGTGGCCGCCATCGCCTCCACGCACGTACGCGTGACGTTGTTGAACACGTCCTGCGCGGTCAGCGACCAGCCCGAGGTCTGTGAATGGGTGCGCAGGGAGAGGGACTTGGCGTTCTGCGGGTCGAACTGCCTGACCAGCTTCGCCCACAGCAGCCGGGCCGCCCGCAGCTTGGCGATCTCCATGAAGAAGTTCATGCCGATCGCCCAGAAGAACGACAGCCGCGGCGCGAACGCGTCCACGTCCAGGCCCGCCGCCCGGCCCGCCCGGATGTACTCCACGCCGTCGGCGAGCGTGTAGGCCAGCTCCAAGTCGGCCGTCGCGCCCGCCTCTTGGATGTGATAGCCGGAGATGGAGATCGAGTTGTAGCGGGGCATCCGCTGCGAGGTGTACGCGAAGATGTCGGAGATGATCCGCATCGACGGCTTCGGCGGATAGATATAGGTGTTGCGGACCATGAACTCTTTGAGGATGTCGTTCTGGATGGTCCCGGCCAGCTTCTCGGGCGGTACGCCCTGCTCCTCCGCCGCCACGATGTACAGAGCGAGCACCGGCAGCACGGCGCCGTTCATCGTCATCGACACGGACATCTTGTCCAGCGGAATGCCGTCGAAGAGCTGGCGCATGTCGTAGATCGAGTCGATGGCCACGCCCGCCATGCCGACGTCACCGGTGACGCGCGGGTGGTCGCTGTCGTAGCCGCGGTGCGTGGGCAGGTCGAAGGCGACCGACAGGCCCTTCTGGCCGGCCGCGAGGTTGCGCCGGTAGAAGGCGTTCGACTCCTCGGCCGTCGAGAAACCCGCGTACTGGCGGATCGTCCACGGCTGGTTCACGTACATCGTCGGGTAGGGCCCACGCAGATACGGAGCCACACCGGGGCGGGTGTCCAGGAAGTCGACGCCCTCCAGGTCCTGACCGGTGTACAGGGGCTTTACCGGGATGCCCTCGGGCGTCTCCCACAGCAGGTCGTCACCGTCGGCGGCCCGCTTCACCGCGCTGTGCCACTCGTCGGAGCCGGTCTCCGGGGCAGGGGTCCCCAGCTCGATCGCGGAGAAGTCGGGGATGCGGGGGGCGGTCATCGGGACACTCCCATGCGGTCGAGCGTGACGGAGAGCACGGCCACGGCGTCACAGCCGGCGAAGACATAGGTGTCGACCCCGGCGTACGATCCCGGGCGGCCGGCGAGGAACACGTGCCCGGCGCCTGCCGTCCGCAGGTCCCGGGCGGTGTCCTCGGCCCGCTCCGCGTACACCGGGTCGCTGGAGCACAGGCACACCTCCCGGGCCCCGCTCTCCTCGAACGGGCCGTCGGTGACGGCCTCGACGCCGCCCGCCTGGAACAGGTTGGCCGCGAAGCTCAGCCGGGCGGTGTGCGCAGAGGCCGGGCCCAGGGCGGCCAGGTACACGCGCGGCCGGGCGCCGGTCGCGGCGAGGTGCGCGTCGGAGCGGGCCCGCAGCGCCTCGAACGCCTCGTCCCGCCGTACCCGGGGCAGACCGCCCGACGGGGGCTCGGGCACCGGCTCGCGCACCACGGGCTTCTCGGCCAGCTGCGGGAACTCGCTGACGCCGGTGACCGGTTCGCGCCGCGTGGCGAGCTTCTTGCTCCGCGCGGACCAGGTCTCGGCGAGCCGGTCGCGGATCAGGCCGGAGCGCAGGGCAGCGGCCTGACCGCCCGCCCGCTCGATCTCCTGGAAGAACTCCCAGCCCGCGTGGGCGAGTTCGTCGGTCAGCCGCTCCACGTACCAGGAGCCGCCCGCGGGATCGATCACCCGGGCGAGGTGCGACTCCTCGATCAGGATGCTCGAAGTGTTGCGGGCGATGCGCCGGGCGAACGCGTCCGGCAGGCCGAGCGCGTGGTCGAAGGGCAGCACGGTCACGGAGTCCGCGCCGCCGATGCCCGCGGCCAGGGTCGCGATCGTGGTGCGCAACATGTTCACCCACGGGTCGCGCCGCGTCATCATCACCGACGAGGTCACCGCGTGCTGCAGCTGCGCGCCCGCCCGCGGCGCCCCGCACGCCTCGGCCACCCGGGCCCAGAGGCGGCGCGCGGCACGGAACGTGGCGACGGTGAGGAATTGGTCGGCGCCCGCGGCGTAGCGGAACTCCAGCTGCGCCAGCGCCTGTTCGACGGTCAGCCCCGCTTCGGTCAGCTCACGCAGGTACGCGACGCCGGTGGCGAGGGAACAGCCCAGTTCCTGAGCGGGCGAGCCGCCGGCCTCGTGGTACGGCAGCGCGTCCACGGTCAGCGCCCGCAGCCCCGGGTACCGCTGGGAGCAGAGGCGGGCCAGCTCGGCGACCGGCGCGCTGTCGTACGCGTCCCCGGTGCGTGCCTCGTGGCCCAGCGGGTCGGCGCCCAGGTTGCCCCGTACCGCGTCGGGTGCGAGGCCCTTGTCCTCGTACAGACGCAGCAGGTGACGCGCGGCTGCGTCGACCTCGGCGCCCGCGTCGAGTACGACGGGGGCCAGATCGAGGTGGACACCGTCGAGGGCCGAGGCGAGAGCGGAGAGGGGGAAGCCGGTGCCGTCGCCCACCGCCAGCCACAGGGACGTGACACCGTTCTCCAGGTCGGCCAGGACCGCGCCGGAGTCGGCGACCGTGTGCCGCTGGCGTACGTCCCAGCCGCCGACCGTGTTCCCCTCGGCGCGGCCACCGCGCACGAAGGGGGCGAAACCGGGCAGGCCGGCGGGGGGAGCGTCGTCGTCGGCTGTGTAGAGGGGGCGGGCACGCAGCCCGTCCTCCAGCGTGGTGGACAGAGCGGCTTCCGCTTCGGGAGCCGAGACTTCCTTGCCCGACTTGCGCAGCACACCAGCGACCAGGTGCTGCCATTGCTCATGTGTCGCGTCAGGGAACTCGGCTGCCAGGGAAAGCCCGTCGTCAGGCAGGACCGTCATGCCCGGATGCTAGGTCAGATTCGGCGAGGAATAGCAGGTGACGCGGGTGTGACCTTGTTCTCCTTGCCTGCCGGGCGTCAAGCCTCTATCGACCGGGCGGCGAGCAGGGTGTGCCGCGCGCCGAGACCTGCCGCAGAGGTCCCCTCTCACGGCAAACCGATCGATTCGATCAATTCGGCGAGAGATATTGAGCGTTGTGACCGAAACGACTACAACGGAGCGCAACTCAACGACTGAGCCGAGCCGTTCGGCCGAACATCCGGAAAGGTGACCACATGCGCCCCCCACTGCGTGCCTGGGCCTGTACTGCTGCCGCACTCGCATGCGCGACCGTCCTGACGACCTCCCCCGCCCAGGCGTCCGTGATCTGGGACGCGGACGCCTCCCAGGGCGTCGGCGTCTTCGTGACCACGCTCTGCGACAGCCCGGGAAGCGTCACCACGGGCAACTGGAACGACGGACATGGAGCGTTCTTCAAGTTCAACAAGCCCATAGGTACGCCCCGTTGCGAGGGACACAGCGTCCGGACCGCCGACGGCGAGTACACCTTCAAGGACCACAGCACGTACTGGTTCGGCTGGGACTCCATGACGAAGACCGGGAACGCGCAGACGGTCTTCCAGTGGAAGTCCAACGGAACGAACGACCAGAACAGCCAGAACTACCCGGTCCTGATGAAGGTCGAGGACGGCCGGCTCAAAGCCTGGTACGTGGGCCCCGGCGAGACCTGGATCTCGATCGGGACGACGCCCTGGACCGCGGGCGAGTGGCACTCCGTACAGCTGGGGATCACCGCGGACTCGAGTGGCGCCGGAACGCTCTCCATCTTCAAGGACGGTACCGAATTCGCCTCCCGGACCGGCGCTCGCACCTGGGACGACCTGGGCAACAAGCCTCGCTGGGGAACGTACTTCGGCACGGACGACAGCACCGCCTCCATCAACTGGGTCGCGGGCCTCTCCATGGGCACTTCGCGGGCTGACGTTGACTAACCGTAAACGCAATATGTCAACCGATCGCAGCAAATAACTGACCGCCGGTCAGATCCGGTGGAGAACCGATAGAGAGCGCGAACACGCCCGCGGCGCCATGACGGCCCGCGGGCTTTCGTGTCACATCCGTTGACAAGGCGGAAGCCTGAGGCGAATCTGTCCTCGAAGTTGCGCAAAAAATTAACAGATCAACTCAATACTTGGATGACGGGCCGGTGAGTCGCGCCGTGCCGGGCCTCCGAGGAGAACCCCTCAAGGAGCGTCATGACTGAAATGACAGGGGCACGTCATAGATGGCGGTGGCTCGCCGGTGCCGTGACGGCGGGACTGCTGACCGTCGGGATGGTGCCGACGGCGGCTCAGGCCGCCGCCGCGGCGCAGAACGTGGCACTCGGCAGACCCGTCACCACCGGCGGGGCGCATGACGGCTACCCCGCGGGCAACGTCACCGACGGCAGCCAGGCCACGTATTGGGAAGGTCCGGCCGGCTCGTTCCCGCAATGGGTGCAGATCGACCTGGGACGTACGGTCGACGTCGACGAAGTGCTGCTGAAGCTCCCCGCCTCCTGGGAGGCCCGTACCGAGACGGTCGGCGTCCAGGGCAGCTCCGACGGGCGGGACTTCACCACCCTCGCGGCCGGGGCGAAGCGGGCCTTCGCCCCCGGCTCCGGCAACAGCGTGACGGTCGACGTCGCGGCCGAGACCCGGTACGTACGGGTTCAGGTCGGCGACAACTCCGGTTGGAACGCGGCCCAGTTGTCCGAGGTGGAGATCCTCGGCACGGACGGCGGCCAGGATCCGGGGGACCCGCCGCCCACCGGCACCAATCTCGCCCTGCGCAAGCCCATCGAAGCGACGTCGACGACGCAGAACTACGTCGCGCCCAACGCCAACGACGGCAGCACCGACACCTACTGGGAGGCGAGCGGCGCCTCCTCCGCACTGACCGTGAAGCTCGGCGCCGACGCGGACCTGTCCGGTGTCGTCGTCAAGCTCAGTCCGAACGCCGCGTGGAGCACCCGTACGCAGACCATCCAGGTCCTGGCACGCAAGAGCGGCGCCACCGACTTCACGTCACTGAAGGACCGCGCCGAGTACACCTTCAACCCGTCGGCGAACCAGAACACCGTCACGATCCCGGTCACCGGCCGCTCCGCGGACGTACGGCTGCAGTTCTCCGGCAACAGCGGAGCGGGCGGCGGGCAGGTCGCCGAGTTCGAGGTCGTCGGCACGGCCGCACCCGCCCCCGACCTGACGGTGACCGACCTGACGTGGTCACCCGCGTCGCCGTCCGAGGCGGACGCCGTCACCGTCGAGGCGACGGTCCGCAACAACGGAACCGCGGCGGCTCCCGCCACCACGGTGGACGTCAGCCTCGAAGGCGCGGTCGCCGGGAGCGCCGCCGTCGGAGCTCTGGCCGCCGGCGCGTCGGTGAAGGTGCCCGTCAAGGTCGGCACTCACCCCATGGGCAGCTACGGCGTCTCCGCGGTCGTCGACCCGACGGACGCCGTCGCCGAACTGGACAACTCGAACAACAGCCGCAACGCCGACGCGAAACTGGTCGTCACCCAGGCCCCCGGTCCCGATCTGGAAGTCACCGGGATCGCCACCACCCCGGCCAACCCGGCGGTCGGCGCGAAGGTCACCTTCGCCGTCACCGTGCACAACCGCGGCACGAGCCAGGTGCCCGCCGGCACCGTCACCCAACTCACCGTCGGCGGAGCCGCGTTGACCGGCGCCACGGACAGCATCGCGGCCAGCGCCTCGGCCACCGTGGCGATCAGCGGCAGCTGGACCGCCACCAACGGGGGAGCCGCACTCACCGCCACGGCCGACGCGACGAACAAGCTCACCGAGACCAACGAGGGCAACAACACCTTCGCCCGGACCCTGGTCGTCGGGCGCGGCGCGGCCGTCCCCTACACCGAGTACGAGGCGGAGGACGGACGCACCAACGGCACCCTGCTCACGACGGACGCCAAGCGCACCTTCGGGCACACGAACTTCGCCACCGAATCCTCCGGCCGCACGTCGGTCCGCCTCAACTCCACCGGTGAATACGTCGAGTTCACGTCCACCACCCCCTCGAACTCGATCGTCGTACGCAACTCGATCCCCGACGCCGCCGCGGGCGGCGGACAGGAGGCGACGCTCAGCCTCTACGCCGACGGCACGTTCGTGCGCAAGCTGAACCTGTCGTCCAAGAACAGCTGGCTCTACGGAACCACCGACGACCCGGAGGGGCTGACCAACCGGCCCGGCGGCGACGCCAGGCGCCTCTTCGACGAGTCCCACGCCCTGCTCACCGCGACCTACCCCGAGGGCACGAAGTTCCGGCTCCAGCGGGACAGCGGGGACACGGCCTCCTTCTACATCGTCGACCTGGTCGACCTGGAGCAGGTCGCCGCGCCGACGGCCAAGCCCGCCGAGTGCGCCTCCATCACCGAGTACGGGGCCGTGCCGGGCGACGGCATCGACGACGCGGACGCCATCCAGCGTGCCGTGACCGCCGACCAGACCGGCAAGATCCCGTGCGTGTGGATCCCGGCCGGACAGTGGCGCCAGGAGAAGAAGATCCTCACCGACGACCCGCAGAACCGGGGCCAGTACAACCAGGTCGGGATCCGCGACGTCACCATCAAGGGCGCCGGCATGTGGCACGCGCAGCTGTACTCCCTCATCGCGCCGCAGGACGCGGGCGGCATCAACCACCCGCACGAGGGCAACTTCGGGTTCGACATCGACGACAACACCAAGATCTCCGACATCGCCATCTTCGGCTCGGGCACGATCCGGGGCGGCGACGGCAACGCGGAGGGCGGCGTCGCGCTCAACGGACGCTTCGGCAAGGACACCAAGATCACCAACGTCTGGATCGAGCACGCCAACGTGGGTGCCTGGGTCGGCCGCGACTACTCCAACATCCCCGAGCTGTGGGGCCCCGGCGACCGCGTCGAGTTCAACGGCGTACGCATCCGCGACACCTACGCCGACGGCGTCAACTTCGCCAACGGCACCCGCAATTCGACCGTCTACAACTCCTCGTTCCGCAACACGGGCGACGACGCCATGGCCGTCTGGGCCAGCAAGTACGTGAAGGACACGTCGGTCGACGTCGGCCACGACAACCACTTCCGCAACAACACCGTCCAACTGCCCTGGCGGGCCAACGGCATCGCGGTCTACGGCGGTCACGGCAACACCATCGAGAACAACCTGATCTCGGACACCATGAACTACCCCGGGATCATGCTCGCCACCGACCACGACCCGCTCCCGTTCACCGGTACGACCCTGATCGCGAACAACGGCCTGTACCGCACCGGCGGCGCGTTCTGGAACGAGGACCAGGAGTTCGGCGCGATCACCCTGTTCGCCCAGGGGCAGCCCATCCCGGGTGTCACGATCCGCGACACCGACATCCACGATTCCACCTACGACGGCATCCAGTTCAAGACGGGTGGTGGTGAGATGCCCGATGTCCAGGTCACCAACGTGACCATCGACAAGTCGAACAACGGGTCGGGCATCCTCGCCATGTCCGGCGCCCGCGGCAGCGCCACGCTGACCGGCGTCACCATCACCGGCTCGGCGCAGGGCGACATCCTGACCGAGCCCGGATCGCAGTTCGTCATCAAGCAGGGCTGATCCCGGCCCGCCCCGAACCTTCGTCGCCGGCGTTCCGACGCCCCGCTGTCCACGCCGGCGGCGAAGTACCTCTCAGAGCCGGAGCATCTCTAAACAAGTGGCGCGCCACGGTCTCGCGGGTCGACCATGGCCCGCATGACCGACCAGCCCGCACGATGGACCCGCGCGACCGTCTACGCCGATATGTGGGTCGACCCGGACGACGACCCCCGCGAGAGCGAAGGACCCGACCCGGAGGGCGAACTCGCCACGCTGCTCGACTACTTGTCCGGCTACCGCGCGACCCTGCGGATGAAGTGCGAGGGCCTGGACGCGGAGCAGCTGGCCCGGCGCTCGGTGCCGCCTTCGACGATGTCCCTGCTCGGCCTGGTCCGGCACCTCGCCGAGGTGGAGCGGGACTGGCGTGGCTGGATCACCCACGACGAGCCGCTGCCGAAGCTGTACGGCAAGCGGGACGCGGACTTCGACGGAGCCGTGGCGGACCAGGCCGTGGTCGACGCCGCCCACGCCGATCTGGAACGCGAGCAGGCCGCGACCGATGCCGCGCTGGCCGCCCACCCGGACCTCGGCGCGCGTCCGGGGAAGGACGGGATCTCGATCAGGAGCCTGATGGTGCACAGGATCGAGGAGTACGCCCGCCACTGCGGCCACGCCGACCTGCTGCGCGAGTGCGTCGACGGGAGGGTGGGCCAGTAACGGGGCTCCCGCAGGCGCCCGCCCTCCCGCCGCCTGCGTCAGTCCTCGCGTACGGCCGTGAACGTGTGGGTCCCCTCGCCGAGGGACGAGATGCGGACGCGGCCGTCGGCGACCCGGACGGTGCGGTGCGAGGCGTGCCGTCCGTCCCACACCGTCCGGCGGCCCTGGCGCACGGTCAGCCGCCCGGGATCACCCGGCAGCGCCAACGAGCCGCCGGTCCCGCGGGGCACCCGCACGGTCACCGAGAACCGCGACCGGGAATTCTCCCACTCCACGGCCAACGGCCCGTGCGGCGTGGGTAGTTGCCCCTGGGCCCAGGTCACGTCGCCAGGGTTCGGGCGCACCAGCCAGGTGGCGTACCCCGGCGAGGTGGGCCGGGCGCCGAGGAGTTGATGGGTGAGCGCGGGCAGCACGCCCGTCGACCAGCCGTGCGCCATGCTCGTGTACGCGCCCTCGTACAGCGAGCCGCCCGGACCGATGCCCTCCCAGTTCGTGATGCCGGGATCGTGGCGGTCCATCCACCCGTACGTGCGCCGGATCTGGTCCAGCGCGGAGTCCGCGCGCCCGGTCTCGAACCTGGCGACGATCTCCGGGTAGGAGGTGAACGCGTACACGCGCTGCGAGGCGCCGTCGAAGATCGTGTCGTTGTCCATGAAGGCGTTGCCGTACGGCTGTCGCGTGGTGGCGTCCAGGTGGGCGAGTGCCGACGCGGCCCGCCCCGCGTCGGCGACCTGCGCGGTGACGGCGATGGAGTTGCCGTCCTGGGCGTGGCGCACCGGACCCGTCGAGGAGTCGAGATAGGCGCCCGCCTTCTCGTCCCACAGATGCGTGTTGACCGCGGCGGCGACCTCAGCGGCCCGCTTCTCCCAGCGGGCCGCGTCGTCCGCGTGCCCCAGGAAGCGGGCCAGGCGGGCGGCATCGCCGAGCGCCTGGACGTAGTTGACGTTGTAGTACGTGATGCGCCCCGTACGGTCCAGGAAGGCGTAATCCCCGTACCCCGACGTGCCGTTGAGTCCCTTGCTGAGCAGACCGGCGTCGTCGGTGACGCTCGGGTACCAGGCGTCGAGCACCTTCAGCAGGTTCGGGTAGTAGCGCGTCGCGTACGCCCGGTCGCCGGTGTACAGCACGTAGTCCCAGCTGCACGTCACCCACCACAGCGGATAGTCGAACAGCGGAAGCGTGTAGTTGTTGATCGAGGCGGGTGGTATCCACCCGTCGGCGCGCTGGTGCTCGGCGAGATCGGCGAGCACGTTGCGCGCGGCGGCCGCCGCGTCGTCGTGCGTGAGGTACAGGGTGCGCGCGGACACGGCCAGGTCGCCGACGTACGGGTCGCGGTCGCGCTTCGGACCGTCGTGCAGAACCAGTTGACCCTCCAGGGACGCGCTCCACGCGTTCCGCGGGTCGACGTCGTCGCGCCGGAAGGTGTCGGTGACGAGCTCGTTCGTGTACGACGCTCCGTACCAGTAACGGTTCAGGTCGTCGTCGGAGCACAGGAACCAGCCGCGATAGGTGCTCGGTGTACCGAGGTAGGCGCTGAACTCCAGGCTCACGGAGTCCACTTCGACCGTGCCCCAGGACTGTGCGGCAGGGGCGTCGGAGGCCAACGCGTCCAGCGTGATCTTGAGGTAGCGGAAGCCGTGCAGTCCGTCGGCGAAGACCTTGTCCCCGGCCTGGAAGCCCTTGTGGTCCAGCCAGTCGGCGCCGCCGGCGGGCACCGCGAACTGGTCGGTGCCCCGGCCCGCGCCGCCCGCCTGGTCGGAGCGGGTGAAGTCGCTGCGGTCGGTGAGGAATTGCTGGGTCTCGGAGAAGGCGACGCGTACGCCGGGAGAGTTGTCCGATGCGCCGGCGAACCGGATGCGCGGGAAGCCGACCACGACCTTGCCGAAGTCCACGGTCACGCTGGGTGGTTCGACCGCCTCCACCGCCTCGGGCCACACCTCGTTGATCCGGGTGAACGCGCCCTGCTGCGTGTCCTGTACGCCCGTCACCGTGATGCGGACCTTCGAGGCGGAGAGCGGAGTCGCGAACGGCACCGGGCACTGGATGACATCGTTGTCAGAATGTGTGGCGGCCCGCTGCCACGCATCGCCGTGCCACACGTCGACCGTGAAGTCGGTCGGTACGCCGTCGCTGTTGGAGACCACCGTGATGCCGGACAGCTCCCGCTCGGCGGGCAGCGTCACGGTCAGGGTGTCGGGAAAGGCGCCCTGGGTGTCGTCGTTCCAGAACGTCTCCGGGTCACCGTCCACGGCATGGGAGGCGTCGTAGGTCCGCGGCTGCCCGTCGCTCCCGCTGTTGCCCGCATGGGTGGAGGAGGCCTCGGCCGTGGTGCCCTCCGGCCAGCGGGGCGCCGGGGCGGGCTGCGGCCGGCGCAGGACCGTCGCGGGGCCGCCCGGCTTGAGCAGGCCCTCGGGTCGGTCGACGGCGCCTGCGGAGGCGAGCGTGCGGACCGGGCGCACGGTGCGGGACGAGGGAGCCTGGACGTAGCGCTGCCAACCGGTGCCACCGCGCGGCGGTTCGGAACCGGGAGGCATCGCGGTGGCACCGCCGGCCGGCGTCGCGGCTGCCGTCTGCGCGTACGGGAGTCCGGCCGCGGTCAGGGCAGCGGCCGCCGCGCCCGCGGCGAGGACGGTGCGTCTGGCGGGGCCGGGCAGAGGGGCGTTTTCGGCTGGGCGGCTCGATGTCATGGCGCCTCACTTCTCAGTGACGTGGAGTGGGGGTGAAACGATTCATTCCTGGTGGCCGAGGCGACGTTATCCCAGGAGCCCTTCTCCGTACAGGTGTTGAGCAGTGGGTGGAGGACGCAGGGTGGAGGAGCGAGCGGCCCGTGAGTAGCCTGCGGTCGTGACGACAGAACGAGAAACGGACCACGCCACGGACACCGCGAGCACCTGGCTGGAGGACACCCGGAGGTCGTACGACACGGTCGCCGACAGCTACGCGGAGCGGACGCGGGGCCTGCTGGACGACATGCCGGTAGAACGCGCGGTCATGGAGACCTTCGCCGACCTGGTGCGCACCGGCGGCGGGGGCCCGGTCGCCGACGTGGGATGCGGGCCGGGACGGATCACGGCCCACCTGCGCGGGCTCGGCCTGGACGCGTTCGGGATCGACCTGTCACCCGCGATGATCGAGGTCGCCAGGCGCGATCACCCCGGTGTGCGGTTCGAGGTCGGGTCCATGACGGAACTCGACCTCGCCGACGCATCGGTGGCCGGTGTTGTGGCCTGGTACTCGCTGATCCATGTCCCCGACGACGAGATCGGCCCGGTCCTCGCCCACTTCCGGCGGGCGATGCGCCCCGGAGCCCCCCTGCTGCTCGGATTCCACGTGGGGGACGCGTCGCAGTTGAAGACAGAGGGGTATGGCGGCCACCCGATGAAGGTGCACGTCCACCGGCGGCAGCCCGAACGGCTGGCCGCCTGGCTCGACGAGGCGGGCTTCACCGTCGAGACGCACAGGACCCTCAGCTCGGCCGAGAGCACGCTCGGGGGGATCCTCCTCGCCACCCGCAGGCCCGATGACCGGCGAGGGTCGCTCACAGGGTGACGGCGATGCCGATGTTCGGCTTCTTCCGTACGCGCAGGACCTTGAGGAACCCGTTCCCGATCCGGGACAAGAGGTACCTCTTGGCGAGGAGGCCCTGAGCGGCCTCGGTGCCGGCCTCGTCGAGCAGGGTGCCGGTGCCGGGGAGGGTGGCGGCGTCCGGGGCGGTCCGGCCGCGGACGTCGCAGACGGTGACCGTCACGGCGCTGTTGTTGCGGAGCCGCTTGACCTTCCAGGAGTCGGCGGGTGTGACCACCACGAGCTCGCGCTCGTCCCGCGCCACGTGCCAGACGGGTGTGGCGACCGGGCTCCCGTCCTTCCGGTACGTCGTGAGGCTGATGTATTTGCTGCGACGGATCTCTTCCATGGCTGACACGCCCGGAGTCTATCGGCGTCGTCGACACAGGAGGCCCGGGCACACATGTCCGGGGTCGGTCCGGCCTCGCCTCGGCCCGGTCGGCAGGCGTACATCCCGCGGGTGACGCCACGGGGGGAATGTCCCCCGAGCGCCGGATGCCACCCCGCGTCATACCGTGGAGGGTGGGGCGCATGAGTGAATCAAGAACGCTGACGAAACGTCATAGATACTCTGTGCGCGGCCGGTTGGGCGCCGCCGCGGCCGCGCTCTGTCTCGCATCGGTGACCGCCGCCTTTCTGCCGACGGCTTCGTCCGCCGCTACGGGGCCGGCCGGCGAGACCCTCTCCGAGGGCGGGCGCACGGCACAGATCAGCCGCACCGCGTACGGCATTCCACACATCCTCGCGCGGGACTTCGACGGGCTCGGTTACGGATACGGGTACGCGTTCGCGCAGGACAACGTCTGCGAACTCGCCGACCAGGTGGTCACGTTACGCGGTGAGCGGTCCCGTTACTTCGGGCCCGACGGAGAGCGCGGCGAGGGCGTCAACCTGGCGAGCGACACCTACTACAAGGGGCAGCGGCGCGCGGGCACGGTCCAGCAACTCCTGGACCGCAGAGCGCCGTTGGGTCCCACCGCTGAACTGCGGCGCATGGTCCAGGGGTACGCCGCCGGATACAACCGCTACCTGCGGGAGACGGGCGTCGGCAGACTGCCGGACGCGCGCTGTGCGGGTAAGCCCTGGGTGCGCCCGGTCACCGCGCTCGACCTGTGGAGCGTCGTGTACGACGTCAGCGGGGTGACCGGCGCGGTGCCGCTCGCGCCGGACATCGGCGACGCGAAGCCGCCGACGGCCGACGGTGACGCCACGGCCAGGGCCGCCGCCTTTTCGGCGCCGGGCGGGCAGGGGCCCGCCGCGGACGACTTCGGCAGCAACGGCTGGGCGCTCGGCCGCGACGCCACCCGCACCGGCAACGCGATGGTCCTCGCCAACCCGCACCTTCCGTGGGTCGGCGGCGCCCTCCGCTTCTACCAGGTGCAGTTGACGATCCCCGGCACCCTGGACGTGTCCGGCGCCGGCCTGTACGGCACGCCTCTCGTCCTGATCGGCCACAACAAGGACCTCGCCTGGACGCACACCGCGAGCGACGCCCGGCACACGTCGACCTACGCGTTGAAACTCGTGGCGGGTGACCCGACCAGCTACGTCGTCGACGGGAGGACGGAGCGGATGAAACGCCGCACCGTCCCGATCACCGTCCGCGACGCCGACGGCCGGGTGAAAACGGTCGAACGGACGCTGTACACCTCAGGCTTCGGCCCCGTCCTCTCCTCCGGCTGGACCACGAGGACCGCCTACGCGGTCCGGGACGCCAACGCCGACAACCTGCGCTCCATGAACACCTGGCTGGCCATGGGCAAGGCCCACAGCCTCGACCAACTCCGCACCGCCCAGGACACCTACCAGGGCATCCCCTGGACCTACACCCTCGCCGCCGACACCAGCGGCGCCACGTACTTCACCGACTCCTCCGCCGTACCGCACCTCACCGACGCCCAACTCGAGCGCTGCACCCGCCCGGGCGGCGAGGACGGACCCGACGCACTCGACGGCTCGACGACCGCCTGCGCCTGGGGCAGCGACCCCGACGCACTCGTACCGGGCCTCTACGGTCCGTCCCACCAACCGAAGCTGACCCGCACCGACTATGTCGCCAACTCCAACAACGGGCCCCAGTACACGAACCCCGAAGCCCCCCTCACCGGGCTCCCCGGCGTGTACGACATCGATCCCCGCCTGGCGCCACGGCCCCAGCTGGGACTGGACATGATCGCGCGGCGGGCGGACGGCACGGACGGACTCGGCGCCCCCGGGTTCACCGGGCGCACCCTGCGCTCCTCGGCGTTCGGCAACCGTGTCCTGTCGGCCGAGACGGGCCGCGACGACGTGGTCGCCCTGTGCCGCGCCCACCCGCTCCTGGAGACGACGGACGGCAAGGAGACCGACGTACGGCAGGCCTGCGCGGCCCTCGCCCGCTGGGACACCCGCGCCGACACCGACAGCCGGGGCGCCGCGCTCTGGACCACGTTCTACGACCACATCCTGCGAGGCGGGCCCTCCGACACCTGGCACCGCGTCCCCTACGACCCGGCGCAGCCCCTCACCACACCGCGCGGCATCAACGGCGACGACGCCCGGGTCCGGCACGCCCTGGCCGACGCCGTCCAGGACTTGGCCGCCCGCGATCTCCCGGTCGACACCGCACTCGGCACCGTGCAGAAGTGGGCCGGGATCCCGCTGCCCGGCTGCAACGGGAACAAGGGCTGCTTCAACGTCGTGGACGCGGGGCCCGAGGCGGGCACCGGCACCCCGACCGAGGGGGCGTTCGGCTCCAGCTTCCTGATGGCCGTCGAACTCACCCCCGACGGCCCCCGCGCCCACACCCTGCTCACCTACGGCCAGTCGGCGAACCCCACCTCGCCCCACTACACCGACCAGACCCGCCTCTTCAGCCGCAAGCAATGGGTCACCGAACGCTTCACCGCAGCCGAGATCGCGAGCGATCCGGACCTGAAGGTGACGATGTTGCGCGACTGACCCGGCCCGGGGGGGGGGCGGGCGGGGGGGGGGGGGGGGGGGGGGGGGGGGGGGGGGGGGGGGGGGGGGGGGGGGGGGGGGGGGGGCGGGG
>NZ_JBIWKA010000002.1:0-73742 GCF_044765445.1 Streptomyces sp. NPDC102467 | reverse complement strand
CCCCGGCCCTTTGGGTTCCTGGTGCGGCCGCCCCCCCCCGCCCCCCCCCCCCCGCCCCCCCCGCGCGGGCTGGGGCCCCGCGGGGGGGGCGGGCGGGGTCCGCCGGGCCGGGGCGTCACCGCAGCAGGCAGAAGACCGACCGATCGGGCATGCTCGATCAGTTGCCAAAGTCGATCGTTTGTGGCCGGTTCTCGCAGGGGGGTCGGGCTGCGTGCTGCGGCACGGCAGGATGGGACCGTGGTAGGCAACCTTCCAGTCACGACGACCAGCTTCGTGGGCCGCGGCAGCGAACTGGGCGTCATCGCAACGGCGTTGACCCAGCACCGACTGGTCACCCTCACCGGTGGCGGCGGTGTCGGCAAGAGCCGCCTGGCCCTGCGCGCAGCCGAGCGGGCGCGGGGCGCGTACGCCGACGGGGTCTGGTGGGTGGACCTGTCCCACCTCTACGACGACCGGCTCTTGACCGCCACGGTCTGCGACGCCGTCGGTCTTCTTGACCACAATCCGCGGGATCCCGTCGACGCGCTGTGCGAGTGGCTGAGCGGCCGGCAGGTCCTGCTCGTCTTCGACTGCTGCGAGCGCCTGCTGCCCGCCTGCCGGCGTCTGGTGGGTGAACTGCTCACGGCAGCACCCCGGTTGACCGCGCTCGCCACCAGCAGGAAGCCCCTCACCGTCCACGGCGAACGGTGCGTCCAAGTGGCCCCGCTCTCCACGGACGACGACGGTGGCAACGCGGACGCGCTGCGCCTTTTCGAGGAGCGCTGCTCGACGGCCGCCCCCGGACTGTCCCTCGACGCGCCGGGCGCCCCCGAGACCGTCTCCGCCATCTGCCGCCGCCTGGAAGGAATCCCGCTCGCACTCGAACTCGCCTGCGCGCAACTGAGGAACAACAGCCTCACCGAGGTCGCCGAGCGTCTGGGCTCACGGCTCGACACCCTCGTCGACGAGACGGTCTGGCCCAAGCGCCACCGGGCCCTGCGCACCGCGATCGGCTGGAGCCACGAGCTGTGCTCGCCCCTCGAACGCCTGCTGTGGGCCAGGCTCTCCGTCTTCCGCGGCCCCGTGGAGGCGGCGGACGCGCAGTCCGTCTGCGCGGGCGGCCCGCTCGGCGCCGCCGACATCCCCCGCCTCCTCGAACGGCTCGCCGACCAATCCGTCCTCCAGCGGACGGGCACCCGCTACCGGATGCTCGACACCCTGCGCGAGTACGGCGCCATGTGGCTCGCGGAACTCGGCGAGGAGCAGTCGCTCGCCAGGCTCCACGCCACGCACTTCGCCGCCCTCCTGGCCGAGGCGGAGGCCGAGTGGCTCAGTGACCAGCAGGTCGTCTGGTACGCCAGGGTCTCCGACAGCCACACCGACGTACGCGCCGCACTCGATCACCTCATCGCCGAGGACCCCGGGGCCGCCGTCGACATGGCCGGACGGACAGGCCTGTTCTGGCCCTGCTGCGGGCACCTCCACGAATCCCGCGACTACCTCGAACGCGTCCTCGCCCTGGACACGCCCGAAGGCCCCTCCCGCACCCGCGCGCTCTGGGCCCTGGGCATCACGCTCACGCTCCAGGGCGACCACCCGGCAGCCCTGCGCGTCGGAGAGGAGTGCGCCGCCGCCGCGCGCCGGGACGGTACACCGGCATCCGCGCTCTTCGCCGCCCACACCCAGGGACTGACCCATCTCATGGCCGGCCGGCCCCAGGACGCGTACGACGTGAGCGACCACGCCCTGGTCACCCACAGCACCTCGCCCCCCGCGGGCGCACCGCAGTTGTGCTGCATGGTGATCCGCACGTTCGCCCACTCGGCGCTGGGCCGCCTGTCCGAGGCCTACGAGGCGGCCACCGGCCTGCGCCGTCTCAGCCTCCAGTACGGCGAGCACTGGGCCCGCTCGTACGCGTTCCACCAGCTCGCCTACATCGACCTGCTCCAAGGGCGCCCCCACGACGCCGAGCACCACGCGCGGGCGATGCTCATCAGCAAGCACAACCTCCGGGACAACCTCGGCATCGCCCTCGCCCTGGACCTCCTCACGGGAGCCAACGCGGCGCAGGGCGACGGAATCGGGGCCGCCCGCACCTCGGGCACCGGAAACACCTACTGGCGCAGGCTCGGCCACCCGAACCACGGCACGCCCGAGCTCTCCGAGGTACGGGACCGGTGGGAGCACCAGGCCCGCTCGGCGGCCGGCGACGTCGCCTACGACAAGGCTTTCCACGCCGCCCTCCACGACGACGCCGAACAGGGCCTCGCCGTCGTACTGGACGGACCACCGGCCCTCTGAAGGCGCCGGGATCGCCCGGCACGTTTCGTCTCCACGCAGCCAGGTACCCAGTGCGCGTCCGCGGCTGCGTGTGCGCAGCCGTGCCGACTGGCGAAGAATGGAGGTTGCTGTGACCGATCACCGACGTGCAGGCCCTGGTGAGGACGGGGCTCCCATCCCCAGGGACATGCCTGATCAGCAGGCCGACGGGGAGGACCCGACCGCCGACCCCGCCGAGCAGGTGGACCGCATGGATGATGTTCCCGACACGGACGAGGCGGGCACGCGGCGGCGCGGCGACCACGGGTCGGACACCGTGCACCCCGAGCACCCCGACCCCGACGAGTCACCGGCCTGAATCCCTTCCCGCCAAGGAGTTCCATGGGCGTCACCGACCGATTCCGCGGCTGGCCGGTCTACCGGCAGCTGACGGGGGACGACCGACTCGGCCGGGGGAGCGCCGCCAAGTCGCGGCAGACGGCCGAGCTGCGGCCGCGTACCGACACCGCGGAACGGGTGACGCAGTCCATCTGCCCGTACTGCGCCGTCGGGTGCGGCCAGCAGGTGTACGTCAAGGACGACAAGGTCGTGCAGATCGAGGGCGACCCCGCCTCCCCGATCAGCCGCGGCCGGCTCTGCCCGAAGGGCTCGGCGACGCTGCAGCTGACCACGGGACCCGCCCGTCACCACCAGGTGCTCTACCGGCGCCCCCACGGCACCGACTGGGAGACGCTCGACCTCGACACGGCCATGGACATGGTGGCCGACCGGGTCGTCGCGACCCGCCGCGCCACCTGGGAATGGGAGCGGGACGGCGTGCGCACGGCCCGCACCATGGGCATCGCGAGCCTGGGCGGAGCCACGCTCGACAACGAAGAGAACTACCTGATCAAGAAGTTGTTCACCGGTCTGGGCATGGTCCAGGTGGAGAACCAGGCACGGGTGTGTCACAGCTCCACCGTCGCCGGTCTCGGTACCTCGTTCGGCCGAGGCGGCGCCACCACTTTCATGCAGGACCAGCAGCACTCCGACTGCATCGTCATCCAGGGCTCGAACTACGCCGAGGCGCACCCCGTGGGCTTCCAGTGGGTGATGGAGGCGAAGGCCCGCGGCGCGACCGTCATCCATGTGGACCCCCGGTACACGCGCACGAGCGCGCTCGCCGATCTCCACGTCCCGCTGCGGGCGGGCAGCGACATCGCCTTCATCGGCGGGATCATCAACCACGTCCTGACCGAGGAGAAGGACTTCCGCGAGTACGTCCTGCACTACACGAACGCCGCGACGCTGGTGAGCGAGGACTTCCGCGACTCCGAGGACCTCGACGGTGTCTTCTCCGGTCTGGACGAGGAGAAGCGCCACTACGACCAGCACACCTGGCAGTACGAGGGCGCGCAGGTGCAGCAGCCGACCGGCGAGGTCGACGAGCAGTACGAGGACCGCGTCAGCGAGGCGGGCCGCTCCGAGACCCACGGGTCGGGAGGAGCCCGCACCACCCCCTCCGCGCCCAGCGATCCGACGCTGAAGCATCCGCGCTGCGTGTACCAGGTCCTCAAGCGGCACTTCGCCCGTTACACGCCGGAGACGGTCGAGGACGTGTGCGGCGTGCCGCGCGAGACGTTCCTGCGCGTGTGCGACGCGCTGACGTCCAACTCAGGCCGCGAGCGCACCAGTTGCTTCGTGTACGCGGTCGGGTGGACGCAGCACTCCACCGGCTCGCAGTACATCCGGGCCGCAAGCATCCTGCAGCTCCTGCTGGGCAACATCGGGCGCCCCGGCGGCGGCATCCAGGCGCTGCGCGGCCACGCCTCCATCCAGGGGTCCAGCGACATCCCGACCCTCTTCAACCTGCTGCCGGGCTATCTGCCGATGCCCCACGCCCACCAGCACATGGACCTCGAAAGCTTCATCAAGGCCTCCCGCACCGAGAAGGGCTTCTGGGCCGAGATGCGGTCCTACTTCGTCAGCCTGCTGAAGGCCTATTACGGCGATGCCGCGCGCGAGGACAACGACTTCTGCTTCGACCACCTGCCACGCCTCACCGGGTCGCACGCCACGTACGAGACGGTGATGGCGCAGCTCGACGGGGAGTGCAAGGGCTACTTCCTGATGGGGGAGAACCCCGCGGTCGGTTCGGCCAACACCCGCTTGCAGCGCATGGGCATGGCCCAGCTGGAGTGGCTCGTCGTACGCGACTTCTCGCTCATCGAGTCGGCCACCTGGTGGCAGGACGGCCCGGAGATCGAGAGCGGAGAGCTGCGCACCGAGGACATCGGCACGGAAGTCTTCTTCTTTCCGGCGGCGGCTCACACGGAGAAGTCCGGGTCCTTCACCAACACCAACCGCTGGATCCAGTGGCACCACGCGGCTGTCGAACCCGCGGGCGAGGCCCGGAGCGACCTGTGGTTCACGTACCACCTGGGCCGCCGCATCAAAGAGAAGCTGGCCGGCTCCGAGGCCCCGATGGACCGGCCGATCCTGGACCTCACCTGGGACTATCCCGTCGAGGGCCCGCTGGACGAGCCCGTCGCCGCCGCCGTGCTCGCCGAGATCAACGGCCATGGCCCCGACGGGAAACCGCTCTCCGCCTACACCGAGCTGAAGGACGACGGTTCGACCCGCTGCGGATGCTGGATCTACTGCGGGGTGTACGCCGACGGCATCAACCAGGCGGCCCGCAAGAGACCGCAGCAGGAGCAGGACTGGGTGGCCGCCGAGTGGGCCTGGGCCTGGCCCGCCAACCGCCGCATCCTCTACAACCGGGCCTCCGCCGCCCCCGACGGCACCCCGTGGAGCGCACGCAAGGCCTACCTCTGGTGGGACCCGGACGCCGGCCGCTGGACGGGCCACGACATCGCGGACTTCGTGCCCGACCGGGCCCCCGACCACGTGCCCGACGACGACGCGAGCGGCCCTGACGCGCTGCGCGGCGACGACCCGTTCATCATGCAGGCCGACGGAAAAGCGTGGCTGTACGCGCCCGCGGGCCTGGAGGACGGCCCCCTGCCCACGCACTACGAGCCGCAGGACTCGCCGTTCACCAACGCGCTGTACCCCCGCACCTCGCGCTCCCCGGTGCGGCAGGTGATGTCCCGCGAGGGGAACCGCTACCACCCCAGCGGCAACGACCCCGGCGCGGACGTCTACCCGTACATCGTCACCACCCACCGGCTGACCGAGCACTTCACGGCCGGCGGCATGAGCCGCTGGTCGCCGTACCTGTCCGAGCTGCAGCCGGAGTTGTTCTGCGAGCTCTCGCCGCAGCTCGCCGCCGAGCGCGGCCTCGAACACGGCGGATGGGCCACCATCGTCACCGCGCGCAGTGCCATCGAGGCGCGCGTCATGGTGACGGACCGCATCAAGACCCTGACGGTGCAGGGCCGTACCGTCCACCAGATCGGCCTGCCCTTCCACTGGGGACCCAACGGTGTGGCCACCGGCGACGCCGCCAACGAACTCGTCGCCATCACCCTCGACCCCAACGCGCACATCCAGGAGGACAAGGCGCTCACCGCCGACATCCGGCCCGGCCGCCGCCCCCGCGGACCCGAACTGCCGCGGCTCGTGGCCGACTACCGACGCCGTGCGGGCATCACCGACACCACCGGGACGGAGACCCGTACATGAGCGAGGAGAGGGTCGGGTTCTTCACCGACACGTCCGTGTGCATCGGATGCAAGGCCTGCGAAGTGGCCTGCAAGGAGTGGAACGCCCTTCCCGAGGACGGGCTGTCCCTGAGCGGCATGTCGTACGACAACACGCAGGCGCTCGGGGCGTCCACCTGGCGGCACGTCGCCTTCATCGAACAGCCGGCGCCCGCGCCCGCGCCCGCGCCCGCCCCCACGCCCGCTCCGACGGCCGACGGACGCACCCAACTGCCCCTGATCGACGGCGAGTCCGGTGGCGCGGCGCCCGGCTCGGAGATGCGCTGGCTGATGTCCTCCGACGTCTGCAAGCACTGCACCCATGCCGCGTGCCTGGACGTGTGCCCGACGGGCGCGCTGTTCCGCACCGAGTTCGGGACCGTGGTGGTCCAGGACGACATCTGCAACGGCTGCGGGTACTGCGTCCCGGCCTGCCCCTACGGCGTCATCGAGCAGCGCCCCACGGACGGCCGCGTCTTCAAGTGCACCATGTGCTACGACCGGCTGGGCGCGGGCCAGGAACCCGCGTGCGCCAAGGCGTGCCCGACGGAGTCCATCCAGTTCGGACCGCTCGACGAACTGCGCGAGAGAGCGGCGCTGCGCGTCGACGACCTGCACGACGCGGGGGTGGCCGGGGCCCGCCTGTACGGACACGATCCCGAGGACGGCGTGGGCGGCGACGGGGCGTTCTTCCTGCTCCTGGACCGGCCCGAGGTGTACGGGCTGCCCCCGGACCCCGTCGTCACCACCCGCGATCTGCCGGCCATGTGGAAACACGCGGGCGGCGCAGCGCTGGCGCTCCTCGCCGGTGTCGCGGTGTCCTTCGCGGCGGCGGGCAGGGGGCGGCGATGACGGCCCAGGACCGCTCGACGGGTGCGCGGCGGCGCGGCCGCCGCGGTGAGCAACTGATGGTGCCCAAGGCCGAGTTCGACTCGTACTACGGCCGCCCGGTGATCAAACCGCCCTCGTGGGCTGCGCGCGACATCGCCGGATACTTCTTCCTCGGCGGGCTCGCCGGGGCGGGCTCCGTCTTCGCCGCGTCGGCCCAGTACACGGGCCGCACGCGGACGGAGACGGCGCTCAAGGTCTCCTCGCTCGCCGCCGTCTCGCTCTCGGCCGCGGCCCTCATTCACGACCTCGGCCGCCCGGCCCGCTTCGCGAACATGCTCAGGGTCTTCAAGCCCACCTCACCGATGAGCATGGGCACCTGGCTGCTGAGCGCCTACGGCCCCGCCGCGGGAGCGGCCGCGGTCTGTGCCGTCACCGGCCGGCTGCCCAGGACGGGCGCCCTGGCCACCGGAACGGCCGCCGTCCTCGGCCCCGTGGTCGCCGCGTACACCGCCGTCCTCGCGGCCGACACGGCGGTGCCCGGATGGCACGGGGTCCACCGCGAACTGCCCTACCTCTTCACGGCCTCGGCGACGGCGGCCGCCGCGGGCATGGCTCTCGTCGTCGCTCCCGTCCACGAGAACACGCCCGCCCGCCGCGCGGCCGGACTCGCCGCGCTCGCCGACACCGTGGCCATGAAGGCGGCCCAGCGACGGCTCGGCCCGGTCGCCGAGACGTACCGGGAGGGCAGGGCGGGCACGCTCCTTCGCACCGCGCAGGCGCTCACGCTCGCCGGCGCCGCCGGCGCGGCCGTCCTGGGCCGCAGCCGGCCGGCCGCGATCGCCTCGGGCCTCGCACTGCTCGCGGGCTCGGCGTGCACCCGCTTCGGGGTGTTCGCCGCGGGCGTCGCCTCGGCCGAGGACCCGCGGTACACCGTGGGCCCGCAGCGCGAACGCCTGGAGGAGCAGGCGCGATGAGTCACCGCGGGGCGAGCCGGAACTGGCTCTCCTGTTCCTGGTCACCGGAGACCGACCCCGCGTCCTCGAAGCCGAACGCGCGGGCGAGCGCCTCGCGGACGGTGACGACATCGTGGGGCGCTCCCTGAGCGGTGCCGGAGACGGGCCCTTCGAGCGCCTCACCGTTCCCGGCCCCGGGCCCGGACGCGGATGTGCCGGCCTGCACGTCGAGTTCCGCCGTCCATACCGTGGGAGGCGTGCCGGAGGAGCCGGACGAGTCCTGGGCGGGCGCCCGGTCGGGGAACCTCGCGGTGAGATGGGCGAGGACGGTACGGGCGTCCCGGGCCGTGCAGTTGCTCAGCGTCACGGTGACGAGGGGCCTGTCTTCGGCTGCGCTGCTCATGGGGTCTCCCTTGTGGGGGCTGGATCGTACGGTTTGGATCGATCGGTCATTGCGGGTCGTTGTCGTCGGACGGGTGCGGAGTCTCTTCGGTGTGCCGCTTGCGCGCCCAGGCGGGGAGGACGAACCAGCACAGCAGGTACCAGGCGAGGACCCCCGCGACGATGGCCGGGGCGACCGAGTCGTGCGTCGCGACGCGCAGGATCAGGAACAGCGCCGAGGTCAGCGTGCACAGCAGCAGCACCAGGCCCACGAAGGTGAGCCGGGAGGCCCACATCACCGCCTGCGGTTTGATCCTCCGGCCGGACACCTGCCGGTGGAAGGCGACCGGCCCGATCAGGGCACCCGTCGCGGCGGACCCGAGGACGACGGTGACGATGTAGATGGTGCGGTTGGCGTCGGAGAGCTCCGCGAACCGCGGGGTGAACACCACCGTGAGCAGGAAGCCGAAGAGGATCTGCACACCGGTCAGGGCGACGCGCAGCTCCTGGATGAGCTCCGCCCACTGCCGGTCGGCCTTCTCCTCGACCGTCTCCGTCCGGCCCCGTCGGGGGCCGGACGACCGGCGGTCGTTCAGTTCGTCCACTGCCACTCCACGACCTCGGGCAGGTCCGTGCCGTGCTCGCGGATCCAGCGGTGGTGCCGGGTGCGGGCGTCCGCCATGCGCTGCCGGGTCGCGGCCGCCCGGACACCGAGCCCGGGGACCCGGTCGATGACGTCCATGACCAGGCGGAACCTGTCGAGGTCGTTGCGGACGACCATGTCGAACGGCGTGGTCGTGGTGCCGGACTCCTTGTAGCCGCGCACGTGGAGATTGTCGTGTCCTGCCCGCCGATAGGTAAGGCGGTGGATGAGCCACGGATAGCCGTGATAGCCGAAGATGACCGGCTTGTCGGAGGTGAACAGGCCGTCGTACTCGGCGTCGCTCATGCCGTTGGAATCCTCCTCGGCCGGCAGGAGCGTGGTCATGTCGACGACGTTCACGACCCGCACGGCGAGCTCCGGCAGGTGCTCGCGCAGCAGCGCGGCCGCGGCCAGGATCTCCTGGGTGGGGACGTCACCGGCGCAGGCGAGGACCACGTCGGGCCCGTCGCCGCGCTCCGTGCCGGCCCAGTCCCACACTCCGGCGCCGCGCGCGCAGTGGGCGCGGGCCTGGTCGAGCGAGAGCCAGTCGGGGCCGGGGTTCTTGCCCGCCACGATGACGTTGACGTGGTCGCGGCTGCGCAGGGCGGTGTCGGCCACGGTCAGCAGCGTGTTGGCGTCCGGCGGCAGGTACACCCGGACGATGTGCGGGCTCTTGTTGAGGACATGGTCGACGAAGCCGGGGTCCTGGTGCGAGAAACCGTTGTGGTCCTGGCGCCAGACGTGCGAGGTGAGCAGGTAGTTGAGCGACGCCACGGGCGCGCGCCAGGTCAGCTCGCCCGCCGTCTTCAGCCACTTGATGTGCTGGTTGACCATCGAGTCGACGATGTGGACGAAGGCTTCGTAGCAGGAGAACAGGCCGTGCCGGCCGGTGAGCAGATAGCCCTCGAGCCAGCCCTGGCACAGGTGCTCGGAGAGCACTTCCATCACGCGGCCGTGCGGGTCGAGGTCCTCGTCGACGGGCAGAGTGCGCTCCTGCCAGGCCTTGCCGCTGGCTTCGTAGACGGCCCCCAGTTTGTTGGAGGCCGTCTCGTCCGGGCCGACGAGACGGAAGTTGCGCTCGCCTGCCGTGTCCGTCATGAGGCGCGCGAGGAAGTCGCCGAGGAGCTGGGTGGGGGAGTGGAGCGTGGCGCCCGGCTTGTCGACCGGTACGGCGAAGTCCTCCAGGGGCGGCAGCGGCAGGGACCGCAGGCGCAGCCCGCCGTTGGCGTACGAGGTGGAGCCCAGCCGCCGGGTGCCGTGCGGCACGCAGGCCAGCACCGCGTCGCTGGGGCGGCCGTCGTCGCCGAAGAGCTCGTCCGGCCGGTACGAGCGCAGCCAGCGCTCCAACTGGGCGAGGTGCTCGGGGTTCTCGCGGACCTCGGGGAGAGGGACCTGATGGGCGCGCCAGGTGTTCTCCACCGGCAGCCCGTCGACGTCGGCCGGGCCGGTCCACCCCTTGGGGGTGCGCAGCACGATCATCGGCCAGCGGACGGGTGTGGTCGCCTCGCCCGTCCTGGCCGCCCGCTGGTGGTCGGTGATGAGGTCAAGCGCCTGGTCGAGGGTGCGCGCCATGTCCTGATGCACCTGGGCCGGATCGTCGCCCTCGACGTAGAGCGGGAGGTGGCCGTAGCCGCGCAGCAGGGCGTCGAGCTCGTCCTGCGGCATCCGGGCGAGCACGGTCGGATTGGCGATCTTGTATCCGTTGAGATGCAGGATCGGCAGCACGGCGCCGTCGTGCACGGGATCGAGGAACCTGCCCGAGTGCCAGGACGCGGCCAGCGGGCCCGTCTCCGCCTCGCCGTCGCCGACCACGCAGGTGACGAGCAGGTTCGGGTGGTCGAAGGCCGCACCGTACGCGTGGGCGAGGGAGTAGCCGAGCTCGCCGCCCTCGTGGATGGAGCCGGGGACCTCGGGCGCTACGTGGCTGGGTACGCCGCCCGGGAAGGAGAACTGCTTGAACAGCCGGGTCATGCCCGTCTCGTCGCGCCCCACGTCCGGGTAGATGTCGCTGTAGCTGCCCTCCAGCCAGGCGTTGGCGAGGACGGCGGGTCCGCCGTGGCCGGGGCCCCACACGCACAGGGCCTCCAGCTCCCGCTGCTTGATCACCCGGTTCAGGTGCGTGTAGACGAGGTTCAGCCCGGGAGAGGTGCCCCAGTGCCCGAGCAGCCGCGGTTTCACGTGCTCCGGGCGGAGCGGCTCACGCAGCAGCGCGTTGGACATCAGGTAGATCTGGCCGACGGCGAGGTAGTTCGCCGCGCGCCAGTGGGCGTCCACCTCGCGCAGTTCGTCGGCGGTGAGTACCGGGGCGTCTCGGTCGGCCGTAGTCATCGAATGCTCCAGAACCGTGTCGGCGGGCGTCGTCGGACGGGTGCTGTGGGCGAGTCCTGTACGGATGCTCCACCACGGCAGGAAGCCCGCCCCTCCACGCGTTCCCACACAAGTCGGCGGCATTCACCCTGTTCCTCCGTCTCCTCCCATCGTGACCTGCGCCGATTGCCCACGCATGTGCTGCGCACCCTCGTGCATCGCCCGGGCCTGCCCGGGGTACCCGGCGCGGCTGCCGTCACGGGTGGTCCTGTGGCGGGACGGTCGCACGTGTGACCAGCCTGGTAGGGCCCTTGCACAGTGGAAAGAAGGCGATGTCATGCCTCCGGAGGATCGACCCGTCAGGGGGAGCGTGGAGGAGAGCCCGAGCGCCCTGATCGTCATCGACATGGTCAACACGTACGACCACCAGGACGCCGACGCGCTCCTGCCCTCGGCCCGGAAGATCGTGCCGGTCGTGGCCGACCTGCTCCGCGCGGCGCGCGACAGCCGGGCCCCCGTGATCTACGTGAACGACAACTTCGGGCAGTGGCGCTCCCACCACGGAGAACTCGTCGAAGCTGCGCTGGCCGGCCCGCACGCGGAGCTGGTGGAACCGGTCAGGCCCGACTCGGAGGCACTGTTCGTCGTGAAGGCCCGGCACTCGATCTTCTACGAGACGCCCCTGACGTACCTGCTCTGGGAGCTGGGCGTCCGTCATGTGATCCTGTGCGGCCAGGTCACCGAACAGTGCGTGCTGTACTCGGCGCTGGACGCCCACATCCGGCACCTGGACGTGAGCGTGGTCTCCGACGCCGTCGCGCACATCCACCCCCAACTGGCCGAAGCGGCCCTGGAGATGATGCGCAGGAACATGGGCGCGCGGATCGTCGCGGGCCAGGACGTCACCTTCACCGGAGAGCCCGGTCGCCGTCGTGGCACTCCGAGTTGAAAGTTCTGCCCCGGTGGGCGGTTGATGGCTGCGTCGTGGGTACTCGCGTTGCTTCCGATACGAGTGAGGTGAGACGGAAATGGAGTGGCTGGACAGGGCCGCGTGCGTGTGGGAGGACCCGGAGCTGTTCTTCCCGGTGGGCGGCAGCGGGCCCGCTCTGCAGGACATCCATGACGCGAAGGCGGTGTGCCACCGGTGCCCCGTGATGGATTCGTGCCTGGAGTGGGCCCTGGAGACAGGGCAGACGGCCGGCGTGTGGGGCGGCACCTCGGAGACCGAACGGGCCAAGATGCTCCGGACGTTGCGCCGCAGGGCCCGCCAGGAAGCAGGTGCCCGATGACGCGCCGAGAAACCCCGGGCGCCCCGTCACGCACCGCCTCCACCAGTGATGATGGACCTCATGAACGAAGCTCACGACGCCGTTGAACTCCCGGCGCCCCTCACACGCGCCGAGAGCGCGTTGGACAGTCTGCTGGCGCGCTACGAGACCCGGATCCAGCAGCACGGACGCGCCGCCGCCCCCGACGCCGGGCGACACGAGCAGTTGCTCGCCGAGCGGCAGGAGCTGCTCACCGACAAGAGTCTCCTCTCGGGGCTGAGCGACGAGCAGTTGGTGCAGGTGACAGCCATCTATGAGACACGCAACGATGCCCTGGACTCCTCACAGCCCGACGCGCAGTAGCCCGCGCGAGGTCTCTAGGCTCCTCGCATGCTGAGACTCGGATTCCCCGTCATCGGTGTCACGGACATGCACCGCGCAG
Source organism: Streptomyces sp. NPDC102467 (assembly GCF_044765445.1). Taxonomy (NCBI): domain Bacteria; kingdom Bacillati; phylum Actinomycetota; class Actinomycetes; order Kitasatosporales; family Streptomycetaceae; genus Streptomyces; species Streptomyces sp. NPDC102467. The sequence goes on along the minus strand of NZ_JBIWKA010000002.1, from coordinate 61,014 downwards.
TGGCCTTCTGGACCAAGGCGCTGGAGCTGGTCCCCACCGAGGAGTGGGCGAGCGACACGTGGCGGACCCTCGACCATGCCGACGGGTCCGGTCACGTTCTCGGCCTGATGCGCAGTGCGTCGCCGGCCGAGCCGCACCCCCGCCTTCACCTGGACCTCTTCACCGACACGACAGAGGAACAACGGGCGGAGGTGCAGCGGCTGGTCGGGCTCGGCGCGCGAGCCGTCGCGTGGGACCTCTATCCGCCGGACCCGGATTTCGTCGTCCTCGCCGATCCGGACGGCAACATCTTCTGCGTCGTCGACCTGAGTCGGGCGCCGAGCGGCGGTCCACCGGCCCGCGACTGACCTGACCTGTCAGTCCTTGGCGATCCGGCGCAGCGCCAGCAGTGTGGCGTCGTCCTCGCGGTGCGGCCCGTCCAGCCGCGCGACGAGCCGCTCGGCGTAGTCCTGGAGGGCGTCGTGACCGGTGGCGGGCGGCGCTTCGGCCAGGCACCGCTCGGCGGCGGTGAGGAACCGCCGGGTGTCCCGGTCGGGGTCGGAGCCGCGCCGTTCGGTCAGCCCGTCCGAGTACATCAGCACGATGTCGCCCACCTGGAGGTTGGCGGTCGCGGCGGTGTACGTGCTGTCGGGCAGAACGCCGAGCGTCAGTCCCGGACCGTCGACGGGATCGGGCAGTTGCCCGGCGAGGCCGTCCCGCAGCAGGACCGGGCGCGGATGACCGGCGCACGTCCAGCGCAGCAGAGCCTGTTCCGGGTGGTACCGGGCGACGATCGCCGTCGCGGTCGATTCGGTGCCGTCCGCGCAGGCCACCTCGTTGAGCCAGTGCGTCAGCCGCTCCACGGGCTGCTCGGTGTAGGCCAGGCCGGCCAGCGCGTAGCGCAGTTTGGCCATGAGCGTGGCCGCCTCCAGGCCGTGGCCGCGCGCGTCGCCCAGAGCGATGAGTGCCCTTCCGTCGGGCAGCTTGCGGGCCTTGTACCAGTCGCCGCCGACGCCGGCCTCGCGCGCGTCGGGGCGGTACACGGCGGCCGCGTCGAGACCGAACGCGGCGAGCTCGTCCTGGAAGTGGGGGAGGACCGCCTCGCGCAGCACGTCGGCGACCTCCGTGACGGCTTCCGCGCGTTCGAGCTGACGACGGGCCTCGCGCTCGGCACACGCGGTCGTCTCGCGGCGCCGCCGGTCGGCGGTGATGTCGACGAGCACCGCGCGCACCGCCCAGACCAGGCTTCCCGGAGCGATGCGCACGGGCTCGGCGGCCATCAGGAACACCCGCTCCCCGGTGCCGTCGAGGCGGAGTTCGCACGTTGCCTTCCGCTTGCGCAGGATGACGTCGTACAGCGTCCGGTAGAGGCTGGGCAGGCTGTCCGACGTGACGGAGGCGGCCAGGTCGAAGAGGGTCGGTGCCGTCCTGCTCGCCGGGAGGCCGAGCACATCCTGGAATCCGTGGGAGAGCTCGACGTGGAGATCGCCGAGGTTCCACTCCGCCCAGCCGGTCCGCATCAGTTTCTGGGCGGCGGCGGTCATCCGCGTGCGGTGTCCGCGTTCCCAGGTGAGGAGCAGGTGTTCGCCGCACGGGGCCACCCGCACCTCGTCGTTCAGCCGCACCGGGCCCGACACGGTGCGGACCAGCCATTCCACTGTCGCGGGGCCCTGCGGTGTGCGGTCGCGGAACGCGCGGGCCAGCATGGCGGGGACAGCCGTTTCGGCGAGTGCGGGGAAGCGTTCGAAGAGGGACACGGGGTCGGACCATCGCGGCAGGGAGGCCTCGGGGAGACGACTGGCACCGTACGCCTGGGCCGCCGCGTTCTGACTGACGTACAGGGCGTCGCGGACCGTGCCGTCCTCGCCGAGCAGCGGAGTGACCAACAGGGCCGCCATCGGCAGGGCGTTGAGCACATCCTGCCCCGAGGACGCCGACGGGGCCGGCCACGGGGAAGGGGCAGCGGCGGGCTCTCGCGAGGGAGGCCGCCGGAGGTCGGTGTACGCCTGGATGCGCCGCCGCTGCGCTTCCAGCAGCTCGCGGATCGCGTGGAGTTCCAAGCGTGAGCGCGCTTCGCGTCTGGAAGCGGCTTCGTCCATGTGCGTAGGACCTTCTGTACGGGCAGCGCCTTCTCACGTGGGCGGAGGCGGTCTCGAACACGATCGGCGCGACGCGCCCCGCAGGCCAGTCGACCTCCGCCATGTGGCGGAGGACGGGCGGCCGGGCCGTGGCCGTCGACTGCCGACCCGGGCTATTGACCGGGGTCCGGTCGCTTCCTATGTTGTTTGAGGCCAAACGAAATGCGTTTGCCCGGATACGGACAGCACAGGAGGGCCGGCCATGAAGGTCGTCGTCGACAGGAACAAGTGCCAGGACCACGGCCAGTGCGTCTTCGCCGCGCCCGACGTCTTCGGCTTCGACGACGCCGGACACCTGGTCTACGTCCCGGACCCCGACGACGCGCTCTCCGACGACGTCGAGGAAGCCGCCGACGTCTGCCCGCTCCAGGCCATCCGGATAGCGGCCGAGCCGTGAGCGCACCGGTCGTCGTGGCAGGCGCGTCCATGGCGGGGCTGCGCGCCGCCGAGCAGTTGCGCGCGGCCGGCTGGGGCGGGCCGGTCGTCCTCGTCGGGGACGAACCGCACATGCCCTACAGTCGGCCACCGCTCTCCAAGGAAGTGCTGGCGGGCAACGCCCCCTTCGAGTCGCTCGCCTTCCAGCCGCGCGCCAGCGTCTCGGACGTGCGGTGGTGCCTGGGCACCCGGGTCGTCGGGGCGGACCTCGACCGGCGGGTCGTCGAGCTCGACGACGGGCGCGTCCTGCCGTACGAAGGTCTGGTCGTGGCCACCGGTATGCGACCACGGCGGCTGCCCTGCCCGGGGCCGGTCGCCGGGCGGCACACCGTCCGTACGCTCACCGACGCGCAAGGACTGCGGGCGGCGCTGACCCGGCCGGGCGTGCGGGTGGTCGTGGTCGGCGCCGGGTTCATCGGCTGCGAGGTGGCCTCGACCGCGCTGGCACTCGGCGCCGCCGAGGTCACGGTCGTCGACCCGCTGCCGCTGCCCATGATCGCGCCGCTGGGCGAACTCCTCGCGACGGTGCTGCTCGACCGCCATGAACGGCGAGGCGTGCGGTTCGCCCTCGGCACCGGAGTGACCGCCTTCGAGGGCCGCGGCCGGGTCACCGGCGCGGTCCTGGCCGACGGCACGGCCATCGCCGCGGACGTCGTGGTGGAGTCGGTCGGATCCCTGGCCAACACCGAGTGGCTCGACGGCAACGGTCTCGACCTCGCCGACGGCGTCCGCACGGACGAGCACCTGCGGGCCGGCGGCCGCCCGGACGTGATCGCCGTAGGCGATGTCGCCCGCTTCCCCAACGCCCGCTACGACGACGTCCCGCGCCGCGTCGAACACTGGTCCATCCCCACGGACACCGCCAAGCACGCCGCCAAGGTGCTCACCGCACACCTCACCGGCACCGACGCGGGGCTCGCCCCGTTCGCGCCGCTGCCCACGTTCTGGAGCGACCAGCACGACTTCCGCCTGCAGTCCTTCGGCGCCCCCGTCCTCGGCAAGGACGACGTGCGCGTCCTGTACGGGGACCTCGACGGGGACGTCCTCGCCGGCTACCACCGGGGCGGCCGGCTCGTCGGCGTCGTCGCCCTCGGCGGCCGGTCCGTGATGGCCGCCGCCGCCCGCTACCGCGCCGAACTGCTCGAACGCCCCGCCCAGGCCGCTCGACCCGCCCGGCCCGTTCGACCCTGAGGAATCCCTGTGACCGGTGTCCGCGGATACTTCCACCCCAAGACGGCGACGGGGGCCTCGTCGCTCATCCCCGCCCCGCCGTGGCGCTACTCCGGCGACCTGCTCACCGTCGAGTACCGCACCGACCCGGCCCGGGTCCGCGAGTTGCTGCCCGAGCCGCTGCGGCTCGCCGGGGAGGATCCGGGCGCCGTCGCGCTGATCTGGGCCGACTGGCAGTCCTGCTCCGCATCGGGTCAGGAACTCCTCGACCCGGTGCGCGCCCAGTACAAGGAGGCGTTCGCGGTGGTTCGTTGCACGTACCGGGGCCGGACGTACACGCGCTGCGTCCACATCTGGGTGGACAAGGACTTCGCGATCGCCCGCGGACTCCATCAGGGGTATCCGAAGAAGCTGGGCTCCATCCACCAGACCCGCCCGCATCCCTACGGTCCCGCCCCGCGCATCGGGCCCGGCGCCCGCTTCGGCGCCACCCTCGCCGCCGCCGACCGGCGCCTGGCCCAGGCCGTCGTGACCCTGCGCGAACCGTCGGAGAGCAACGGTCTTGTCAACGCCCACCCCATGGCCCACCACCGCTGGCTGCCCTCGGTCGAGAAGGGCAGGGGCCTGGCGCTCGACGAGCTGATCGAGTCCGGGGCCGCCTCCTTCGAGGGCGGACAGGCCTGGACCGGCGACGCCGACCTGGAGCTGTTCGAGGCACCCACCGAGGAACTGGCCCGCCTTGAGATCCGGGAGCCGATCGCCGCCTACTACCGGCAGGTCGGCGTGGTGTGGGACGGGGGCCGCCTCCTGGAGTCGGGAACCTCGGGCGCCGAGTGAGCTCTCATCAAGTAGACCGATTCCACCGGGAGTTCGAGCAATGAGCGGACACACCACCACCGTCGCCGGAGTCGCCGTCGACACCAGGCACTGGATCGGCGGCCGACGGATCGCCTCCGCCCGGACCTTCACCGACGTCTCACCCATCGACGGCGCCGCCCTCGGCGAGATGGCCCGCGGCACCCCCGTGGAGGCCGCGGCGGCCGTCGCCGCCGCCAAGGAGGCCTTTCCCGGCTGGGCCGCCACCCCACGCACCGAACGCGCCCGCATCCTGCGCGCCATCGCCGACGGCGTGGACAAGCGCGCGGAGGAACTGTCCCTGGTGGAGACCACCGACAACGGAGCCCTGCTGCGCTCCCACCGCCGGGGCGTCATGCCCAGGGTCGCCCACAACTTCCGCTTCTTCGCCGACCGGCTGCTGCACCTTGAGCACGAGGACTTCGAGACGCGCGGCCACACCCACCATGTCAGCTGGGACCCGGCCGGCCCCTGCGTACTGATCACCCCATGGAACGCGCCGCTGCTGCTGGCCACATGGAAGGTCGCCCCGGCTCTCGCGGCAGGCGACACAGTGGTGCTGAAGCCGGCCGAATGGACCCCCCTCACCGCGTCGCTGCTCGCCGACATCACCGCGGAGGCCGGCCTGCCGCCCGGCGTCCTCAACGTCGTCCAGGGCCACGGGGCCGAGATCGGCGACGCCCTCACCGGGCATCCGGACGTACGCCGGATCAGCTTCACCGGCTCGGTGCGGACCGGCAGGCAGGTCGCTGTCTCGGCCGCCGCCCACCTCACTCCGCTCAGCCTCGAACTCGGGGGAAAATCACCCCTGTTGGTCTTCGCCGACGCCGACCTGGGCCTCGCCGCCGAGCTGGCCGTGGAGCAGTACGACAACGCCGGGCAGGTCTGCCTCGCCGCCACCCGCATCCTGGTCGAGGAGACGGTCGCCGAGGAGTTCACCCGCCGCCTGACCGAGAAGGCGGCGCGGCTACGGCAGGGCGACCCGCGGGACGCGACCACCGACATCGGCCCCACCATCCACCCCCGCCAACTGGCCCGGATCGACGGCTTCGTGCGGCGCGCCCTCGCGACCGGCGCCCGAGCGGCCGTCGGCGGTCACCGCCACGGCGACCGGTACTACGCCCCCACCCTCCTCACCGATGTCGCCCAGGACTCCGAGATCGTCCAGGAGGAGGTCTTCGGCCCGGTGCTGACCCTGCAGACGTTCGCGGACGAGCCCGAGGCGGTGCGCCTGGCGAACGACACCCGCTTCGGTCTGGCCGCCACCCTCGCTACCGGGGACCCCGAGCGAGCCCGGCGCGTCACCGCGCAGCTGGTGGCGGGCACCGTCTGGGTCAACTGCTTCTACGTCCGCGACCTCCGCGCCCCCTTCGGGGGGTCCCGCCACTCCGGCATCGGCCGCGAGGGCGGCACCTGGAGCTTCGACTTCTACTGCGACCTGAAGACCACCGTCACCGCGCCGAAGGGATGGCAGGACCATGGGTGAGACCGTCGGGGCGGGCCTGCTCGCCCACGTCCCCACCATCGTGCTGCCCGAGGCCGACCGCCTCGAACTCAACGAGGGCAAGGAGAGCACCCTCGTCACCGGCCTGCGGCAGCTGCGCGACGACGTCTTCGAGAGCGACGCCTACGACACCGTGGTCGTCCTGGACTCCCACTGGGCCACCACCGTCGAATTCGTGGTCACCGCGCAGCCCCGCCGGGCCGGCCTGTTCACCTCCGAGGAACTGCCGCGCGGCATGTGCCGGATGCCCTACGACTTCGCCGGCGACCCCGAACTCGCCCTGAACATCTGCTCGTTCGCCGACCGGCGCGACACCTGGATCACCGCGATCGACGACCCGTACCTGCCGATCTACTACGCCACGACCAACCTGTGGAAGTTCCTCGGCGAGGGCCTGCCCGACAAGCGGTGGGTGACCATCGGCGTCTGCCAGACCGGCGACATGGAGGACCATCTGCGGCTCGGCCGCGCGCTGGCCGACGGCATCGCCGCGACCCCCGGACGCAGAGTGCTCCTGATCGCCTCCGGCGCCCTCTCGCACACCTTCTGGCCGCTGCGCGAGCTGCGCGCCCACGAGGCGGGCGACCCGGTGCACATCTTCACCCCCGAGGCACGCGCGGCCGACCGCGAGCGCATCGCCTGGTTCAAGGAGGGCCGCCACGACAAGGTCCTGGACGGTATGGACGAGTTCGGAAAGCACCGGCCCGAGGCGAAATTCTCCCACTACCTGATGATGGCCGGGGCGCTCGGCGAGCAGGCGTGCGTCGCGAAGGCCCGCCAGTACGGCGCCTACGAGAACTCCATCGGCACCGGTCAGGTCCATCTGTGGTTCGACCGGCCGGCGCACGGCTGGACCGGCACAGGACCGCCCGCGCTCGCCGCCCCCCGAACCCCGCACAGCCGCACCTAGGGAGGTTCCGACATGTCCGAGCACCGCCGCATCCTTCTCGACGGGGCAGCCGTGGAGACCGTCCGCCACGGCGACGAACTGATCGCCGGGGACGGACGCCGCGTCAAGACGGAGGACGCGACGCACCTGCCGCCGGTGGTCCCCTCCAAGGTGATCGCCGTCCACCTCAACCACCGCAGCCGCGTCGACGAGTTCGGGGTCCGCCTGCCCGCCGCACCCACCTACTTCCACAAGCCGACCTCGGCACTCAACTCCCACAAGGGCGCCGTCGTACGCCCCGACGGCTGCAAGTGGCTCAACTACGAAGGGGAGGTCGCCCTCGTCATCGGCAGGACCGCGCGCAACGTCTCCCCGGCCGAGGCGGGGGAGTACATCGCCGGCTACACCGTGGCCGACGACTTCGGTCTGCACGACTTCCGGGACACCGACGCGGGCTCCATGCTCCGCGTCAAGGGCTCGGACACCCTGTGCCCGCTGGGCCCGGGACTGGTCACCGACTGGGACTTCCACGGCAAGGGCTTGCGGACCTACGTCAACGGCCGGGTCGTCCAGCAGGGTTCCACCGACGAGATGACCTGGGACATGCACTACCTCGTCGCCGACATCGCCCGCACCATCACCCTCTACCCCGGCGACGTACTGCTGTCCGGCACCCCGGCGGGCTCCCGGCCCGTGCGCCCCGGCGACGTCGTCGAGGTCGAGGTCGAGGGGATCGGCCGGCTCGTCAACCACATCGTCGCGGGGCCCACCGCCATCAGGACCGACGTCGGTGCCCAGCCCACCGAGTCCGAGGAGGTGCTCTCCACCGCGCTCGGCGGCGACTGGGAGCTCCGCGGCATCAGGCCGCCGAAGCGCTGAGAGCCAGTCTCCGCCCCCCGTTCATCGGGCTTCACCGACGTGGTCCGGAGGACCGCATGACTGTCGTCACGCACGTCGTCACGCACGAGGAATGGACCCGCCGCGCCACGACGCTCGAACCGATCGGCACCCATCTGATCGACGGCGCCGACGAACCGGGCGGCGGCAGCACCTACCCGGCGCTCTCGCCCCGCGACGGCCGGACCCTGGCCGAGGTCGCCGACGGGGGCCCGGCCGAGGTCGACGCGGCCGTCGCCGCCGCGCGCCGCGCGTTCGACGACGGCCCCTGGCCACGCCTGGCCCCCGCCGACCGCGGCCGCGTCCTGATCCGCCTCGCCGACCTGCTGGCGGAACGCCGGGCCGAGCTGGCGCTCACCGTCAGCCTGGAGATGGGCAAGCCCGTCACCGAGGCCCACGACATCGAACTCCGGGCCGTCAGCGACACGTTCCGCTGGTACGGCCAGCTCGCCGGCAAACTCACCGACGAGGTACCGCACACCGCGCCGGACACCCTCGCCCTCGTCACCCGGGAGCCCGCCGGCGTCGTCGGCGCGGTCGTCCCCTGGAACTTCCCGCTGACGCTCGCCGGCTGGAAGGTCGCCCCGGCGCTCGCTGTCGGCTGCACGGTCGTGCTGAAGCCCTCGGAGCATTCCCCGCTGTCGGCCGCCCTGTTGGGACGTATCGGCCTGGAGGCAGGGCTGCCGCCCGGCGTCCTCAACGTCGTCAACGGCGTGGGCCCGGTGGCGGGCCGGGCGCTTGGCCTGCACCCCGACGTGGACGTCCTGGCCTTCACCGGGTCCACCGCCGTCGGCCGGCACTTTCTGCGCCACGCGGCCGACTCCAACCTCAAGCGCGTCTGGCTGGAGCTGGGCGGCAAGTCACCCAACATCGTGCTTCCCGACGCCCCCGACCTGGCGACGGCCGCGGCCACCGCCGCCTGGGGCATCTTCTTCAATCAGGGCGAGATGTGCACCGCGCCCTCCCGCCTCCTGGTCCACTCCTCCGTCGCCGAACAGGTCACCGAGGCCGTCGTGGCGCGGGCCCGCACACTGCGGGTGGGGGACCCCCTCGACCCGGCGACGGAGATGGGCGCCCTGGTCGGCGAGAGCCATCTCGCCCGGGTCCTCGACCACGTCCGCAACGCGGTCGAGGACGGCGCCCAGCTGCGCACCGGCGGCGCGCGCACCCTGACAGGGACCGGCGGCGCCTACCTCGAACCGACCGTCTTCGACCGGGTCGCGCCGGACAGCCGCCTGGCGCGCGAGGAAGTCTTCGGACCCGTGCTCGCCGTGCTCCCCTTCGACACCCTCGACCAGGCCGTGGCCCTCGCCAACGCCACCGAGTACGGGCTGGCCGCCGGGGTGTGGACGTCCGACCTGACCACCGCCCTCACGGTCTCCCGCGCCCTCAGGGCCGGCACGGTATGGGTCAACTGCTACGAGGAGGGCGACCTGACCGTGCCCTTCGGCGGCATGAAACAGTCCGGCTCGGGACGCGACAAGTCCGCCCACGCGCTGGAGAAGTACACCGAACTCAAGACGACCTGGATCCGGCTGTGAGCCGCCGCCCGCTGATCGCGATCCCCGCCCGTTTCTCCGCCGTCACCTCCGGCCTGCCCGACGCGGCGGAGGTCAACGCCCGCGCCCTGATCGAGGCCGTGTGGCGGGCGGGCGGCGAGCCCGCCACCGTCCATCCCCACGCCCCTGGAGGCACGGCCGGTCCCGACGACGTCCGCGCACGCCTCGCCCGCTTCGACGCGGTGCTGCTCCCCGGTGGCGGCGACATCGCCCCGCACCGTTACGGCGTGGGGCACACCCACCGGACCGTGTACGACGTGGACGACGAACAGGACGCGTTCGACCTGGAAACCGCCCGGCAGGCCCTCGCGGGCGGAGTGCCGCTGCTGGCGATCTGCCGCGGTCTCCAAGTGGTCAACACGGCCCTGGGCGGCACGCTCCACCAGGACATGGACGGCTCCGAGCAGGGCCACCGGCACGTCCGGCAGGCCGTCTCCTTCGCCCCCGGTTCCGCGCTGTCCCGTATCACCAGGACCGACAAGGCCGAGGCGTCCTGCTACCACCATCAGCACGTGGACCGGCCGGGGGAGGGGCTGCGCGTCACCGCCCGCGCCGCCGACGGCACCGTCGAGGCCGTCGAACGCACCCGGGACGGCGGCTGGTTCCTGGCCGTGCAATGGCATCCGGAGGACACAGCGCACGAAGACCCGGTCCAGCAGCGCCTCTTCGGCGCGCTCGTCCGCGCGGCGCACCGGAGCGGCTGAGAGCCTGTCTTTGCAGGCCTGTCTTTTGAAGGACAGGCGCTCAGTCCCGGGCCCGGCGTCCGCTACGGCGCGGTGTCGGCGCCGCGCCGTTCAGCAGCGTCCGCCGCCTGCCCTCGCCCTCCTCCTCGACCTGGAGCACCACGCGCCGCAGCCCGGCGGCGAGGTCACGGCACTCGGTGTCGCTCAGCCGCGAGGTGACGAAGGCCTCCTCCTCGTTGAACGCCGGGAACACCTCGCGCATGAACTCCTCGCCGTCCTCGGTGAGACCGAGCAGCACGAGTCTGCCGTCGCTGGGATGGCCGGTGCGCCGCAGCAGACCGCGCGACTCCAGCGTGCGGGCCACACCTGTCAGGGTGCCCTTGGAGATGCCGGCCTCCTCGGCGACGTGCCGGGTCTCGGACTCGCCCCAGACCCACACCACCCACAGCACCACGAAGCCGGTCCAGGTCAGGTCCGATCCGCGCAGCACGGAGTTCTCCAGGTGCTGGCGCACGGCCGACGCCGCACGGTAGATGTTGGCGACCGCCGCCATCTGTTCACGCCGGATGGGGATGCCGCCGAGTTTCGCCTCGGCGAGTCGCTCCGCCTGGCTGATGGACCGCTGGCTGGGCACGGGCGCTCCTCCGCAATCGTCACGGGTCCCGTGGACACCGCGGGACCCACGGTCGTTCGGGACCGAATCATACGGGGGCACGTCCGCGCGGCTCGCGGTCAGTCGAGCGTGACCGTCACGGGCAGCTCCTTGATCCCGTTGACGAAGTTGGAGCGCACCCGGCGGACAGGACCGTCGAGGCGGATGTCCGCGAGGCGCGGGATCAGCTCCTCGAACATGATGCGGATCTCGGTACGGGCGAGCAGGTTGCCCAGGCACAGGTGCGGGCTCGTCTTGCCGAAGGTGATGTGGTCGTTGGGGGCGCGCGTCACGTCGAAGGCGTACGGGTCGGGGAAGACGCCCTCGTCGCGGTTGCCGGAGGCGTACCACATGACGACCTTCTCGCCCCGCCGGATGTGCTTGCCGCCGAGGTCGGTGTCGCGGGTCGCGGTACGCCGGAAGTGGTAGACGGGGGAGGCCCAGCGCAGGAACTCCTCGACGGCGCCCGGGATGAGGCCGGGGTCCCTGCGGAGCCGGTCGAGCTGTTCGGGGTGTTCGGTGAGGGCCAGCATGGTGTGGCTGATGGCGTGGCGGGTCGTCTCGTTCCCGGCGACGACCAGGAGCAGGAAGTAGTTGTCGAAGTCCTGCGCGGAGAGCGGCACGCCGTCGCGCGGGGTCCCGTTGACGAGACGGCTGACCAGGTCGTCGGCGGCGCCACCTCGGCGCCGCCGCGCCAAATCACGTCCGTAGGCGAAGACTTCGGTGGCGGCGGGGGAGCGGAAGGGCAGGTCGCGGTAGCGCTCGCTGTCCGGGTCGTCGAGGAGTACGTCCGCGTAGTCCGGGTCGGTGTTGCCGATGAGCCGGTTGCCCCAGTCGATGAGCTGCCGGTTGTCCTCGGGCGGTACGTCGAGGAGGCGGGCGAGGACGTTGATGGGGAAGTCGGCCGCGACATGGGTGACGAAGTCGAAGGTGCCGAGGGGCAGCGCCGCGTCCAGGGTGCGGGCGGTCAGGCCGCGCAGAAAGTCGGTGTACCGGCTGATGACACTGTGCCCGAACTGCCGTTGCAGCAGGGTGCGCAGCGCGCGGTGCCGGGTGCCGTCGAGCTCCAGGATCGAGGCGCGCTTGGCGATCTGGTCGTCGTCGACCTCTTCCAGGTTGACGAACCGGGTCGAGGTGAAGGTCTCCGGATCCCGGTCGACGGCGACGATGTCGCGGTGCCGGGTCAGCGCCCAGAACCCGGAGTTGGGCGCGGCCTCGGGCTGCCAGTGCACCGGGTCCTGGTGCCGCAGGGTGTGGAACATGCGCCACGGCTGCGCGCCGTCGGTGAAGCGGTCGAGGTCGGTGAGGTCGACGTCGTCGAGGGGTACGGGTTCGACCGGGGCGGATGCCGTCATCGCGGGCTCCTTGACTCCTGGGGGCGGGCCGGATCACAGGTGGTCGGCGTATTCGGTGAACTCCCAGTCGGTGACGTGGCGGTGGAAGCGGCCGACCTCGTCGCGCTTGTAGGTGAGGTAGGCGGTGACGAAGTCCTTGCCGAGGAGATGGGTGAGGCCGGTGTCCGCCTCCAGCGCGTCGAGCGCGGCGGGCAGGCTCATGGGCAGCAGCGCCGCCCTGGCGGTGTCGTACCCGTACCCCTCCAACGGGGCGGGCGGCTGGTCCGCGTCGAGCACACCGAGCAGGGCTGCCGCGCAGGCGGCGGCGACCAGCAGGTACGGGTTGGCGGCGGCGTCCCCGAGCCGCAGTTCGAGCCGGGCGCCCGCACCGCGCTCGGGCGGGACGCGGACCATGGCGCTGCGGTTGTCCAGGCCCCAGTCGATCAGCCAGGGGGCGAGGGTGTCGGGGCCGAACCGCTTGTAGGAGTTGACCGTCGGGTTGAGCAGCGCGGCGAGCGCCGGGGCGTGCGCGAGCAGCCCGGCCACCGCGTGCCGGGCGGTGTCGGACAGGCCGTACGCGCCCGCCGGATCGTCGAAGACGTTGCGGCCCTCGTCTGCGCCTGAGCCTGCGCTCTCGCTGTCGGTGCAGGACAGGTGGAGGTGGAAGCCGGAACCGCCCGCGTCATTGAAGGGTTTGGCCATGAAGGTGGCCAACCGGCCCTCCCTGCGCGCGAGTTCCTTGACGGCTGACTTGAGGCGGAACGCCCGGTCGGCCGCGTCGAGCGCCTCGGAGTGGCGGAGATTGATCTCGAACTGCGCCCCGTCGAACTCGTGGTTGCCCGTGGTGATGCCGATGCCCAGATCACGCAGTGGGCGCAGGGTGCGCAACAGATGGTTGTCCGGGTCGGCGCGCAGGCCCGCGGTGTACACGGCGCCGGTGGTCGTGTTGTAGCGGCGCCAGCCGCCCGGCGCGAGCGGGTCCGGGTCGCAGAGGAAGTACTCGAGTTCGGGTCCTGCCACCGGGTGCAGGCCGTGCTCCGCACACCGCGCGAGCACCGTGCGCAGCAGGTCGCGGGGCGACTCGGGGGCGGGCACCCCGGTCCTTGCGTCGGTGACGTCGCCCAGGCAGGAGGCCACCCCCGGCTCCCAGGGCAGGGGGGTGAGGGTGCTGAGGTCGGGCCTGACCACCATGTCGGGCAGTCCCGCGTCGAGACCCCCGGCCACCGGCACCACATCGCCTCGCGGGGTGGTGTGGTAGACGGCGCGGCAGAAGGCGAGCCCGTGTGTACAGGCCGTCGGCAGATGGTCGAGCAGCACGTCACGGGCCCGGTCCGTGCCGAGCAGATCGGGATAGACCACCCGGACCACATCGATGCCCGCCTCGACGAGTCGTTCGGTGTGCCGGCGGAGCTGTGCGGGGTCGTGTGCGCTCACCGCTGCCTCCTCGGGCAGATGGGAACGGGGTCGCGCCGTGGTCCGGGCGCCGCCGCCCGCCACTTGTTTGATGCCAAACGGTATGTCGACCGTAGGGACGCCCGCCGCCCCACCGCAAGCCCGCCGTATCAACTCACCGCGAAACAAAGGGGATTGACCGCGCAGGACCGCTCATTTATGTTGTTTGATGCCAAACGAATAGGGTGAGCCCGAGCGTTTCCGAGGAGCTGGGATGACGGCCGACACCCCCCGACGCCCCGTCACCGAGCGGCTCAGGCCCAACGCCCTGGGCGTCCTCGGCGTCCTCTTCCTCGTCCTGTCCGCGCAGGCCCCGCTGACCGGCATCGCCGGCGCCGTGCCACTGTCCGTCGCGCTCGGCAACGGCCCCGGCGTGCCGGCCGCCTACGTCGCCGCGGGCGCGGTCGTCCTGCTGTTCTCCGTCGGCTTCGTCGCGATGAGCCGCTACGTCGTCGACCCCGGCGCGTTCTACACGTACATCGGCAAGGGCCTCGGCCGGACCACGGGCACGGGCAGCGCCGCCGTCGCCCTCTTCGCGTACTGCACCATCCAGGCAGCGATGTACGGCCTGTACGGGGCGACCGTCGCCCACCTGCTGCGGGAGCACACGGGCATCGACCTGGCGTGGTGGGTGTGGGCTCTGCTCACCATGGCGCTGGTGCAGCTCCTCGGGGTGGCGGGCATCGACATGGGCGCCCGGGTGCTCGCCCTGTTCGTGATCGCCGAGACCGGTGTCCTGCTGGCGTTCGCCCTGGTCACCCTGGTGCGCGGCGGAGGCCCCGAGGGGCTCGGCATCACCGACAGCTTCTCTCCGCACGCCGCCCTGAACGGCGCGCCCGGGGTGGCCATGATGTTCGCCGTCGCGTCCATGTTCGGCTTCGAGGCCACCGCCATCTACGGCGAGGAGGCCCGTGCCCCGCATCGGACCGTGCCCCGCGCGACCTATCTGTCCATCACGCTGATCACCGCGTTCTTCGCCCTCACCTCCTGGATGGTGATCTCCGCCCACGGCGCCTCGCATGCCGGCGCCGCCGCCGGCCGGGCGCTGGCGGGCGGGGACTCCTCCGCATTCGTCTTCCGGCCCATCGCCGACCTGTTCGGCGGCTGGGCGGGGGACCTGCTGCCCGCCCTGCTCGCCACGTCCCTCTTCGCCGGCATCCTGGCGTTCCACAACTCGGCCAACCGCTATCTGTTCGCGCTGGGCCGCGAGCGCCGCCTCCCGCACGCCCTGTGCGCCCTGAACCGGCGCGGCGCCCCATGGGCCGCGGGCTGCGTCCAGACGGCGATCGCGGTGCTGCTGGTCGTGCCTTTCGCGCTGACGGGCAGGGACCCGGTCGTGACGCTGTTCTCCTGGTTCAGCGGCGTCGCCGTCCTCGCGATCATGCTTCTGTACTTCCTCACGTCCGTTTCCGTGGTCGTCTTCTTCCGTCGCGCACGCCTGGACCGGCGGCTCTGGAACACCGCCGTCGCCCCCATCCTGGGCGCCCTCGGCATCGCCGGGGCGATCTGGCTCGTCCTGGCCAACCTGACCACCCTCATCGGCGGTGACCGCACCACTGCCACCTGGCTCGCCCTGACCGTGCCCGCCGTCTGGCTCCTGGGCGCCGCCGCCCACCTCGTCCGCCCCGGGGCGGCCACCACCGCGCGCCCCGCCCTTCAGAAGGACCCCCTGTGACCTGAACCTCCGTGCACCGAACTCCCCCCCCGAGGAATGCTCGTGAACCGTCCCCCCCGTCCTCTCATCGCCATTCCCGCGCGCTTCGCCGTCTCGACCTCGGCGCTGCGCCACGCGGCCGAGGTCGTCGCCCGCGCTCTGGTCGAAGCCGTCTGGCGGGCGGGCGGCGAGCCGGTGGCCCTTCATCCGTACGCCCCTGGCGGGAGTTGTGACCCGGCGCTCGTCGCGGACCGGCTGACCCGCTTCGACGGCGTCCTGCTACCGGGTGGCGGCGAACTGGCTCCGGGCCGCTACGGAAACGCGCGGACGTACGGCACCAAGTACGACGCCGACGCCGAGCAGGACGGCTTCGACCTGGCCGTGGTCCACCACGTGTTGCGCACCGAACTGCCGCTGCTGGCGATCTGCCGCGGCCTCCAGGCCGTCAACGTGGCGCTCGGCGGCACTTTGCAGGAGCACCTGGCCGGCTGGCGACGCGAGCACCACAATCTCGTCCACCAGGTCGACGTCGAGCCCGCCACGCTGCTCGAACTGAGCATGGGCACCCAGGTGGTGACGGCCTCCTGCGTCCACCACCGACGGGTGGACAGGGTGGGGGCCGGACTGAAGGTCACCGCGCAGGCGGCCGACGGCACCCGCGAAGCACTCGAACTCCCGCACCGGCGCGCCTGGTTCGCCGGTGTGCAGTGGCATCCCGAACACACCGCCCCCCACGACCCGGCCCAACAGGCCCTGTTCGAAGCCTTCGTCCGTGCCACAGGGGCGGCCCGATGACACTCTTCGACTTCCAGAGCCAGTCTCTGCATCCCGCGCGGACATCACTTCCGATGCCGCCCCGCACCGTTCACCCGCTGCCCCAATGGAGGGGAAGACTCACATGAAACGTGCCCTCGTGGTCATCGACGTCCAGAACGAGTACGTGACGGGCGCCATGCCGATCTCCTACCCGCCCCCGGCCGAAAGCCTGGCCAACATCGCCGCCGCCATCGACACCGCCGCCCAGGAAGGCGTCCCGGTCGTGGTCGTCCAGCACGCCGCCCCCGCCGGTTCGCCGGTCTTCGCCCGGGGCACGCACGGTTTCGAGCTGCACGACGTGGTGGCCTCCCGCCCGTACAGCCACCTCGTGGAGAAGACCCTGCCCTCCTCCTTCGTCGGCACCGACCTCGACGCATGGCTGCGGCGCGAAGGCATCGACACGCTCACCATCGTCGGCTACATGACACAAACCTGCGACGAGTCCACCACGCGCGACGCCGTCCACCGCGGCTACCGGGTCGAGATGCTCTCCGACGCGACCGGCACGGTCGCTCTCTCCAACCGGGCGGGGACGCTGACCGCCGCGGAGATCCACCGTGCCGTGCTGGTCGTCATGCAGACCTTCTTCGCCTACGTGGCCACCACCACCGAATGGATCGGCGCTCTTCGCACCAAGACCCCGCTCGGCCGCCCAGACTTTGCGGCCGCTACCGATGCGGGGCAAATAAAAACCGACGGCTGATTCCTCTTCCGTCAGGGCCCCGGCGAGCCACGCCGGGGCCCTTCGGTATGTGAAGCGCTTGAATTTCGAATACATGTCCTAGGCGTTGATAGTCCCTGGCCGGAAAAGCGTGCCGGGAAAGACGCTTCAGGATCGGGAGGAACAGCGTCGGCGCCGGTGGTCGGGGGCCGGCGGCCTGGCAGGAAACGGCTCTGTCCCGAGGCGCGGCGCGCGGGTGTCGTGCGGCGGCCGCCTGCGGGTTCCAGCGCCATATGCAGCGGAATCGGCAATTCTCCCCTGCCCGAATCCAGCGCACGGGGCCCCTGCTCTTTCCGCCCTGTACGGACACGTGCATGACAGGGCCATGGTTCTCCGGTGAGGCGATCGGGCCAAATTCAAAACGGCAGAAGGGGAATTGTATGTTTCCGTGCCGCGGGGATCTACGGTGGTGCAGTTCCACCACTCCTTAGTCGTCGTAGTTTCGTTGCGCTCTAAATCATCCGGTAGCCGGTAAGGAATGTGCGGAGGGGGACCCCTGTGACGGAATCGCTGCAGAGTGGGTTGTTGCTCGAGGCATTCGATGTACAACTGTTCCGGGACAGCGCCGAATCGGTCCTCGCCAAGCTGGAGAAGCACTTGGCCGATCTCTCGATCCGCGGCCTGGAACTCGTCGACCCCGCGCAGCTGACCCGGGCGGCCAGGGAGCTCATGACCACGGAGCGGGAGCGGCCCGCCGCCTTCGACGAGGGGAGGCTCGCGGAGATCGTCGATCTCTACGTCAGGACCGGCATCCAGGTCCAGTCGCCCGGCTATATGGGCCGGCAGTTCTCCAGCGTCGTCCCGCTCTCCGGGGTCGTCGACTTCGTCAGCGCCGTGGTCAACCAGCCCTCGTCGTTCTACGAGGCGGGCCAGCTGCCCAGCGTCGCCGAACGGATCATGGCCGACGAGCTCAACAGGTTCATCGGGTTCGAGCCCGGCACTTTCGCCATGGTGACCACCTCCGGCGGTTCGCTGGCCAACCTGACCGCTCTGCTCACGGCTCGCAACAGGGCTTTTCCCGGCGTGTGGGCCCAGGGCAGCTCGGCGCTCGACGGTCCGGCGAGGCCCGCTGTCGCGGTCGGCGCCGACGTCCATTACAGCGTCGCGCGGGCCGCGGGCATCCTCGGCATCGGCGAGGAGCGCATCGTCCGTCTCCCGCTCGACGCCGAGCGGCGCATCGACGTCGCGCGGGTCCGCCCCGCCCTCGACGAGGCGGCCCGGCAGGGCCTCGACGTGTTCTGCCTGGTCGCGTCGGCGGGCACGACAGCGGTGGGCGCGTTCGACCCGCTCGACGAGTTGGCCGCCGTCGCGCGCGAACGCGATCTCTGGCTGCACGTGGACGGCGCCCACGGCGCGAGCCTGCTGGTCTCCGACGAACTGCGCCACAAATTACGCGGAATCGATCAGGTGGACTCCCTGGCCTGGGACGCGCACAAGATGATGTTCGTGCCGGCCCCGTGCACACTGCTCTTCTACCGCGACCGGGAACGCAGCCGCGGCGCATTTCGGCAGACCGCGAGCTACGTATTCGACGAACAGCCAAGCACCTACACGGAACTCGACAGCGGGGACAAGAACTTCGAATGCACGAAGCGCCCTATGATCATGAGTCTCTGGGTGACCTGGGCGATGTACGGAAGGGCGCTCTTCGCCGAGAAGATCGAGTATCTGTGCCGGTTGACGCGGTACGCCCACGCCCTACTCGAAGAGCAGTCGGATTTCGAGACACTGCACTACCCGGAGGCGAATATCATCTGCTTTCGCTATCGGCCGGAATGGATTGACGAGGACGGGGTGGCCGCGTTCCAGGTGGATATCAGGAACCGGATCAAACAGCACGGGCAATTCTTCATATCGAAAGTCGACGTGGACGGAGTGGCCGCCCTTCGCGTGGTCATGATGAACCACCAGATCACGACCGAGCACTTTCAAATGCTTCTCGAAGAGATACGGAAGGCAGGAAAGGCACAGTGACCGACTCGCATGGTGCGATGGCACCACCCGCCGACGTCCACTCCATGGTCAACCGGCTCATCCCGGACGGGGAACTGGCTCCCGAGACCCCCGAGGCGGTGACGCTACTGCCGCCGTTCGCCGAGAAGATGCGCGCATGCGAACGGATCTGCCGGCAGCCGTACAGCGAGCTCTCCCACGAGATCCAGGACGCCCTCGTGCTGCGCAGGCTGCAGCAGATGATCCACACCATCCAGCTCAACCCGGTCTGGCGCGCCCGCCTGGAAGCCGCGGGCGCGGCCAAGGCCCCCGACAGCTACGAAGCCTGGCAACACGTACCGCTGTCCGACAAGGAGACCCAGCGCGACCTCTTCATGGGCTCCCGTGACGGCCTGGTCGTCGCGCACGACCGGGGCGGGTTCGAGGTGGTCGCGAGCGGCGGCACCAGCACCGGCAGCCCCCTGGAGACCGTGTACTCCCTGCGTGAACTGCGCGACACCTACGAGGTGGCCGGCCGGTTCCTCGGCGCCTACCAGCTCGGCGACCGCCTCGCCGGTGGCGACCCGAAGTGGCTGCTCACCACACTCGCCGACTACCAGATGTGGAGCAGCGGCACGATGGTCGGCGGTGTGCTCCAGAAAGTGCCGGGCGTCAACTACATCGGAGCCGGACCCGTCACGGCCCCCGTCCTGGAACACCTCTTCTCCTACCGGGGCCCGAAGGCGCTGATGGGCATCTCGGCGGGCATCGCCATCCTCGCCGAACTCGGTGCGGGGATGAGCCTGCAGGCCCGGGAGAGCTTCCGGGTCGCCCTCTACGGCAGCGGGGTGCTGTCGCAGCGCAACCGGGCCGAACTGAAGGCGCTCTACCCCAACCTGGAGATCCTCAGCTACTTCGCCGCCACCCAGGCGGAGACCATCGGACTGCAACTGGACGAGTCGAGCCCCGTACTGACCGCCGTACCCGGACTGCACCTCATCGAGATCGTCGACGAGGACGGGTTCTGGGTCCCCGAGGGCGAGGAGGGGGAGCTGGTCGTCACCCGGCTGCACGCCCACGAGGCGCCGCTGCTGCGGTTGAAGCTGGGCGACCGGATGATCCGCAGGCCCCGCCTGGAGGGCCCGGGGCCGAACGCCCAGCAGTTCGAGTTCGCCGGCCGCACCGGCGACATCCTGCACCTCAACGACAGTCAGTACTCGGCGGCCCGCGCGTACGGCGCGCTGCGCGACGAACTGAAGTCCGCCGGTGTGGTGGACCTGGACCGGGCGGCCCACGAGATCCAGTTCGCCAACCACCGCGAGAACCGGACCATCACCCTGTACGCGGCCGTGGACGACGTGCTCGGCCTGACCTACCGCGTCGACTCCATGCTCGGCCCGCAGGGACTGCATCAGGTGTTCGTCAACGCCCTGCCGCGGTCGCTCTCCCTGTTCAACGACGGTGAGGCCAACCCCTCGTCGATCGCGAAGACGGGCTACAGCCTGCACGTCAGGTTCGTGCCCCGCCACTCACCGGACATCGAGCGCACGGCGGTCGGCAAGGTGCCGCTCGTCCGTGACCACGCCTGATCCGGCGACCAGGAAGGAGACACCCGACCGCCGCGTCACCCCCGGACAGCACGCAGGAGGAAAGAGTGGCTTACAAACCGCAGGTCAACATAGTCGCCGTGGTCGACGTCATCGGCGCCCTCTCCGGAGGAACCCTGCTCAACGGAAATCTCTGCATGATGGACAACGGCGACCACGACAGCAGGGGGCAGGGAACGCCCCACCTGTGCACCGTCGTCCGCCCCGGCCAGGTCGTCCAGTGGACCGTCCTCGCCGTCGACCTGCAGACGCCCGTCGAGATCAGGAACATCACCTTCCTCGGCCCGGACGGCGAGGCGACGCCCACCGAGCGCCTCTCGGGCAACGGGGACGGCGACAAGCTCGACCTGGCGCACTGGGCGGGCACGGTCCCGCTGTCCCTGACGCCGGGCACGCCCCACAAGTACCGCCTGGAACTCCAGATGTACGAGGGCGCGCGCAGCGTGCTCCACGTCGACTCACCGGCACTGATGGGCGCGTGAGCGGACGATCGGCTCGGACCGACAGGCGACAACACGCAACGACGAGGTGGAAGCATGGCTCAACAGCTGGCGATCATCGTGCTCGTGGACATCGGCAACGCGCTGAAGGCCAACTCTCTGCAGGACAACACCTACCTGTTCGACAACATGAAACTGCACGGTTCGGAGGGGCAGGGCACCGGTGACCTGGTGACCTCCATCCATGGCGCCTACTGGCGCGACGGGTCGCAGGCCACGGAACAGGTGCTCAACTGGCTGCCCTACAGCCTGGGTTCCATACCGCCGACCGTGCCGCGCGGTTACGAGGCGGACCGGGCCCGGCAGAGCGACTCCCAGGCCCTCGCGGAGCTGGACGCCCTCACCGCCAAGCCCGGCGACACCGGCGCCGACCCCGCGGCCGACCTGAAGAAGATCCGCAAGGCGGTCGGCACCCGGGTGAAGACCACCCGGCGTACCAAGGGCCGGCTTTCGGGACAGAAGCTCCTCGACGTCACCGGTGAGGTCGTCACCGACGCCACCGCGGGCGCGTTCAGCTACCCGGGGCCCGTGATCACCGACATCTACGGCCAGGCCGTCGACGAGAAGATCATGTACCCGGCGGAGTACGGCTCCCCCGACCTGGTCACCGACGGCTGGTACTGGTCCGCCACCGTCGACTCCTCCCGGCCCGGCACGTACGCGTACACGATGCGCATTCAGCTCCACAAGCTGGTGCAGCGGGGCAGTGAGACGCTCTGGGAGCCGGTGAACATGACCTGCGAGTCCAAGCTCAAGGTCACCACCGAGCCCAAGCGCAACGGCTTCACCGGCGCGGGCCTCGGTCAGCTGCCCATCGAGTCGTCGTCCAGGGGATCCGGTTTCGCGCAGGGGTCCGGTCCGCAAGAAGCCACCGCGTAGACGAGGAGCGGTAGATGACCACCAAGAAGAGGGCGGAGAACGGCATCGACAGGCGGCCCATCTCGATCACCGCCGTCGTGGACTGCGTGGGTGCTCTCGCCACCGGCACCCTGCAGGGCAACCTGTACTTCTACGACACCAACAAGGCCGGCGGCTCCACCGGGTTCGGCACCGAGCAGCTGCGCACCCGGGTCAAGGCCGGTGACCAACTGCTGTGGGGCGTCCTCGCCCTGGAGTGCGAGGCGTATCTGGCGATCGACGGCATCGACATCGACCACGACCTGGTCGAGCCGGAGCGCAAGGTGTACCCCGGTACCGATGTCGCGTACTGGATCGGGACGGTGAAGAAGGACGCCGTCGGGGAGATCGCCTACCAGGTCAAGTTCAAGGTCGGTTCGCGGGACGAGGCGATCACCACCAGCACGCTGTCCCCGAGCCTCGTCGGCTAGTTCCAGGAGGAGCGATGAGTACCAGCACCATCGGCAGGGCCGTGGAGCAGAAGCAGAACCCCGGCCAGCTGAACTCGGTCCAGCTCAACATCGTCACTCTGATCGACATGGAACGGGCGGCGGCGACCGGCTCGCTCGACGAGTCGATGTACATGATGGACAACAGCATCGGCGGCGACGGTCAGGGCACCCACCACCTGCAGACGGTCTGCAAGCAGGGACAGGTGCTGAACTGGATCGTGCGGCCCATCGACATGGAGAAGCGGCTCGACAACACCTGGCCGCCCATGCCGAAGATCAACAGCATTGTCTTCCTCGACACGGAGTCCGGCGACGAGGAGGACGTGGCGGAGCGGAAGATCTTCACGGAGCTGAAGATCTACGGGGCGCCTGACCGGATGCGCGACAAGTTCACCCCGGTCTACTACTACTGGGCGGGCACCATCCTGAGCACCGCCAAGCCCGGCCTGTACCGGTACCGCCTCGTGCTGGAGCTGGAGCAGGAGAACACCAGGGACAAGCTGTACCTGAACACCGGTCAGCACCCGTCGATCCGCGTCCTCGCGGTGTGAGCCGAATGCTCTGAACCCGACGCAGCGGGGCGGTGACCGGATGGTCGGGGCCGCCCCGCTGTGTCAGTGGTGCCGTGATGGTTCAGCCGCGGACGATGTTCTCGGCCTGGGGGCCCTTCTGGCCCTGGGTGATGTCGAAGGTCACCGTCTCGCCCTCGACGAGTTCACGGTAGCCATTGCCGGAGATGTTGCTGTAGTGGGCGAACACGTCAGGTCCGCCGCCGCTCTGCTCGATGAAGCCAAAGCCTTTTTCGGAGTTGAACCACTTCACGGTGCCGCTGGCCATACTGCTGTCCTTCATCTTCTGTCGCCCGGCTCGGAGACGGGCTGGGATGGTGTGGGTCTGCCCATGATCCTGAGCAGGCCCTGCACCGTCCTACCCCTGTTCGAACGCCGTCACACCAGCTTGACGAGAAGTCCGTAATGCTGTGGTTTCGGATGTGTGGACGTTGATCAGCCGGGTTCCGCCCTGTGCGGGTGGGGCATGCGCACGATAATGAGGGAGCGTCCTGTCCCCGCACGCGCGCGATGCACGTGGTGACGGCTGAACGGAGAGGCGGTCGGCGCCGCCTCGCGACACACGGAGAGCACATGGCGAAGTACACGTTCACCCCGGAAGCGGGCCACCGGCTCGAGGTTCCGCTGTCGGAGGAGCCGGACAAGGCGGCGGCCCAGCTCAAGGGTCGCCTCGAAGGGTTGGGGCTGACGCACGACCACTTCCAGGTCAGCGTCGAGGGGTCCAGGGTCGTCGTCGCCGGGGACGCCGCCATGCAGGAGCAGAAGGAGAAGATCCTGCTGGCTCTGGGCAACGTGGCGGGGGTCACGGAGGTCGAGGACCGGGTGTCGGCCGGCCAGGAGGGGATTGTCCCGCGCTTTTTCACCGTCCGGGACGGCGAGACCTTCGGCGACGTGGTCCTGCGGGCCTATGACGACCCCCATGCCGGAAAGCGGCTCCTGACCGCCAACCGTCCCCTCCTGACCGGCGAGGGTGACCTCTACCCCGGCCTGGTCCTGCGCGCCCCCGCGTAGCGCACGGCCGGTCAGCTACCGAGCGCCCGGTCCACCGTGCGGACCAGCTCCCCGTCCGGCGTGTCACCGTCCAGGGACCAGAACATCGCGCCGCCCAGCCCCTTGGCGCGAACGTAGGCCGACTTCCGGCGCAGGACCTGCGGGTCGTCATAGGTCCACAGGGTCGTGCCGTCGAAGAGCCAGGCGTGGCCGGCGCGGCGATCCCTGTACACCGTGTACATACCCGAACTCGCCCAGCCCTTCAGCTCTTTGTAGTCGGCGTAGCCGGCGGCCCACTGGGCGGGTGCCGGTGCGGCGGCGGGTTGGCCCAGGCCGTCGCCGCCGCCCGTGACGCCGGTCCAGCCCTGCCCGTAGAAGGGCATACCGACGACGAGTTTGCGGGCGGGTGCGCCGCGGCGCAGCCAGGCCTCGACCGTGCCGTCGACGCTGAAGTCGTCGCGGGCGTACAGGGCCGACTGCTGGGCGGTCGTCTTCTCGCCGCTGACGTGGAAGTCGTAACCTTGTAGGTTGACGAAGTCGAAGTCCTTCATGATCTTGCGGACCTCGAAGCCCGCGTCGATCTTCGCGGGAGCCGTCGGGACGAACGCGGAGAGCTCGTAGTGCTTGTGCCGCGTGCGGCCGTACGCGTCGAGCTGCTTGCGGAACTCGGCCACCAGAGCGGTGTAGTTCCGCTTGTCCTCGGGCCGGTACACGGTGTCCGTGTCGCCCTCGGAGCCCGGCCACTCCCAGTCGATGTCGATGCCGTCGAAGACGCCGGCCGCCGCCCCCTGGCCACCGCGGGCGCCGTCCTGGGGGAGGTTGCCCTTGATGTACAGGTCGATGCAGGACGCGACGAAGGCCTTGCGGGAGGCGGGGGTGCGGGCCGCGTCCGAGAAGTGCGTGGACCAGGACCAGCCGCCGAGGGAGATCATCGCCTTGAGGCCCCGGTTCTCGGCCTTCAGCTCGCGCAACTGGTTGAAGTTGCCCGCCAGGGCCTGGGTGTCGGTGTCGGCGACGCCGTCGACGGAGTTCTCCGCGTCGAGCGGGCGCTCGTAGTCGGCCCAGGGATCGGACTCGCCCGGCACGTTGCCCATCAGGCACGTGCCGTCCGGACTCGCGTTGCCGAAAGCGTAGTTGAGGTGGGTGAGACGGGCGGCCGCGCCGCTCTTCTTGAGGTCCTGGACCTGGAAGTCCCGTCCGTAGACGCCCCATTGAGTGAAGTAGCCGACGCGCCGGAGCGAGTCCCGGTGGCCGTCGTGGGCGGCCGCGGCGGGCGCGAAGGCCGCGAGGAGCGAGAGGGAACTGACGGCGACGGCCGCCCGGGTGAGAAGTCTTCGGCGCATGCGTGCGTGCATGGACGGGCTCATTCCTGTGAGGTGGCGACAGGGCGCGGTACAGGACAACTGGCGTGCACGCAGCTGAAGTTATTGGTCTGGACCACCAAGGTCAAGAGTCATGTCCCGTACTGCCGCGCCGCCCACCCGGGCCGGAGAGCCGGAGCTTCACCCGAGGTCGCCAGGGCCCCGACGCCCGGCGCGCACGTCGAGCACACGCGCTCCCGCCCGAACCGGCTTCGGCCGACTCGGGCGGGAGGTGCCCCCGGACGACGGGGGCTCAGAGGCAGGTTGTCAGGCCGCCGACACCTCGTCGGCGATCGTGCGGTCCTCGCCCACCGGGTGGGTCACCCGGTGCGCGAGCGCGGCGATCAGGCCACCGACCAGGGGCGCGACGATGAACAGCCACAGCTGCGAAAGAGCAGGACCACCGGCGAACAGGGCCGGGCCGAGGCTGCGCGCCGGGTTGACCGACGTGCCGGTCAGCGGAATGCCGACCAGGTGGATCACGGCGAGGGCGATACCGATCGGCAGGCCGTCGAAGCCGGTGACGGCGACCCGGTGCGTCACGGCGAGCACGACGAACACGAGGAGGAAGGTGAGGACGACCTCGGCGAGGAACGCGCCTCCGGTGTTGATGTGCACCGCGGACCGCGCTCCGTAGCCGTTGCTGCCGAAGGCGCCCTTGGCGTGGAAGCCGGGCACCTGCTTGGCCAGCAGGAAGAGGAGCGCCGCTCCGGCGATGCCGCCGACGAACTGGGCGACCCAGTAGCCGATCGCTGTGCGCACGTCGATGCGGCGCGCGCACAGCATGCCCAGCGTCACCGCCGGGTTGATGTGGCACCCGGAGATCGGTCCGAGCGCGTAGGCCAGGGCCAGCAGCGTGAAGCCGAAGGCCAGCGCGATGCCGAGGGTGCCGATGAATTCGACCCCCAGGACCGCGGAGCCCACGGCGAAGAAGACCAGGAGCAGAGTTCCGATGAACTCCGACGCCAACGCTCTCGTGCGCATCGCCACCACCCGCATACCTCGAGACCTCACGCGCCGAGCGATGAGATCAGTTGGGATCAGCCGTATGTAGAGCGTTGAGCCCGGTGGGTCGGAGCGCCTGCCGGGAGTGGCGATGCGGGGCCGAACGGGTGAATTCCGCGATCGGCTGGAGCGGATCGGTTTTCAGCTGTCCTGGGCGGGCAACGCGTGCAGCTTCGGCAGATTCACCACGATCGCCTCCTGCGTGCTGCGCGCGATGACGACCACGGCCTCGTCGGTAGGGTCCGGGTTCTCCTCGCGGTGCGGCACATACGGGGGTACGAAGATGTAGTCGCCCGGCGCGGTGCGCAGGCGGATCTCCTTCTCGCCGTCGCCCGCGTCCTCCAGGAAGACGAACTCCGGGTGTCCGCTGACCACGTAGATGGCGGTCTCCGACTCGCCGTGATGGTGGTCGGAGGAGGACGTCGCGGGGGCGACATGGGTCTGGCCCATCCAGAGCTTCTCCGAGCCCACGGCGCTGCCGCTGACGGCGGCGAAACGGCGCATGCCGCCCGTCTGGGCGGTGTCGCCGTCCAGGGAGTCCGCGCGGATGTGGTGCAGGCGGCTCTGCGGCGGGGTGGCCGGAAGCTCCGGGGCGTCGTGGAGATGCGGGTGGAAACCTTCGCCAGGGGTGGTCAGCGCATCACTCATGGCCGGGACGCTAGAGCGCGCCCGAAAAGGATGTCAAGCGGTGTCCATCGGCTCTCACCTGCGGCAATGTTCCCGCAACCGAACGGGCCAGGGAGAAGGCCTTGCCGCAGCAGGGGGTTCGGGCATGATGTGTGCATGCATATCTCCGCGAAGGCGGACTACGCGACACGGGCACTCCTCGAGCTCGCCCGAAAACTCGATCGTCCGCTGGCTGGTGCGCAGTCGGCGAGGGCGGTTACTGGCTGGGCGTCCGCGCCGAGGTGGTCACCCGCATCGATGTCGCGCGGGCTGTCGACGGCGGGTTGATCACCTTGCGCGGCGAACCGCGGGCGCAGGGTCACAGGAGCGCCGCGTGACGGAGCTCGAAGTCGTCGAGTACACCGACCCGTTGTGCCCCTCGGCCTGGGGCTCCGAGCCCACGTTCCGGCGCCTGCGGGCGGCTCTCGACGGACGGGTCCGCTGGCGCAGGGCGTACTGCATCCTGTTCGCCGCCGCCGCCGCCGACGACGATGACCCGCCGCCACCCGACCCGGTGGCAAGGACGGTCCGGTACGCCCGCTACGTCGAGGAGATCTGCCGCCACACGAAAGCGCCCCGCGCGGCACTGCTGTTCCGGGTCGCCGCGAGTTCCTGGCCCGCGTCCCTGACCGCCAAGGCGGCGGAGCTGCAGGGGAGTTGTGTCGCGGACCGGGTGCTGCGGCGACTGCGCGAGACCATGTTCGTGACGGGCCGTCCCGCCGACAGGCCCCACTCCGCTCTGTTCGCCGTACAGGGAGTGCCGGATCTGGATCCGGAGCGACTGCGGGCCGACGCGGCCTCCGACGCCGTACGGGAGCGCGTGCGGGCCGACCGCGCGGAGGCACGCCGACCGGTCCCCGAGGTGCTCCGTGTCGACTCCGACTCGCCGCACCCCGGCGCGGCTGAGGAGACCGCGGACGGTCAACTCCGGTACGCCTTGCCGACATTGCTGTTCCGCACCGCCGATGACCGCCGATGACCGCCGATGACCGCCGATGACCGCCGAGTCGTGCCCGGCTGGCGCCCCTACGAGGAGTACGCCGCGGCGGTCGAGGAGCTGAGCCCCGGCCTGCTGCCGAAGGCCGCGCCGACGCTGCCCGCGGCGCAGGCGCTCCGGCACCACCTCAGCCTCACCGGGCCCGAGAGCCGGGCGCTGACGACCGGCCACTGGCCGCCGCCGGGCGCGGTGCGCGCCGACACCGCGGGCGGCCCGCTGTGGCTGCAGCCCGGAGATGCCCGGAGCCGCCCCCGCTACGCGCAGGGCGCACCCGACGCTCCCTGACGAGCTGATCGACCAGCAGTACCGCTCGGTGGCGGCCGAGGTCGTCACGTTTCTCGGAACGTGGTTCGCGCGGGCGGACGGGATCGTGACCGGCTGGGGGACAGGCCGGTTTGGACACACTCGGGGTGTGTCTGGCAGGGTCGCCGGACCGTTCCCCTATGAAGACCGGAAGGACGTGGCGCGGTGACCGAGGTGAGCACTCGCAGTGTCCAGGAGGCCGCTGCGGTGGAGCAGCTCCGTGCGAGCACCACGACGCTCGACATCCCCCAGGGTTTCGATCTGTGGCAGCCGGAGGAGATGGAGGACTGGCTGAGCGAGGTGGAGGACGACCCGGACGTCTCGGACGCCGACTTCTACGAAGCCCGCCAGGCGGTCCACGGCGCGATGGGCAAGCACGCCGACTGACACTGGCTGACGCTGCCTGAATTCCGACTCAGACGCGCGGAAGGCCGGACGTCGTGGGTGACGTCCGGCCGGGTTCCGCAGGGCAGGTGCGCTCGCGTCAGCTCTTGGGCATGAGCACCGAGTCGATGATGTAGACGTTGGCGTTGGCGGTCTTCACGTTGCCGCAGACCACGTTGGCCGAGTCGTTGACCTTGTAGGACTCACCGGAACCCGACGTGGTGAGCTTGGACTTCTCCAGCGTCTCGAACGAGCCCTTCTCCAGGTCCTTGGGTGCCAGCTGCCGGCCCACCACGTGGTACGTGAGGATCTTGGTGAGCATGGCCTTGTCGTTGAGAACCTTGTCCAGGTCCGCCTTCGGGATCTTGGCGAAGGCGTCGTTGGTGGGGGCGAACACCGTGATGTTCTTCGCGTTGTTGAGGGTGTCGACGAGGCCGGCCTTCTTCACGGCCGTCACCAGGGTGGAGAGCGCGGGGTTGTTGGAGGCGGCCGTGGCGACGGGGTCCTTGGCCATGCCGTCGAAGGAGCCGGAGCCGTTCTTGGGCACCGAGGAACAGCCCGGACCGAACGGCTCGCTCATGGTGGCCGTGTCGCCGGAAGGGCTGGCCATGTCCGATGCCTTGGAGGAGCCGGCCGAGGCGCCGTCGGACGCCTTGTCCTTGGAGTCGCTGTCGGAGCAGGCGGTCAGGGCCAGGGGCAGGACGGCGCTGACGGTGACCGCAACGGCGATACGACGGATTCGAGTGCGCATGGCAACTCCTCAACGAGGTGGTTCACAAAGGCGATCTGCCTTCGTCGCGGGGAATCCGGACCTGATGGCCACGCGGATTGGTGTCTCGCCCGGATGAGTGAAATCCGGTGTGCGGGAGCCGCGCCGATCAGTCGACGGTGACGACCACGGAATGCCATCCGGAGGCACCATCGGGAATGGTCGGGGCGCGCTTGTCGGTCTGGGTCACACCGGTGCGGTCGGTGGCCCGTACGGTCAGCGTGTGGCCGCCCTTGGTGGCCTGCCAGGGGTAGGACCACTGGCGCCAGGTGTCGCGGGTGTCCTCGGCGGCGAGGCGGGCCTCTTCCCAGGGCCCGTCGTCGACGCGGACCTCGACCTTGTCGATGCCGCGGTGCTGGGCCCAGGCGACCCCCGCGACCATGACGGTGCCGGTCTTCGGGCGGGCGAACGGCTTGGGCGTGTCGATCCGCGACTCGGTCTTGATGGGGGCCTGCCTGGCCCAGTCCCGCTTGACCCAGTAGGAGTCGTAGGAGTCGAAAGTGGTCAGCTCGATGTCCTGGATCCATTTGCAGGCGGAGACATAGCCGTAGAGGCCGGGCACCACCATGCGGACGGGAAAGCCGTGCGCGAACGGCAGCGGCTGCCCGTTCATGCCGACGGCGAGCAGGGCGTCACGGCCGTCCATCACGTCCTCGACGGGGCTGCCGATGGTCATGCCGTCGACGGAGCGGGCCACGAGCTGGTCGGCGGGGCCGCCCGCGGACGGCGGACGTACCCCGCACCGCTCGAGCAGGTCGGTCAGGCGGACGCCGATCCAGCGGGCGTTGCCGACGTAGGGGCCGCCGACTTCGTTGGATACGCAGGTCAGGGTGATGTCGCGTTCGAGCAGGGGCATTTTCAGCAAGTCGGCGAAGGAGACGGTCAGTTCGCGTGCGACGCCCTTGCCGTGGATGCGGAGCTTCCAGGTGGTGGCGTCGACCTTCGGCACGGTCAGGGCGGTGTCGACGCGGTAGAAGTCGCCGTTCGGGGTCATGAACGGGCTGATGCCGCCGATCCGCAGTGCGGCGCCGCGGGGCACGGGCGCGGCCTTCGACGCGGGAGCGGGCAGTACGACGTCGTCGCGTGAGGCGGCCGCGTCCCGGCCCTGGGAGCCGCTGAGCGCCCGGCCGGCGAGGCCCGCGCCGGTGGAGGCGGCGGCAGCCGCGGTGGCGGCGATGAGGAAGCCCCGCCGGTCCCAGCCCGGCTCCCCGGTGGCGGCGCCCTGATCGTGGGTCCCCTCGACCGGTGCGAGGCGTCCGACCAGCCAGTACAGCAGGGCGGCGCCGACCACGGCACCCGCGCCGGACGGCAGGGCATCGGTGAAGCTCGTCGAGTCGGGCCGGTTGACCGCGGCAAGACCGCCGACGACACCGAACGCGAGGACCCCGGCCGAGCCGGTCAGCCGCCACCGGGTGGCCAGCATGCCCAGGGCGAGCGCCAGCAGGGTCAGCACGGCGAGGATGCCGAGCTGCAGCACGAGTTTGTCGTCCGTGCCGAACTGGCGGATCGCCCAGTCCTTGACCGGGGGCGGGGTGCGATCGATCGCCGCGCCGCCGACCGCGATGACCGGCCCCGCTTCGGGCCGTACGGCGGCGGCGACCAGTTCGGCGACAGCGATCGCCGCGTATCCGGCGAGCAGGCCGCTCAGTGCGCCCAGCGACAGGCGGGAGATGCCGCGGAGCGGCTGGTGAGTTGCGTCGTCCATGTCCGGGAATCCGTCCCCGCGGCCCGCTCGGATTGGTCGTTCACGCCTTAGGGCCAACGCCGCCGCGATCGTCCGAAGAGAAGGTGACCGTTCCGGGGCAATCCACGGCGGCGTCCGCTCCGGATCACAGGTGAGAGCCCCCGACGGGGGCCGGGCGAAAGGAGCACGATGCCCGACGGGACGGGACGGCGCACAGCGGTCGTCGGCAGCGGAGTGGCCGGGCTGACGGCGGCGCACATTCTCAGCCGCTCCCACCAGGTGAGTCTGTACGAGGCCGACGACCGGCTCGGCGGGCACGCGCACACCCACGACGTGGCCTCGGCCGACGGCCGGGTGCACCGCGTCGACTCCGGGTTCATCGTGCACAACCGCCGTACGTACCCGAACCTGCTGCGGCTCTTCTCCGAACTCGGCGTCGCCACACAGGAGTCGGAGATGAGCATGTCCGTCCGGTGCGAGGGCTGCGGCCTGGAGTACGCCGGAGCACGCGGCGCGCGCGGCCTGTTCGCCCGACCGGGCAACGCGCTCCGGGCACCGTATCTGCGGATGCTGGCCGAGGTGCCGCGCTTCTACCGGGCGGCCCGCCGCGCCCTGGAGTCGTCGTTCTCGCAGGCCGGCGAGGACTCACCAGCCCCGGACACACTGCGTGAGTTCATTGCCGCCGAGCGCTTCTCTCCCTACTTTGTCGCCCACTTCCTTACGCCGCTGGTCTCCGCCGTCTGGTCCTGCGACGCCCGTACGGCGCACGCGTACCCGGCAGCCCACCTCTTCCGGTTCCTCGACCACCACGGGATGCTCGCGGTGAGCGGATCACCGGTATGGCGCACCGTGACGGGAGGCTCGCGCACCTACGTGGAGCGCGTCGCCAAGAACCTCGGCGCCGTGCACGCGGCCACCCCCGTGCGCGCGGTGAGTCGGCACGCGGCAGGCGTCGACATCAGCACCGACCGGCTCGGGACGGTGACGTACGACGCCGTGGTCCTCGCGGTCCACCCCGACCAGGCGCTGCGCCTGCTCTCCGACGCCGACGGGCGGGAACGCGACGTCCTGGGCGCCTTCCGCTACTCCCGCAACCCGACGCTCCTGCACACCGACACCACTGTCCTGCCGCGCAGCACGGGAGCCAGAGCCTCCTGGAACTACCTGATGCCGTCGTGCGACACGGACGCGGCGGCGGTACGGGTCAGCTACGACATGAACCGGCTGCAGCGCCTTCAGGCCCCGGAGCGGTTCCTCGTGACCCTCAACGGCGCGGATCGCGTGGATCCGTGCCGGGTCCTGGCGAGCATGGTGTACGAACACCCGGTGTTCACGCCCGAGTCGGTCGCCGCGCAACGCCGGCTGCACGAACTGAACGGACCTGTCACGGCGTTCGCCGGTGCCTACGGCGGCTGGGGCTTCCATGAGGACGGCTGCCGCTCGGGCGTCGAGGCCGCCGCCGCGCTGGGGGTGCCCTGGTGATCCGCACCCCCGCGCTCTACCCCTGCACCGTCGCGCACGTCCGCACGGGCCCGGTCCGCCACACCCTGCGCCACCGCACCTACATGTGGCTCGTCGACATCGACCGCCCACCCCGCCTCGCGTACCCTCTGCGCTGGTTCGCCCACTTCGACGCCCGTGACCATCTCGGCGGCGACGGCACCACCCTGCGCGAACGGCTCGGCGCCTTCCTCGCGGCGCGGGGCATCGACCTGGCCGCCACGGACCGCGTGGCCATGCTGGCCCACGCGCGCGTGCTCGGCCACGTCTTCAACCCGCTCACCCTCTACTGGTGCCGCGCGTCCGACGGAACCCCCCGCTGCGTCGTCGCCGAAGTCCACAACACGTACGGCGAACGCCACTGCTACGTACTGCACCCCGACCACCAGGGCGAGGCAGAGGTGGACAAGGAGTTCTACGTGTCACCGTTCAACGCCGTCGAGGGCCGCTACCGCATGCGGCTGCCGACGCCGGGCGCGCAACTGCGGCTGACGGTGCGGCTGGACAACCCCGGCGCGCCGCCGTTCACCGCGACGGTCCGCGGCGAGCGACGCCCCGCGACTCCGCTCGCTGTCACGCGCACCGTCCTGCGGCACCCGCTGGCCACCTACGCGGTGTCCGCCGCGATCCGGATGCACGGCATACGTCTCCTGCTGCGCGGTCTGCGCCCTCGGCCGCGCCCGCGCCACCAGGTCCAGAAAGGCATGCGATGACCCTCATCTCCACCGGGGCCCCGGCCCTGCCCCGCACCGGAGCGGACGCGGCACGCTGGCCCGATGTCGCGGCGCTGCCCCGTGCCTCCGGCGCCCGCACGGCCGTCGCGCGCGCGGTCGTCCGCTCCGCCCTGAACCGGCTGCCCCTTCGGGTGCGGTACGCCGGCCAGGACACCGTCGGCCTGGGCGGCCCCCTGCTCGCGGTGCGTGATCCGGCGGCCTTCCACCGCCGCATCGGCGCCCAAGGCCTCATCGGCTTCGGCGAGTCGTACCTGGCCGGGGAGTGGGAGGCCGATGACCTGGTCGGCGTGCTCACCGTCCTCGCCGAGCACGCGGCCACCCTGGTCCCGGGCCCGCTCCAGCGCCTGCGGGAGCTGTGGGCCCCACGCCGGCCCGCGTCGCAGCGCAACACCCTGGCCGGATCACGGGCGAACATCAGCCACCACTACGACCTGTCCAACGAGCTGTTCGCCCTCTTCCTCGACGACACGCTCACCTATTCCTCCGCGCTGTTCCGCAGTTTCCCCGCGCACCGATCCGTGCTGGCGGCCGCCCAGCAGCGCAAGATCGACCGGCTGCTCGACCTGGCCGCCGTCGGGGAGGGGACCAGGGTCCTGGAGATCGGTACCGGCTGGGGCGAACTCGCTCTGCGGGCCGCGGCGCGCGGCGCCCACGTCACGTCGCTGACCCTCTCGGCCGAACAACGCGACCTCGCCACGGCCCGGGTGCGGGACGCGGGACACGCGGACCGGGTCGCCATCGAGCTGTGTGACTACCGGGCGAGCACGGGCACGTACGACGCCGTGATCAGCGTCGAGATGATCGAGGCGGTCGGTGAGGAGTACTGGACCGGATACTTCCGCACCCTCGACGAGCGGCTCGCCGACGGTGGCCGGGCCGTCGTCCAGGCGATCACCATGCCGCACGACCGGATGCTGGCCAGCCGCCACACGTACACCTGGATCCACAAGTACATCTTCCCCGGCGGGCTGCTGCCGTCCGTCGACGTCATCGACCGAATCACCCGCGAACACACGGGGCTGCGCACAGCCCGCAGGGAAGGCCTCGCCCCGCACTACGCCGAGACGCTGCGGCTGTGGCGCGAGCGCTTCACCGAGCGCGCCGACGCGGTCGATGCCCTCGGCTTCGACGAGACGTTCCGCCGCATGTGGACGTTCTACCTCGCCTACTCCGAGGCCGGGTTCCGCTCCGGCTACCTCGACGTCCAGCAGTACCTGTTCACGAAGGAGCCCACCCGCCGATGAGCAATCCCGCCACTGCCCACAAGGGCGCCGCCGCGCGCCTCGCCGCGCTCGCCGATGACGCGTTCGGCGGGCCCCTGCCGCTGGCCCTGCGGACCTGGGACGGCAGCGAAGCGGGCCCGACGGGCACGTCGACGGTCGTCGTCCGCCACCGCCGCGCGCTGCGCCGCCTGCTGTGGCACCCGGGCGAACTGGGGCTCGCCCAGGCGTACGTCACCGGCGAGATCGATGTCGACGGCGACCTCGGCGAGGCCCTGCGCACCATGTGGCGGGCGGCCCGGGAACAGGCGGTGCACCGGCCACGGGTCTCCCTGGCCGACCGTGCCCGCGCGGTGCGCACGCTGATCCGCCTCGGCGCGCTCGGCCCGCCGCCCGCCCCGCCGGTCACCCAGTCCCGGCTGCGCGGCGCCCTGCACAGCAGGGCCCGCGACCGTGCCGCGATCAGCCACCACTACGACCTGTCGAACGCCTTCTACGGGTTCCTGCTGGACGACACGATGGCCTACTCGTGCGCGTTCTGGCCCGAGCCGGCGTCCGATGCGGAGCTGGCGCACGCCCAGCGGGCCAAGCTCGAACTCATCTGCCAGAAGCTTCAGTTGAGTCCGGGCGACCGGCTCCTCGACATCGGCTGCGGCTGGGGCGCGCTCACGCTGTACGCCGCCGAGCACCACGACGTCCAGGTCGCCGCGGTCACGCTTGCCGCGGAACAGGCCACGTATGTCGAGGAGCAGGCTCGCGCACGCGGTCTGGAGAACCGGGTGGAGGTGCGCTGCCAGGACTACCGGGAGCCCGCGGGCGTCGGGTACGACGCGGTCGTGAGTATCGAGATGGGTGAGCACGTCGGCGACGCGGAGTACCCCGCCTTCGCCCGACTGCTGCACGACCGGACCAGGCCCGGCGGGCGGATCCTGCTCCAGCAGATGTCGCGCGGCCGGCAGGCGCCCGGCGGCGGCGCGTTCATCGAGGCCTTCATCGCACCCGACATGCACATGAGGCCACTGGGGGAGACGGTGACGCTCATCGAAGGAGCGGGTCTCGAGGTGGTGGGTGTGGAGGCGATGCGCGAGCACTACGTCCATACCGTCGCCGCGTGGCTGCGGACCCTGGAAGAGGGTTGGGACGAGGCCGTGCGGCTGATCGGTGAGGAGGGGGCCCGGGTGTGGCGCCTGTATCTCGTCGGCGGCGGACTCGCCTTCGAGCAAGGCCGGATGGGCGTCGACCAGATGCTGGCCGTACGCCCCGAATTCCCGGCGGGGGCGGGCTCATGAACGGCTTCCCCTGGGCGGCCTTCGCCCTGAACATCGGCGCATCCGCGGCCTCGGTCCTGATCGTGGTGCTGGCCGCCTTCGCCGTCGGCGTCCGCACAGGTCGGCACCGGGGCGTCGATGTGGCCTGGGGCGTCGGGTTCGCCGCGGTGGCCGCCACGACGTACGGACTCTCGGCGGGCGAAGGCGACGGCGCCCGCCGCGTCCTCGTGCTGCTCCTCACCGCGGTCTGGGGTCTGCGGCTCGCCCTGCACATCGCGTGGCGCTCCCGCGGCCACGGCGAGGACCCGCGCTACGACCGGTTGCTGGCCAAGGCACCGGGCAACCGCGTCCTCTACGCCCTGCGCATGGTGTATCTCCTCCAGGGCGCGCTGATCCTGCTGGTGTCGCTCCCGGTCCAGATCGCCTCATTCGCCCCCGCGGGCCTGTCCCCGATCACGATCGCCGGCGCCGTCGTGTGGGCCGTCGGCCTGTGCTTCGAAGCCGTCGGGGACCATCAACTGGCCCGCTTCAAGGCCGACCCCGCGCACCGCGGAAAGATCATGGACCGGGGTCTGTGGAGCTGGACCAGGCACCCGAACTACTTCGGGGACTTCTGTGTGTGGTGGGGTCTGTTCCTCCTGGCCTGCGAGGCCGGGCCGTGGCCGGCCGTCATCGCACTCGCCTCGCCACTGACCATGAGTTTCCTCCTCCTCAACGGGAGCGGGAAGCCCCTTTTGGAGCGGCACATGGCGGACCGCCCGGGGTATGCCGCGTACGCCGCGCGCACCAGCGGCTTCTTCCCGCGCCCGCCCCGGCGCCCGCGTGACTGAACCGGACGGCTCGGCCACGCGGGCAACCGCGTCAGGCAGGCAGCTGCATCAAAGCCACCGGCTGCGACGTCGGGTGCGGCGATCCGCCCGCCGGCTCGACCGTGATGCCCATACCGGACGCCCCGGCCACCGCACCGTCCATGAGGACGGTCTGCGCCGTGCGCCCAGGGTCCATCAGTCCGGCGGAGCGCATCGTGCCGTCGTCGTCGAACCACAACTGGTACACCTTGCCGCTCGGCGGCTGCGCCATGGACGCGGCCACGAACACCGCCTTGTCGCGTTCCTTGGAGACGACGACCGTGCCGCTCGCGCCGCCCGTCAGACGCGCCGTGCGCGCCTTGGCGTCGGGCGCCGCGAGGACGTCGGCCACCTGGTCCGTGGCCTGCTGCGCCTGCCGGGCCTCCTGCCGGGCGTCCCGGGCCTCCATGTGCTGCCACACCGTGGTCCCGCCGAGCGCGGCCACCGCGGCGAGGCAGGCGGCCAGCGTCCAGCGCGAGACCTGCCGGCCGCGCCGGGGCGCCCCGGTGACGCTCGTGCCCGCGGAGGTCCGCGGCGGCTCCTGGCGCACGCTGTCGATCCGGTGCAGGACCGACTCCTTGAAACCCTCGGGCGGTACGAGGCTGACGGCGAGCCCGAGCCGGGCCGCCGTGGCGGACAGCTCCCGTACTTCCTGGGCGCACGCCGGGCACGCGTCGAGGTGCCGCTCGAACTCGGCCTGCTCGGCCGGGTCGAGAGCGTGCAGGGCGTAGGCCCCGGTCAGTGTGTGCAGATCGGCGGTGGTCATGCGTTCACCCCCAGGCAGTCGCGCAGCCGGATCAGACCGTCCCGCAGCCGCGTCTTGATCGTGCCGAGCGGAACCGCCAGCAGTTCGGCGACCTGACTGTAGGTGAGGCCGCGGTAGTAGGCCAACGACACGGACTGCTTCTGGAGTTCGGTCAGCGTCCGCAGACAGCGCCGCAGCTGTTCCCGTTCGAGCCGCGTCTCCACCTCTTCGGTCACCTCGTCGAACTCGGGAGTCTGCGCCAGCAGCGCCGCCCGGTGGTCCCGGGCGGCGGCCGACTCCACGGAGCGGACCCGGTCGATGGCCCGGCGATGGGCCAGCGTCAGCACCCAGTTGATCGCCGTTCCGCGGTCGGTGCGGTAGCGGGCCGCGTTGCCCCACACCTCGACGAGCACCTCCTGGGCGACCTCCTCGGACTGCGCCCGGTCCCGCAGGACGGCGCGCACCACGCCGAGGACCGAACCCGCCACGGCGTCGTACACCGACGAGAAGGCGTCCTTGTCTCCCATCGCCACATCGGCCATGAGCTCCTCCAGGCTGGGCCCGGTTCCTGGCGCGGGCCCGATGTGGACGGCTTCCTTCACGTTCGAGACCTCCGAGCTCTGGCTGCGCACACATGTCATCACGGGTGCATTGGTAATACGGAGCCGCGGGGCGAGCGGATGGGTCGGGACGCGGACAACTTTCGCAGGGGGCACACCGTGCGTGCGGGCAGCCGGGTGTGCCCTGCGGTCAGGGCCGTACGAGACCGCGCGCGGGCCCGCGCTCCGCTGCGGAGGCGATGTTGCGGGCCATGCCGCCGAAGACCACGGAGTGGAAGGGCGCCACGCTCCACCAGTAGGCCTGACCTGCCAGGCCCCGGGGGTGGAACAGCGCCCGCTGACGGTAGCGGGACCGGTCGCCGTCCACCTGCTCCACGGTCAGCTCCAGCCAGGCGAGCCCCGGCAACCGCATCTCGGCCCGCAGCCGCAGCAGCCGGCCCGGCTCGATCTCCTCGACGCGCCAGAAGTCCAGCGAGTCGCCGACCCGGAGCCGGGCCGCGTCACGCCGCCCGCGTCGCAGCCCCACGCCGCCCATGGCCCGGTCGAGCCAGCCGCGCACCGCCCAGGCCAGGGGGAAGGAGTACCAGCCGTTCTCGCCGCCGATCCCTTCCACCACGTCCCACAGCCGCTGCGGTGACGCGTCGACCAGGCGCTCCCGCTCGTCCGTGTACAGGCTGCCGCCCGCCCAGTCCGGGTCCGTGGGCAGCGGATCGCTCGGCGCGCCCGGCAGCGCGGCCGAGGACCAGCGCGTGGCGACCTGTGCTTCCTGGATCCTGCGCAGCGCGAGCGCCACCGCCTCGTCGAAGCCGATCGGCGCCCCCGGCGGGTCCGGCACCCACTCGGCGATGTCGTGCTCGTGGCAGACGACCTCGTGGCGCAGCGACTCGCACAGCGGCCGGGCGATGGACGCGGGCACCGGTGTCACCAGGCCGACCCAGTGGCTCGACAGGCCGGGGGTGAGCATGGGCACCGGGAGCAGGAGCCGCCGGGGCAGCCGCGCCTCGGCCGCGTACCGGACCATCATGTCGCGGTAGGTGAGCACGTCGGGCCCGCCGAGGTCGAAGGCGCGGGAGACGTGCTCCGGCATCGTCGCGCTGCCGACGAGCGTGCGCAGCACGTCGCGCACCGCGATCGGCTGGATCCGGGTGTGCACCCAGCTCGGCGTCACCATCACGGGCAGCCGCTCGGTCAGATAGCGCAGCATCTCGAACGACGCCGAACCGGAACCGATGATCACGGCCGCGCGCAGCACCGTCGTCGGCACTCCGGAGGCGAGCAGGAGGTGACCCACCTCGGCGCGCGAGCGCAGGTGAGGCGAGAGCTCTCGCTCCGGAACTCCCTGCGGTGTGAGCCCGCCGAGATAAACGATGCGCCGCACACCGGCCCGGCGGGCCTGCTCACCGAAGATGCGGGCGGCCTCCCGGTCCGTCCGCTCGAAGTCGTCGCCCGTGCCCAGGGAGTGCACCAGGTAATAGGCGACGTCCACGCCGGCCATCGCCTCGGCGACCGAGTCCGCGTCCATGACGTCACCGCGCACGATCTCCGTGTCCTTGGCCCACGGGTGGTCGCGCAGTTTGCCGGGGGATCGCGCCAGACAGCGCACCCGGTGCCCCGCGGCGAGCAGTTCGGGCACCAACCGACCGCCGATGTAGCCACTCGCCCCGGTCACCAGGCACTGCATTGCGTCATCGGCCGCGTCCACGCCACTCCTCAGGTCGGTACGTACCCCCCCACCCACTGTGCAGCCCCGGGACGGCCCGCCAGTGGACCGGCGCGTCGGAGAATGCCGGGACCGGGAGCTTTCCGGACCCGGCATGCTCCGACGCCACAGGTCAGCTCACCGTGATCCGATCAATGTCGGGCGCCCACCCCGAGGGGTTGGCGAGGGTGATGCTGTTGCCCGTACCTGCCTTCATGTCGACGCCGACGGTGGTGGTGCCGGGTGTCGACCAGTCGACGGTGGGTGCGAAGTCGACGGTGCGGACGCTGCCTCCGTTGGCCTGGACGGTCGCCGAGCGGGTCGCCGCCGTCGCGTAGTGGATGGTCACGGTCCTGGCGCCGCCACTGCCGCCGTCGACGCCATTGAAGGTGAGCGTGGCGCCGTTGCCGAGGTAGCCGACCTTGGCACCGCCGGAGCAGGCCGCGCAGGCGGCGACCACGGCGGTGCCGGTGAGGGTGTTGCCGCCGGTCTCGGCTTCGTAGCCGACGGGCTCGGTGGTGCCGCCCGAACCGACGGTCATGGCGCCGAGGTCGAGCCAACCATCGGCGTTCTGACCGGAGTTGGCGAAACGGAGCTTCTTGGCGTTGGAGCTGACGTCCTCCAGGGGGTTCTTGGCCTTCATGACGAGTTGGTAGCCGCCGGAGGCGACACCGGAGAGGTCGACGGTGGCATCGAAGTACTGGGCGTAGCCGTAGTCGCGGTACGTGGGATCGGAGCCCACACCCCAGTCGGGGAAGGCCCGGATCTTCTCCGGCATGACCTTGCGCAGGTCCCAGGGCGTGGCCCAGGTCTTGACGACGTCACCGGAGGCGTTCTTGAGCCCGAGGCTGACCTTCCAGGGGTAGTAGAACGGCGCGACGCCGGTGTTGTCGATGCGTACGCCGACGGTGGTGCTGCCCTGTGCGGTGTCGTGGAAGTAGGCGCGGTCGACGCCGAGGTCGTAGCCCATCAGCCGGACCGCGGCGCCCACACCGGCGTCGGTGGGGGAGTAGTCGGCACTGCCTTCGTTGATCTTCCAGGTGGTGTGTTCCAGTTCCAGACAGGCCTTCATGTCGTCCACGGCGCCGGAACCGCCGGGCCAGTTGTCGAAGGCGGTGGACTGGATCTCGGGTCGCACCTCGCCGCCCATGGAGGCGGTGATCCAACGGTTCTCCACGCCGTGGTCGAGGGCTTTCTGCAGTTGCGCGTACGGGGCTCCGCCCATCGACGTCGGCAGGGTGACTCCGGCGAGGGGGCTGCCCTCGCGGTAGCAGAAGGAGTCGTCGTGGTAGCCGACCGCGGGCAGGCTGTCGGCGGCGCCGCCGGCCGACTCGGCGTATCTGACCTCGATCTTCGTATGCGTGAAGGCGCTGTTGTAGGCCCGGATGATCTCGGCGCCATGGGCATCGGTGGGCATGTAGTTCGGGTACGAGTCACCCGAGGAGTCGGTGTCGTACGGCCAGGTGTGCCACTCGCCCCAGAGCCCGACCAGGCCCATGTGGATGAAGCCGATGCGCGGGTCGCCGTCGTACCGCGCGCCGTACGCCGCGATGAAGTCCTTGAGCGCGTCCAGCAGATACGGGCTGTCGTAGTCGGGGCTGGTGGTGTTCCAGTAGGAGTTGGTGCGGTTGTCGACGTGGCCCGCGAAGCACGGCGGGATCGCGTTGCCGGGATGGCTGCCGCTGCCGCCGGGATACTCGATGTAGAAGCGGATGGCGGCCTGGTTGCCGTACGAGGCGGTCTCGGCGAGGGCGTTGTCCAGCACGTCCCAGTCGAAGTGCCCGCAGTCCGACGGGTCGTTCATGACCTCGGACAGGCCGAAGTAGCTCCAGGTCAGCGAGTGCGGATAGCCCGTGTTCTGGTCGCCTCCGGGCTGGTAGAAGCGGGCGAACCCCTTGAGCGGATTGTCGAGGGGCGCGTCGGCGCGGGCGAGCGCGTGGACCGGGAGCGAGGGGTCAGGGGCGGCGCCGGGAGCCGGCCGCGTAGGTGGGCCCTGAGCCGCGGCGGCGGCCGGGGTGGCAATGGCGGGGCCGGGAGCCGGGTCGGCCTGCGCGGTGAGCGGCAGACCGGCCAGGGTGAGGGCAACGGCCGCGGAACCGAGCGCGGCCAGCAGTTTTCTGCCGCGTCGTCGAGCGAAGGTGCGCATTGGGTCAACCTCCTTGCGTTAATGCGGAGTTGGTGCGATTCGGCAGCGTCCGACGGCTCGGTCCCGT
Organism: Streptomyces sp. NPDC102467; assembly: GCF_044765445.1. Taxonomy (NCBI): domain Bacteria; kingdom Bacillati; phylum Actinomycetota; class Actinomycetes; order Kitasatosporales; family Streptomycetaceae; genus Streptomyces; species Streptomyces sp. NPDC102467. The sequence goes on along the minus strand of NZ_JBIWKA010000002.1, from coordinate 19,373 downwards.
GCGGACCGGACACCGGATTTTTATGGGGCAGCATTGACAAAGTTTCGCTGCTGCTCATCAATATGTGTCCACGGTGCCCCACTGACAAGAGGTGCGGCGCAGATCCGTTCGGAGGGGAACCATGGGCGCGAAGACGGCAGTTGCGCCACCGAAGGAGAGTGCGGGACCCGCCCCGGGAAGGGCCCGCGGAGCGGGCCCACGTCGACGCCGCGACGATCGCAAAGCGGCCTGGCTGTTCCTGGCGCCCGCACTGGTGGGCTTCGCGCTCTTCTACGCGTATCCGACCATCCGCGGTGTCTACTACTCGCTCACCGACTACAACCTGCTCAACCCGCCGGCCTTCACCGGCGGGGACAACTACAGCCAGTTGATCGGCGACGACCAGTTCTGGAACGCGCTCAAGGTCACCGGCTACTACGTGGTTCTCAACATCGGATCGCAGACCGTGCTGGGCCTGTTCCTGGCGACTCTCATGCACCGCCTGACCCGATCGGTCGCGCTGCGCGCGATGCTGCTGGTGCCCTGGCTGGTACCGAACGTCACCGTCGGCCTGCTGTGGATGTGGATGCTGGACGCCAACCTCGGCTTCGTCAACCACATCCTGGACGCCCTGGGGTTCGGCACCACCGGCTTCTTCACCTCTCCGAACTGGGCGATGCCGACCGTCGCCGCGGTCAACACCTGGGCGTACACCGGCTATACGGCGCTGCTCCTGTACGCCGGAATGCTGCAGGTCCCGCACCACCTGTACGAAAGCGCCTCGTTGGACGGGGCGGGCGAGTGGCGGATGTTCACCAAGATCACGCTGCCCCTGTTGCGGCCGGTCCTCGCCCTGGTCCTGGTGGTGTCGCTGATCGGCTCGTTCCAGATCTTCGACACCATCGCGGTCACCACCAAGGGCGGCCCGGTCAGCGCCACAAGGGTCATCTACTTCTACATCTACGAACAGGCCTTCACGAACTTCCACATGGGTTACGCCTCCGCCGTGGCAGTCGTCCTGGCCGTGATCCTCGGCGTGCTGACCGCCGTACAGATGCGCCTGCTGCGTGCTTCCCGCTCGGACCTGGCCTAGAAGGGGGCAGACCATGACCCGTATCCGCACGAAGGTCTCGCCCGGCCGGATCGCCGCATGGACGGCGCTCACCATCGCCCTGCTCGTGACCGTCTTCCCGTTCTACTGGATGATCCGCACCGCCCTGACGCCCGCGGCCGACATCTACTCCGACGCCACCGGCCTCGTCCCGCACCACCCCACGATGATCAACTTCCTGCGCGTCCTCGGACTGACCAGCGAGGAGGAGGCGCGGGCCGCCGGTGGGTCGGGCGCGCACGTCGACTTCCTGCGCTATCTGCTCAACTCCGTTGTCTACAGCGGCCTGATCGCCGTTCTGCAGACGCTGTTCTGTGCCATGGCCGGGTACGCCTTCGCCCGTCTGCGCTTCCCCGGCAGGGACGCGGTCTTCGGCGTACTGATCGCCGCACTGATGGTCCCGCCCATCTTCACCGTGCTGCCCAATTTCGTCCTGGTGAAGAACCTCGACTGGCTGAACACCTTCGCCGGGATGGTCGCGCCCAGCGTGCTCATGACGCCGTTCGCGGTCTTCTTCCTGCGCCAGTTCTTCCTGTCCATCCCCCGCGACGTGGAGGAGGCGGCCGTGCTCGACGGGGTCGGGGCCTGGGGCATCTTCTGGAAGATCGTGATGCCCATGAGCCGCGGCCCGCTCATCACCATCGGGCTCACCACCACCGTGTGGGCCTGGAAGGACTACCTGTGGCCGCTGCTGACCGGCCGCGACGAGCAGACCCGCGTACTGACCGTCGCGCTCGGCATCTTCCAGCAGCAGTCGCCCAACACCCAGCCCGACTGGACCGGCCTCATGGCGGGCTCCGCGCTGTCGGTCCTGCCCGTACTCGTGCTGCTGATCGTGCTCGGCCGCCGACTGGTCGAGTCCCTCAACTTCACCGGCATCAAATAGTCGCTCGCACACGGTAGTTCGCCCACCCCACCGCACGACTCCCATCCTCGTACGAGCCCGAGAGGTCCCTCGCGATGAGTTCCAAGCACCTGCGCACCGGCGCGGCCCTGCTGTGTCTGGCCGCCACCTCCACCCTCGTCTCCTGTGGTGGCTCCGCCGACACGGCCGGAGGCAGGACGACCATCAACTACTGGCTGTGGGACGACAAGCAGCTGCCCGCCTACCAGGACTGCGCGACAGCCTTCCAGAAGGCCAACCCCGACATCACCATCAAGATCACCCAGACCGCCTGGGTCCAGTACTGGCAGAACCTCACCACACAGTTGACCTCCGGTGACGCCCCGGACGTCTGGACGAACCAGGCCTCCTACTATCCGCAGTTCGCGACCAGCAACCAACTGCTGGATCTGCAGCCCTACGTGGACCAGGACAAGCTCGACCTGTCCGCCTACCAGTCCGGTCTCGCCGAGACCTGGGTCAAGGACGGCAAGCGCTACGGGCTGCCGAAGGACTGGGACACCATGGCCCTCGTCTACAACACCGGCATGCTGAAGAAGCAGGGTGTGGACGCCGAGCAGGTGAACGACCTGACCTGGAACCCCGATGACGGCGGCACCCTGGAGCAGGCGATCGCCAAGGCGACCGTCGACAAGAAGGGCCGCGACGGTCTCGACCCCGCCTTCGACAAGAACCAGGTGAAGACGTACGGGTTTCTGCCCGAGTGGGCCGACGGGGCCCAGGGCCAGAACGGCTGGGGTGACCTCGCCGCCGCCAACGGCTTCCAGTACCTGAACAAGAACCCGTGGGGGACGAAGTACAAGTACGACGATCCCAAGCTCGCCGAGACCATCGCCTGGTTCAAGCACCTCATCGACCAGGGCTACGCGCCCCGCTTCGACAAGCAGTCGTCCGTCGCCAACTCCGAACTGCTCACCGCGGGCAAGGGCGCCATCATGGTCGCCGGCTCCTGGACGATTCCTACCTTCACCGATCCCAAGCTGAAGCAGAAGCTCGCTTTCGCACCGCTGCCGACCGGCCCCGCGGGCCGCAAGAGCGCCATCAACGGTCTGTCCGACGCCATCTGGGCCGGCACCGAGCACAAGGACCAGGCCTGGAAATGGGTCAAATTCCTCGCCTCGCCGGACTGTCAGAACCTGGTCGCCAAGCGCGCCGTCGTCTTCCCGGCGCTGAAGTCCGCCACGCAGAAGGCGCTCGCAGCGCACCAGGCCAAGGGCGATGACGTGCACGTCTTCACGGACGCCGTGGCGGACAAGAACAGCACGTTCCAGTTGCCCGTCACCGAACACGGCACCGAGATCGGCCCGATCGTCCAGGAGGCCATCCAGTCGGCGATCCTCGGCAGGGTGAAGCCGCAGTCCGCTCTCAAGTCGGCCAATGACAAGGTCAACGGCCTCTTCAAGTAGCCGCCGCAAGCCCGCGCCTGCCTGCAAGCGCAGTTACGTACATCCGTCACCCTGACGCAAGGAGATCCATGGCCCAGCTCATTGACCTCGGCGGGCACACGGTCGCCGCCGAACTCGAAGGCGGCGCCCCGCCCCGGCCCGTCGACGGCGGCCTGCTGTTGCCGCCCGGCCGGGTGGCCCTGCTGCACGGCCTTGGCGACGCGCAGTTCTACCGGCACGGACACAACTCCTGGAGCCCCTGCGGCTGGAGCCCGCTCTCCAACGCCCCGCTGCGCATCGAGGGCGCCGAACGACGTCTCACCGCCGACGACACGGTGTGGGACGACCCCGCCCGCCATCACTCCTCCGCGGTCGCCGCCCTCCAGGGAGCCGACGGACGGGTGCTGCTGCTCGGCGCGCTCGGCCTCGACATCCCGCGCCTCGCCGCGGACCGGGACACGCTCGCGGGGTGGTGCGAGCGCGGCGACGCGGCCTGGTTCCTGGCGTACGGCGACGAGGAAGAGGTCTTTGCCGCCTACGCCCGGCAACTCGCCGCCCGCCTCGGCCACAGTGACAAGCGGGCCGGCAACGTGTGGTGCAGCTGGTACGCGTACTACGAGAACATCACCGAGGCCCAGCTCACCAAGGACATCGCAGCCCTGCGCGGTCTGCCCTTCGACGTCGTCCAGGTCGACGACGGCTGGGAGCGGATGGTGGGGGACTGGCAGCCCAACGCCAAATTCCCCTCCGGAATGCGGGCGCTGGCCGATCGGATCACGGACGCGGGCCTGCGGCCGGGCCTGTGGATCGCCCCGTTCATCGTGCTTCCCGCATCACGCACCGCACTCGACCGTCCCGAGCTGTTGCTCCGGGACGGGCGCGGCGAACCTGTGGTCGCCGGTCACAACTGGGGCACCGGTTACTGGACCCTCGATCTCACGCTGCCAGCGGCGCAGGACCATCTGCGCGAGACGATCCGACGGGTCGCCCACGAATGGGGGTTCACCTATCTCAAGCTCGACTTCATCGGCGCCGGCGCGGCGCCGGGCGTACGCTCCGCCGACGTCGGCCGCGAAGAGGCCTACCGGCTAGGGCTGCGGATCATCCGTGAGGAGGCGGGCAAGGACGCCTACCTCCTCGGCAGCGGCGCGCCCCTGCTGCCCTCGCTCGGGCTGATCGACGGCATCCGCAGCGGACCCGACGTCGCGCCGCTGTGGGAGCACTACGCGACCAAGGACCCGTCCGACGCCCTGGCCCGCAATGCCGTCGTCAACACCCTGCACCGGCTCTGGCAGGCTCCCTTGCTCGAAGTCGACCCGGACGTCGTCTACTTCCGGAGCCGGCTGAACCTGCTGACGGAACAGCAGCAGGGCTGGCTGCGCGACCTCGCCGACATCTGCGGATTCCGGGCGGTCTCCGATCCGCCCGGCTGGCTGCACCCCGACGAACTGCAGGCCATGACCGGGTACTTGGCCCACCGCCCCGAGATCCGCAGGCTCGGACGCTACCGCTTCGCCCTTGACGAACGGGAGGTGGACTTCGCACCCGCTGTCACTCCGGAGGCGGAACAGCGCTATCCGATTGCCTGAGTCGGCGACCGGGCACCCCACTTGCGCACCGCCGCCTCCGCTAATTAGTAAACTACTCAGCAATATTCAGTAGCGGGCACGGCAACCCCTCCAGGGAGCACCAGCATGGCGACGACCGGAACAGACATGTCCCGGATGCGCGAGATGAACCAGCTGTCGATCGTGTGGGCGCTGCGGGGCAATCCGCCCTCCACGGTCACCGAGCTCGCGGGCCGGGCCGGGCTGTCCCGGCCCGCCGTGGACGTACTGGTCCAGGCTCTCGTCACCGACGGGTGGGCGGAGGTGGAGGAGCCGGGGGCCAGCAGCGTGGTCGGTCGTCCCGCCCGCCGCTTCCGGTTCCGGGCGGGCGCCGGTCACGCGCTCGGCATCGACATCGGCGTCCACAAGATCCTCGTCATGGTGAGCGACCTGGAGGGCGACATCGTCCGGGCCGAGCGGCGCCCGGTCGATCCCGAGGCGGCGCCCGAGGCGCGGCTCGCCGCGGTCGACCAGGTCATCGACGAGGTCCTGGCGGGCGCCGGTCTGACGCCGGCCGACATCTGGGCCGTCACGGTCGGGGTGACGGGGCCGGTCGACGCCAGCGGCCGCACCACTTTGTTCACGCCGCTGCCCGGCTGGCACGCCACGGACCCGGCAGCGCACCTGGCGGCCCGTTTCACCTGCCCGATCCAGGTCGAGAACGACTGCAAACTCGCCGCCGTCGCGGAGCGCTGGAAGGGGGTCGCGCAGGACGCCGACGACATCGTCTTCCTCCTCGCGGGGCTGCGCACGGGCGCCGGGCTCATCCTCGACGGCTCCCTGCGCCGCGGGCACGGCGGGGCGGCGGGCGAGATCGGCGCGCTCAAGGCCGTCCGGTGGCTCACCGCCCCCGACCACCTGGAGTCCTGCCCCGGCGTGCCGGCGACGGCGGGCGAGGCGGCGGCCTGGGTGTTCCAGGCCGCCAGGGAAGGCGACCGGGACGCGAAGACCGCCGTCCGGCGCTACGCCCGCGACCTGGCGATCGGCGTCGCCGCCCTGGTGCTCGCCCTCGACCCTCAGGTCGTCGTCTACGGCGGCGGGTTCTCCCGGTCCGCCGACGTGGTCCTCGAACCGCTGCGGCGCGAACTGACCAAACACTGCCTGCGCCTGCCGGAACTGCGCACCTCCACGCTCGGCGACGAGAGCGTGGCCCTCGGGGCGCTGCGCCTGGCCCTCGACGAGATCGACAGCCGCCTGCTGAGCGACGGACTCGCGGCTCCGGCCGCGCCGCGCGGCTGAGCGGCCCGGCCGGAGAACCGAGCCTGGGATCAGGGCGCCCAGGGTGCCTCCACGGCCCACGTCGTGTCCTCGACGAAGGAGCCCGGGTTGTCCGAGGCCCGCGATCCGCCGGGCACCGCCAGATACACCTCGGCGTTGTAGTGCCGCAGGTACTGGCCCGGGAAGTTCTGCGCCGTCAGCCGTACCCCGCCCTGCCCCTGGACCGCGCAGAACGTGGCGTCCGCGCGGAACAGGGCCGAGCCGTCACCGGCCTCCCGGTGGACCCGGAAGTCACGGTGACGCAGGTACTCGCCGGGATAGTTGCGGGACTCGAAGGAGTAGCAGGAGCTGTCGGCCAGGCCCGGCACGATGCGCCAGGTGGCGTCGCTCTTCAACAGGGCGCTGCTGCCGCTGTTGACGACCTCCGTGTACGCGAGGGCGTCCTGGTGCCGGATGTAGCGGTCGGTGTATCCGGGCGTGGTGACGCGCAGCGACTTGTAACCGGTGGGCAGGGTGACCGGCGCAGGCGGACTCTTCGACGCGTTGATCAGGGCCTGGTTCGCCGCCTTGACCCGTGCCTGGTCGACCTTCGTCACCTGACGGTCGTACGTCACCAGGCCGTTGACCTCGTTCTCGACGTCGGTGATCTCGGTGTAGACCGACGCGGAGAGGCCCGCGGGCAGCTGCTGGAGGCGCAGCGCGTCGATGAGGCCGACGAAGCGGTTGTTCAGGTGCGCGGCGTCGGCCTGGTCCTCATAGGAGAAACCGTTGCCGGGCGACCACTCATGGCCGGACACCCTGAGCCCGAGTCCGCCGAATTCGCCGAGGACGGCGGCCCGTGTCGACGACGGGCTCGTCACCCCCGGGCCCACGTAGTTGTGGTGGTCGATCACGTCACCGTTGCCGCCGTCGACCGCGCCGCAGCAGTTGATGCCGCTCATGTTGTCGACCAGACGTGAGGGGTCGGCCGCCTTCACCTTGTCGGCGATGCGCGCCTGGTCGTACTGGCCCCAGCCCTCGTTCTCGTCGACCCACATCACCAGCGAAGGCGAGCTGCGGTGCTCGTCGATGATCTGGTCGAACTCCGCCTCCCACTGGGTGCGGGCGGCCGTGTCAGGGGTGCGGGTGTCCATCGCGGGCATGTCCTGCCACACCAGGAGCCCGAGCCGGTCGGCCCAGTAGAACCAGCGCTGCGGTTCGACCTTGATGTGCTTGCGGACCATGTTGAAACCGAGGTCCTTGTGCTTCTGCAGGTCGTACTTGAGGGCGTCGTCGGTGGGCGCGGTGTAGATGCCGTCCGGCCAGTACCCCTGGTCGAGGGTGCCGGTCTGGAACACGAACTTGCCGTTCAGCAACAGGCGTTGCTTGCCGTCGACCGTCCCGCGCGAGATCGACCGCATGCCCGCGTAACTGCCGACGGAGTCGGACACCGTGGACCCCGAAACCAACTCGGCCTGCACGTCGTACAGGAACGGATCATCCGGCGACCAGAGGTGCGGGTCGGTGATGCGGACGGTCAGCTGCGAGCCGGCCGCGCCGGTCGCCGTGCCCACCGTGGTGCCGCCGGAGCTGACGGTGACGCGCGCGCTCTGCCCGCTGATCCCGTCGCCGCGGACGGTGACGCGCAGGGACGAGTCGGACAGGTTCGGCACCATGTCGAGGCGGGTGATGTGGGCCGGGGCGGTGGGCTCCAGCCACACGGTCTGCCAGATGCCGGAGGCCGCGGTGTAGAAGATGCCGCCGCCCGGGTGCGGCGTCACGTCGTTGATGCGCTGCTTGCCGACCGCTTGGCCGCCGGTCTGGGTCGGGTCGAACACCGAGACGACGATGGTGTTGGTGCCGCCGTTGAGCAGGGGCGTGATGTCGTAGCCGAATGCGTCGTAGCCGCCGCTGTGGACGGCGCCCGCCTGCTGCCCGTTCACCCACACCGTCGTACGCCAGTCACTGGCACCGGAGTTGAGCTGGACACGGCGTCCGTTCCAGCTGGACGGCACGGTGAACGTGCGCTTGTACCAGAGCTTGTCGTTCTGGGTGATCTTGCGCTGGATGCCGGAGAGCGCGGACTCCGCGACGAACGGGACCCGGATCTGCTCGGTGAACGAGGCCGGCTGCCCGGCGTTCGCCGAAGTGACGGCGAAATCCCAGATGCCGTTGAGATTGCTCCAGTCGGTCCGGGTCAGCTGCGGCCGCGGATACTCCGGGAGCGGGTTGTCCCGGGAGACCTGGCTGGTCCACGGCGTCGTCATCGGCGCGGGTTTGGGCGTCCAGGCGGTGGGCGCGGCCTGCGCGGTGGGGGCCAGGGCGGTGGCGCCGCCCAGGAGCAGCGCGAGCGTGCTCAGCAGGACGCCGAGCGCGCGGCGCGCCGATCTGAGACGGGTGGTGGCGAGTTGATGGCGCATCGGAGCTCCTCGTGTCGCAGGGCGCGGCCGGTCGGGCCGCTGGACAGCGGTACGGAGGTGCGTGTTCTTGCTCGTGTTCGCTCTGGTCTTCGTTCGGGTCCTGGCTCTCGGGTCCTGGCCCAGGTCTTCGCTCTGGTGTCGGCTCTCGCGCTTCCTTCTCCGCCGCGCGACGCCACGCCCTTACATCGTTGTAAGAGGAGTTTCTACGCACTGCCTGACGGCGCGTCAACGCCTGGGACGCGGGAAGTTGCCGTGCGGGGCCGCGGTTGGCCGTTTCCGGTCAGTCCACGTCGCCGTAGGCGGTACCGACCTTCAGGCTGTCCACGCGGTTGACGATCTCGGTGGTGGTGTTGTCCCGGTCGTACGCGCCCCACTTGGGCTCGTTGGCCGAGTCCCAGGTGCGGCCCTCCGCGCGGGTGGTGCCGTCGGTGAACTTCTGCTGCACGCCGTTGTAGTAGAGCTCGACCCAGCCGTCGGACGCCGAGTCCGAGGTGTGGATGCCGAGGGCGACCTGATTCCAGTCGAAGGCGGTGACAGGGGTGGACCAGATCGTCTTCCACGACGCGCCGGGCGCGACGTACACGAGCTTCAGCACGCCGCTGCCCACGGTCATCAACAACGGGTAGTTCTGCGAGGAGTTGGGGTACGACTTCCACTGCCACGGCACGAAGTCGGAGCCGCTGCCCGGCACCACGGAGAACTTCTGCTCCCAGCCGAGCCAGTAGGTGTGGTCGTTCGCGAACGTATACCGGGAGCCACCCACGTCGATGCCGCGGGACTCGCAGCGGTAGACGCCCACCGCTTTCGTGTAGCGGAAGACCGTGCCGTGGCCATCGGTCTGTGCGGCGGTGACCAGGCTGCCCGGGGAGTCGCATTCGACGCTGCCGAAGACGCCGGTGCCGTGCGTGGCGTCACCGTCCCACACGGCGGCGGCCTGCGCCGTTCCGGTGTTGATCAGCAGCAGGGCGGCTGCGGCGGCTGCCGCCACGGGGGCGGTCGAAGCGGAGACGCGGACTCCTCGGCGTGTACGGGCGTGTGCGCTCATGGTGCCTCCAGGCGAAAGGACGCGTACGGAAGGGGAGTTGACCGTGCGGTGCGACACGCGCAGTTTCTAGCACGTTCGATCCAAGCGCTCAATTGGACTGTTCAAATTGAGCGTTTCGATCGAATGTCGATTCGCTGATCCGCTGGAGGGGTCAGACCGCGGGGCCGCCGGAACCGCGGTGGGGGCCCAATTCGCCGAGCACGGAGACAAGTTGGCTGGAGGTGAGAGCGGGGGAGGGGAGCGGTGAAGGGGCGGGCGCGGTGCGCAGGCTGTCCAGGAACAGGGCGAGGGGGCGGCGCCATGCGTCGGAGGCGGCCGCCGTGGTCAGCGCCGGGACGGCGCGGCCCAGGGCGGCGAGCGCGAACAGGATGTCCTCGGCGGTGACGTCGGGGCGGACGGTGCCCTCGGTCCGGCCGCGGTCGAGGAGCAGTTCCAGCGTCCGCCGATTGTGCGCGTGCACGGCGTCCAGGGCCTCGATGCCGCGCAGGTGAGTGGTCATGAGGTCGTTGGTGCCCCGGTCGGTGGCGAGCACGGTGAAGACGGCTTCGAGGTAGCCGGTCAGCCCCGCCCAGGCGTCCGGGGCTCCGCGGGCCTCCTCGCCGGCGGTCATGGTGTCGCTCAGCGGGTCGCGGAAGACCGCGTCGACGAGCGCGACGCGGGTGGGGAAGTGGCGGTAGAGCGTCGCGTTGCCCACGCCGGCCCTGCGGGCGATGACGTCGAGCGGCGCTTCCAGCCCCTGCTCGCGGAACACGTCATGGGCCGCCTCGACCAGGAGTTCCCGGTTGCGTCGCGCGTCGCGACGGCGCGGGGCCGTCCCGGAGCCTGTGCCGCCGTTCATCGTCGTCCTCCGTCGGGTCCCGTGGCGCCGTACCGGGGAGCACTCCCCGGTACGGATGCTATCGTCCGACGCGGAAATGGGGAGCACTCCCCGCTTTGCTCCGAGGAGGGACGGCATGGACGGAACGGCACTGGTGCTCGGCGGTGGGGGAGCGGTCGGCGGCGCCTGGCTGGTGGGCATGCTCGCCGGACTGGCGGACGCGGGCGTCGACCTCGACAGGCCCGACGTGATCCTCGGCGCCTCGGCGGGCGCGATCTTCGGCGCGCGGCTCGCCGCGGGGGAGTCACCGAGGGCGTTGTACGAGGGTCAACTCGCCGGTGACAACCGCGTGGACCTGAAAGTGAGCGCGGCGCAGACCCTGCGCTTCCTGTGGGCGGCACTGAGTTCCAAGGACCCCGAGCGCTCCGTCCGCCGCCTGGGCCGGGCCGCCCTCGCCGCACGCACCGGACCGCAGACGGAGGTGTTCGACACCGTCCGCATGCTGCTCGGCGGGGTGCGGGAGTGGCCCGAACGTCCCCTTCGTATCGCGGTCGTGGACGCGCTGACCGGCGAACTGGAGGCCTTCGACCGGCACACGCGACCCACCTTCGTCGAGGCGGTCGCCGCCAGCTGCGCGGTCCCCATCGTCTGGCCGCCGGTCACCGCGGACGGGCGCCGGTGGATGGACGGCGGCAGCCGCTCGACCGCGCCGCTCGAACTGGCCCGCGGCCATCGACGCGTACTCGCGATCGTCCCGATCCCCGCCGCCGTCGGCCCGCACCCGCACGCGCGGCAACAGGCCGCCGAGCTGACCGCCGGGGGAACCTCCGTCGTGCTCCTGACACCGGACGCGGCCGCCCGCCGCGCCATGGGCCGGAACATGACCGCGGACCACCGCCGGCCGGCCGCCGCCCGTGCCGGGCACGGCCAGGCCGCGGCCGTCGCCGACACCGTGGCCGATCTTCTGCGGGGCTGAACTCCGAGCGACCGAGCGCCGCAATGACGGCGAACGCACCACGAACACGATCGGAGAAACCTGTGTCCCAGGCGCCCACCCTGGAAGAACTGGCCCCCAGCGGCCACGACCTGGCAGCCGACCCGTACCCCGTGTACGCGGCGCTGCGCGACAAAGGCCCCGTCCACCGCGTCCTCGTCCCGGAGAGCGGTGCGTGCTGGTTCGTCGTCACACAGGAAGCGGCGCGAGCGGCCCTGACCGACCCCCGGCTGCGCAACGACATCCGGCACTCCTCGTCCTGGCGGACCGACGGCGGCCACGCCATCGGCCGCAACATGCTGCAGAGCGATCCCCCACAGCACACCCGGCTCCGTCGACTGGTCGCGGGACACTTCTCACCCCGGCGGATCACCGCTCTGCACGCGCGGATCGAAGCCCTCGCCGACAGCCTGCTGACCGCCCTGCCCGAGCAGGGGAGCGTCGACCTCGTGAGCCGGTACGCGCTGCCGCTGCCCGTCACCGTGATCTGCGAGGTCCTGGGCGTTCCCGAGGCGGACCGCGACATCTTCCACACCTGGTCGAACGAGCTGGTCCTGCCGACCTCGCCGGAGGCGACGGCGACGGCCTCCACCGAACTGGCCGGCTGCCTCACCGAGTTGCTCGCCCACAAGGCCGCGACCCCGGACGACACACTTCTCAGCGACCTCGCGACGGCGGGCGGTCAGGGCGAGCTCGCGCACGAGGAACTCCTGGGAATGGTGTTCCTGCTGCTCGTCGCCGGTCACGAGACGACGGTCAACCTGATCTCCGCCACCCTGCACAGCCTGCTCATGCAACCTGACCAACTCGGCTTGATACGAGCCGACTTCACACTCGTCGGCTCCGCCGTCGAGGAGTCGCTGCGCTACAACACCCCCGTGCACGCGACCGCGTTCCGCTTCGCGGCCGAACCGCTGGACCTGGCCGGAACCCCGATCGCGGCAGGCGACAGCGTCCTGGTCTCCCTCGCCGCGGCCTCCCGCGACCCGCTCCACTTCGCGGAACCCGACCGCTTCGACATCCGGCGCCGAGGGCCGGGCCACCTCGGGTTCGGCCACGGTCTGCATCACTGCCTCGGTGCCCCACTGGCCCGTGCGGAGTCCACGATCGCCCTGCGCCACCTCCTGACCCGCTGTCCTGCCCTCGCGTTCGCCACGGATCCGGCGCTCCTGACCTGGCGTACGAGCACGCTTCTACGGGGACTCGACACACTGCCCGTACGACTGGGCCCGCGTGCGCGTGGTTGAGGTCGAGGTGCGGCCCCTCGCGGGAGGGGCCGCACCTCATGCCGTCAGTCCCGGGCCACGGCGGGCGGGGCGGAGTTCACGCCCCAACTCGTGGGCCTGTCCGAGAGCTTGACCTTGACGGTGCCGGAGCGGAGCAGGTCCTTGTGGGAGATCCAGCTCTGGCGCAGCTTGCCCTTGCCCGTGGTCACGGAGGAGACGTACTGGAGCTTGGCCGCGTCGGCGCCCGGCGCCTCGATGCTGATCTTGCGTCCGTGCTCGGGCCGGATCTCGACCTTGTCGAACATGGGCGCGCTGATCACGTAGTTCGCGGAGCCGGGCTGGGCCTCGAAGACACCGGCCATGGCGAAGACGAGCATCGACGAGGTGGCGCCGAGGTCGTCGTTGCCGGGCATGCCGTAGGCGTTGTCGGTGAACAGGGTGCGCATCGCGCGCAGCACGGCCGAGGTCTTCCACGGCGCGCCGGTCCACGCGTACATCCACGGCGCGTGGAAGTCGGGCTCGTTGTTGGGGTTGAAGGCGAAGTTGTTGTGGTAGTCGTACGCGCCGGTCACCCACGACTCCGAAGCGGCCTTCGCCGGATCGGTGAGCACGGTCGGCATGTCGAAGAACTTGTCGAGGCGCTGCTCGGCGGCCGCCTGCCCGCCCATGAGACCGAAGAGGGTCTCCGGGTCCTGCTGGCCGAGCCACTGGTACTGCCACGCGGTGCCCTCGTGGAAGGCGCCGGACTGGGTCGGGTCGGGGTCGCCCGCGACGGAGCCGTCGGCGTTCCTGGTGACCGGGAACCCGGAGAAGCCCTGCGACGTGACGCCGGAGTCCCACAGCTTGGTGAAGTTGTCGCAGCGTGAGGCGAGCGTCGAGGCCTTGTCCCGGTAGCCGAGGCCGCCGGCCATGGTGGACAGCGCGCAGTCGCCGAGCGCGTACTCGAGCGTGGCCGAGCCCGCCTGACGGCTGTCGCCGTACAGGTAACCGGGCAGGTTCTGGTAGCCGACGAAGCCGTTCTTGACGTAGGTCGGATTGCCGTCACGGCCACGGAAGATCGACTGGTCCGCGGGAACGTCGTTGGCGTTCTTCCACAGGGCGTCGAAGAGCTGCCGCGAGGTGCGGTTGTCGAGCAGACCGCGGTTGTATATGTCGACGACCCACGGAGTGACGGGGTCGCCGCTCATCACGTTGGTCTCGCCGCCGCCGAGGCCCCAGCGCGGCAGCCAGCCACCGTCCTGGTAGATGTGCAGCACGGACTTGGCCATGTCGGTGGCCTTGTCCGGGTTCAATAGGGCCACGAGCTGGTTCTGCGAGCGGTAGGTGTCCCACAGCGAGAACATTTGGTAGTACGTCGAATCCGAACGGTGCACCTTGTCGTCGAAGCCGCGGTAGCGCTTGTCGACGTCGGAGCCGATCGAGGGGTGCAGCAGCGAGTGGTAGAGCGCGCTGTAATACGTACGCTGGTCGGCGGTGCTGCCACCGGCCACGCGCATCCGGTTCAGCTCGTCCTGCCAGGCGTCGTGCGCGCCGGCCCGGGCCTTGTCGAACGACGTGGGCTGCTCGGCCCTGCGGTTGAGGCGCGCGCCGTCGACCGAGGTGTAGGACAGACCCACCGAGGAGCCGACCTGGTCGCCCTTGGCCTGGTCGAACGTCAGCCAGGCACCCGCGCGCTTGCTGCCGCGCGACGCTTCGCGCTGGTTCGGGGTGAGTGTGCCGTCGGTCCAGGTGCCGAACTTCGAGAACGTACGGTCGAACTTGGCGCTGAAGTAGACCCGGTAGCGCTCCTTGCCGGTCTCCCCGCAGAAGTTGCCGCCCTGTACCCAGCCTTCGACGGTGTCGTTGCCGACCACCTTGATGTCGCCGGCGTAGGTGCTGCCGTTGCTCTCGCCGGCCTCGATGAGCACGTTCTCCGTGCCCGACCCGGCGGGGTAGGTGTAACGGTGCTGGCCGGTCCGCTCCGTCGCGCTGAGTTCGGTCCGGATGCCGTTGTCGAACTTCACGCCGTAGTAGCCCGGCGCGCGGGTCTCGTTGTCATGGCTGAACTTCGCGGCGTACTGGGCCGGGTCGGACGACGTCACCGCGCCGGTGGTCGGCATGAACCGGATGTTGCCCATCGTCTGACAGCCGACGCCCGAGAGGTGCGTGTGGCTGAAGCCGAGGATGGTGTCCTGCGCGTAGTCGTAGGACGCGTACTTGTTCAGCTGCGTGTCAGGGCTCAGCTGAACCATGCCGAACGGGGCGGCGGCACCCGGGAACGTGGTGCCGTCGCCGTTGTTGCCGATCGACGTGTCGACCAGCGTGGTGGGGTCATCAGGGAACTGCGGGCCCCGCTCCTTGGCGGACGCGGCGCCGGAGGTGACGGAACCCGCGGCTACGGTGGTGACGATCAACAAGGCGGTGAACAGGCGTTTGTGCGCTCTCATCGCGACCCTTCGTACGACAACGTTGTCATATTCGTGCCCGTTGATCTTTGTGCCTCCGTGCCGTTCCGTCAATGCACCGGCGGTCGCGGCCGGTGCATCGACGGGGGAGTGGCTACTCGCCCGGCGGCCGGGACAGCACGACGAGGCTGCGTGCCTCCATGAGCAGCGAGGTCTCCGCCTTGTACTCCGTCTCGTCGGACGCGCCGGTCGGTTCGGACGTGTCGATCAGCTTGGTCCAGCGGGAGCCGTAGGCGACGTCGGGCAGCACGAACTCCATCGGCTCCCAGAAGCAGTTGAACAGCACCAGGAACGAGTCGTCCGCGACCGGGTTCCCGCGCAGGGCGGGCGCCGAGAGGTCGTCGCCGTTCAGGAACACACCGATCGCGTGTGCGTCGGGCCGCCGCCAGTCCTTGGCGGTCATCTCAGCGGCGTCCGGCCGCAGCCAGACCAGGTCCGGCAACTCCCGCCCCTCCTGCGGGGTACCGCCCTCGAAGAAGTGGCGTCGGCGCAGGACGGGGTGGGCCATGCGCAGGGCGACGAGCTCACGGGTGAACCGCAGCAGGTCGCGTTGGTCCTCGTCGAGATCCCAGTCGATCCAGCTCACTTCGTTGTCCTGGCAGTACGCGTTGTTGTTGCCGCCCTGGGTGCGGCCGAGCTCGTCGCCGTGGCTCAGCATCGGGATGCCCTGCGACAGCATCAGCGTCGTCAGGAAGTTGCGCTGCTGCCGGCCGCGGAGTTCCCGCACCGACGGATCGTCGGTGGGACCCTCGGCACCGCAGTTCCAGGAGCTGTTGTGCGACTCGCCGTCCCGGTTGTCCTCGCCGTTGGCCTCGTTGTGCTTGTCGTTGTACGAGACCAGGTCGCGGAGGGTGAAACCGTCGTGCGCGGTGACGAAGTTGACGCTTGCGCGGGGCCTGCGCCGGTCGTGTTCGTAGAGGTCGGCGGAGCCCGTCAGGCGGGACGCGAACTCGGGCAGGGAGTGGTCGTCGGCGCGCCAGAAGTCCCGGACACTGTCGCGGTACTTGCCGTTCCACTCGGACCACTGGGGAGGGAAGTTGCCGATCTGGTAGCCGCCGTCCCCGAGATCCCACGGCTCGGCGATCAGCTTGACGCGGCTGATCACCGGATCCTGCTGGATGACGTCGAAGAAGGCGGAGAGCCGGTCCACCTCGTGGAACTGGCGGGCCAGGGTGGCCGCGAGGTCGAACCTAAAGCCGTCGACGTGGCACTCGGTCACCCAGTAACGGAGGGAGTCCATGATGAGCTGAAGGACGTTGGGGTGGCGCATCAGCAGACTGTTGCCGGTCCCCGTGGTGTCGTAGTAGCGGCTGAAGTCCTCGTCGGAGAGCCGGTAGTAGGACGCGTTGTCGATCCCGCGGAAGGAGATCGTCGGCCCCTTCTCGTTGCCTTCGGCCGTGTGGTTGTAGACCACGTCGAGGATCACTTCGAGGCCCGCGGCGTGCAGGTCCTTGACCATGTTCTTGAACTCGGTGACCTGTTCGCCGAGCGCTCCGTTCGCGGCGTAGGCGTGATGGGGCGCGAAGAAACCGATCGTGTTGTAGCCCCAGTAGTTGGAGAGCCCCTGGTCGAGGAGGAACCCGTCCTGGATGAACTGGTGGACGGGCATGAGCTCGACCGCGGTCACGTTCAGGGACTTGAGGTGCTCGATCACGGGCGGACTGGCCAGGCCGGCGTACGTGCCGCGCAGTTCCTCGGGTACGTCCGGATGGGTGCGGGAGAGCCCCCGTACATGCGCCTCGTAGATGACCGAGTCGGTGTAGGAGTACGCGGGCGGCGTGTCCGTGCCCCAGTCGAAGGCGGGGTCGACGACGACTCCGCACAGGCCGTGCCCCGAGTCCTGCCCCGGCAGGCGCTGTTCGCAGACCGCGAGGGCATAGGGGTCCAGGAGGAACGCCGAGGCGTCGCAGCGGTGCCCGGATGTCGGCTCCCAGGGGCCGTGGACGCGGTAGCCGTACCGCTGACGCGGCCCGACGTCCGCGAGGTAGCCGTGCCACACGCAGCCGTCCACCTCGGGCAGCGTCACCACCCGTTCGGTTCCGTCGGGCTCCACCAGGATCAGGTCGACCTGATCGGCCACGCCACTGAAGAGCGCGAAGTTCGTGCCGTGCCCGTCGTAGGTGGCGCCGAGGGGGTAGGGGCGTCCGGCCTGGACGCCCCCGCTCCCGTCGTCCGTCGGACGTGCCGTCACGACGCGGGCCCGGCGATCGCGGGCTCGCGAGCGGCGCTCCCGTGCGTGGCCGGAGTCTGCGGCACGCTCAGCGACTCGCTGGACCACGGCTCCGGCTGCTTGGTGGCGAGCACCTCGCGGTCGTTGTCGGACTTGCGCAGGGCGAACCAGACGATCTTCCGGTTGTTCGTGGTGCAGCTGCCCCAGCCGTCGCTCAACGTCGCGATCTGCTCGAAGTGCGAGTGCGTGCCCTTGAGTTGACCGCCTTCGGAGGCGTCGGGGTGCGACACCGCGGTGATCAGGTGCTGACCGGTCCACCAGGTCTCGATCTCCACGCGCTCGAACGGACCGGCCGCGACCGCTGCTTCCAGCAGGAGTCCGACGCCCTGCGTCGCCGACGGCACCAGCTTCACCAGCCCCCAGTACCGCAGGTGCGCGGCGACGATGCGCTGCATCGGTCCGACGCGCTCCAGCGAGGACTCCACCTCGACGTGGTAGTAGCGGGACGCTGTCCGGTTCATGGTTCGTGCTCCTCACCGCGAGTCTCGCGCCGCCGTCGCATCGATCTGTCGAGGCGAACGGAACGTGAGCAGGGGCCACCCGAGAGTCATTGACCAGCCTCTGCCCCGTACTCCATTCGTGCAACACGAGAGTGATCGGGCGGTGACGCTCGGCTCAACAGGCCGGATCGCCGATCACCCCGCACCATGGTGGGACGGCAGCCGAGTGTGACGGCGCGCTCTCACCCCGTGCACAGAGGGCGAGCCGTGAAAGCGGAGAACACGGGACCCAGGAGGTCGACGGAGGCCATGGACGCAAGCCAGGTCGGCGAGGAGATCGGCCGGACGCTGACGCGCTACCGGTGGTGGCAGCGCCGCTTCCTCGCCTCTCCCGCGGATGCGCGGGTACGCGCGCGCTTCGAGCGGACCGTCGAGGCGCTGTGCGCCGCGACGGGCGAGCGCTGCGGACGCGAGGCGGCCAGCACGGCCGAGCGCCGGACGCGCACGGCGGCGAAGCCGACCGTGTGACCCCAACTGCCGCGCACAGCACTGGAGGTGAGAGTGATGACAGGTACGGCGCAGCCGGTCCCTGTACAGATCGAGGACGTACGTCCCCGCGTCCACGGTGGCCGCGGCATGGCGAAAGCCGTGGTCGGTGAGGCTTTCCCGGTCACAGCCCTGGTGTTCGTCGAGGGATCCGGCATCGTGCGGCCGCACGCCGTGCTGCGTGACCCCGACGGCCGTACGGTCCAGTGCGTCGCGATGCGCGAACAGACCCCGGGAAGCGACCGGTGGAGCGCCGTCGTGACCCCGGCTGCCCCCGGCCGCTGGAGCTACTGCGTGCAGGCGTGGTGCGACACGGTGGCCGCCTGGCGGCGGGACGCCGCGATCAAGGTGCCGGCGGGCGTGGACAGTGACATCACCCTCGAAGAAGGCGCCGTACACCTGGAGCGGGCTCTGGGACGGGTGACCGACGAGGCGGCAAGGCGCACGCTGTTCGAAGCCATCCGCGTCCTGACGGACGGTGCGCGCGGTGACATGGAGCGGCTGGCGGCGGCAACGTCTGCGGAGGTCCGTGAGGTGCTGGAGGCTCACCCCCTGCTCGACCGGCTGACCGAGAGCGGTTCCCTGCCGCTGCTTGTGGAGCGGGAGCGGGCGTTGTACGGGGCGTGGTACGAGTTCTTTCCGCGGTCGGAGGGTGCGGTGGTCGAGGCGGGTGCGGCGCCGGTGAGCGGTACGTTCGCGACCGCGGCCCGGCGGTTGCCGGCGATTGCCGCGATGGGCTTCGACGTGGTGTATCTGCCGCCCATCCATCCGATCGGGACGACGTACCGCAAGGGCCCGGACAACAGTCTGTCGCCGACTCCGGATGATGTGGGGGTGCCCTGGGCGATCGGTTCGGCGGAGGGCGGGCACGAGGCGGTCCATCCGGATCTGGGCACGCTGGAGGACTTCGACGCGTTCGTGGCGCGGGCCCGGGCGGAGGGTCTGGAGGTGGCGCTGGACTTCGCGTTGCAGTGTTCGCCGGATCATCCGTGGGTGGAGAAGCATCCGGAGTGGTTCCAGCACCGTCC